>DASZQH010000073.1:0-10649 GCA_035549805.1 Burkholderiales bacterium
CGCGGCCGGGCCTTTCGGGCCGTCCTTCACTTCGAACGAGACCTTCTGGTCTTCCTTGAGGGACTTGTAGCCGTCCATCAGGATCGACGAGTGATGGGCGAACAGGTCCTTGCCGCCGTCATCCGGCGTGATGAACCCGAAACCCTTGGAGTCGTTGAACCACTTCACTTTGCCAGTAGCCATTTCCACTTCCTTTTATGTGTCGAGACGAACCGCGCCCCGCTTCGGGCATGACGATCAAGGAAGGGGAATTGACTGCCACTACGGAAGCTGCGCGGCGTGCCGCTGGGCTTGGGTGGGGACGGGCAACTTCACTGCTTGAAGATCACTGCGGCGCGGACTGTACCACGGAAATCGCCCGCCGGGGCGGGACTTATGCCCGCTCCACGCGATTGCGGCCGGCGCCCTTCGCCTCGTAGAGGGCGCGGTCGGCGCGCGAGATCCACGCTTCGTGCGACGCGTCGTCCGGGTCGAGCTGCGCGACGCCGATGCTCACGGTGCCGCGTACGCCGGTGTGGGAATCGAGCGCTTCGCTCTCGACGCTGCGCCGCACGCGCTCGGCGAGCACGACGGCGCCCTCCAGATCGGTGCCGGGCAGCAGCACGCCGAACTCCTCGCCCCCGTAGCGGCCGACCAGGTCGTGGCCGCGCGTCGCGCTGCGCAGCATCTCGGCGACGCAGCGGATCACCTCGTCGCCGGTCGCGTGGCCGTGCCGGTCGTTGATCGCCTTGAAGTGGTCGATGTCGATCATCATCACGGCCGAAGGCTGCCCGTGGCGGCGGCAGCGCGCGAACTCGGCCGCCATCGCCTGCTCCCAATACATGCGGTTCAGCAGGCCGGTCAGCCCGTCGGTGCTGCTCAGCGTCTCGAGGAGCAGGTTCTGCTGGCGCACGCGGCGCGCGAGGCTGTGCGCGTTGAAGCCGACTGCGATCGGGTAGATCAGCAGCAGCGGCAGGCTCGCGAGCACGGTCGGCGTGGCGGAGGCAAGGCGCAGCTCGAAGCCCGCGAGCGCGAAGCCGGCGAGCGCGGCGAGCGCCTGCGCCGCGAAGCAGCGCGCGAGGAAGCGGGGCCCGCCTATCACCGCCTTGTCCATCGCGAGCACCCCGACCAGCACCGCGGCGGGCACGAGGTTGAAGCCGAGGTAGCCGGCCCAGAGGCCGCCGCTCATCGAGTCGACCACCAGGTTGCGCAGCTCCGCGCGGTAGGGATTGCGGCTGCGCCGCGCGAGCGGCCAGGCGAGGTGCGGCCACGCCAGCGTGTTGAGGGCGAGCAGCACGTAGGCGAGCGCCGCCGCGTCCTGCTGCCACAGCCCGCCGGCGATGCAGACGAAGCCGGCGCCGAGCCCGACGGTGCGCGGCAGGTAGATGCGCCGCGCGAAGCGCAGTCCTTCCTCGAGCCGGCGTTCGTTCACGGCGTTCATCGGTCCCCGATTCTAGGAAACTCGCCGGCTTTGCCGAAGCGCCGCCGCGATCCGGCCGGCCCGCGGCGGCAGCCAGCGCAGGTAGAAGCCGGAGAGCTCCAGCGCGGCGAGGCCGAGGAAGTAGAGCGCGCCGGCGCGCAGCACCGACGTCTGGCCGACCCAGTCGTTGGCGCGCCGCGGCGCGCCGAAGATCTGCAGCGCCGCGACGAAGAGCACGAACCCGGCCAGCCAGCGCGCCCCGAGCTGCACCTGCGCGCTTTCCGAGCGCCAGTTGAGGAACAAGCCGAGATAGGTGACGAAGGTCGCGCCGGCGAAGAGCGCGGCGAGCTGCGTGCCGGCGTGCCACGCGCCGAGGAGGTAGGCGCCGAAGAGGCCCCAGAAGACGAGCGCGCGCGTCTGCGCCTCCTTCGGAGTCTTCGGCTTCCAGAGCGCGATCATGCCGAGGAACGCCATCGAGTGGATGGCGAGGAACTCCGCCTGCATCCCCGAAGTCAGCCAGGAGGTGTCGCCGCGCGCCCCCCGGCCGGCGCGCAACGCCGCGACGTACTGCCAGGCCACGAACAGCGGCGGCAGCGCGGCGACCACGCACTTCCAGTACGGCGCCGGACGCTCCGGCTCGGTTTCCCCTGCGATGGACATGCGCCCTCCCCGAGGTCGAGAATACTCGATGGAGGTTGCGATGATCGATCCCGAAGGCAGGCGTCTCCCCATCAAGGTCGACAGCACCTCGAACGGCGAGTTCGCTCCCGTGCCGCTGCCGCCGGCGAGCGTTGCCGGCAATGCCGCGGCGCTCGAGGCGGCGACGCGCAACGCGAAGCGGCTCGGCATGACCCGGCGAGCGTTTCTCGTATCCTCCTGCGGCGCCGCGAGCACCTTGCTCGCGTTCAACGCCGCGAACGCCGCCGCCGGGCGCAGCGGCGGGTTCTTCGACGTGCCGCGCGAGGCGGCGCTCGACCTCGAGCTCGCGCGCGCGCAGGTCGGGCCGGCAAAGGACGAGTTCATCCTCGACGTGCAGGGTCACTTCATCGCGCGGCCGGACGGGAACCCGAAGAACGCGGAGGTCTTCCTCAAGGACGTCTTCCTGGACAGCGACACCGACGTGATGGTGCTGTCCTTCGTGCCGTCCACGCGCGAGCGCGAGCCGGTCACCATCGAGGAGGCCGACGCGGTGCGCCGCCTCGTCGAGCGGCTGGAGGGCACGCACCGCCTGCTCCTGCACGGCCGCGTCAACCCCAACCAGCCGGGCGACGTGGAGTCGATGGCGGAGCTGAAGGAGAAATGGAACGTCAGCGCCTGGAAGACCTACACGCAATGGGGCCCGGACGGCAAAGGCTTCTTCCTCCACGACGACGCCGGGATCCGCTTCATCGAGCGCGCGCGCGCCGTCGGCGTGAAGACCATCTGCATCCACAAGGGGCTGCCGTTCGGCAGCCGCTCCTACGAGCACAGCCAGTGCAGCGACATCGGCATCGTCGCGAAGCGCTTTCCCGACGTGAACTTCCTCGTCTATCACTCGGGCTTCGTGAGCAGCGTGAAGGAGGAGGCCTACCGGGAAGGCAAGGACGGCATCGACACGCTGGTGACGTCCCTGCTGAAGAACGACGTGAAACCCGGCAGCAACGTCTACGCCGAGCTCGGCAGCACCTGGCGCTTCCTGATGCGCGATCCGGAGCAGGCGGCCCACGGCCTGGGCAAGCTCATCCGGCACTGCGGGCCGGACAACGTGCTGTGGGGCACCGACTCGATCTGGTACGGCGCGCCGCAGGACCAGATCCAGGCGTTCCGCACCTTCCAGATCTCGCCGCAACTGCGCTCCGCGCACGGGTACCCCGAGATCACGCCGGCGCTGCGCGCGAAGATCTTCGGCCGCAACGCCGCCAGGGTCTACGGTCTTTCGCCTCAAGAAGTGAAGCGATACACGCGCACCGATCGCGTTGCCGGAGAAAAACAGGCTTATCAAGAGAATCCCGACCCGCACTTCCGCACGTGGGGACCGCGCACGCAGCGGGAATTCCTCGCGTTTCGAAAGCTCCACGGCGCGCCGTAGCCGGCTACTTCATGCAGACGGCCTCGAGGTTGTTGCCGTCGGCGTCGAGGATGAACGCCGCGTAGTAGGTGGGCCCGTAGTCGAGGCGCAAGCCCGGCGCGCCGTTGTCCCGGCCGCCCGCCTTCACCCCCGCCGCATGGAATGCGTCGACCGCCGCGCGATCCTTCGCGTGGAAAGCGATGTGGCATCCCGCAGGCCGCTTGTCGAGATGAATCCAGAAAGCGGGTTTTCCTTGAGGGCCGAATCCCGCATAGCCCTCTCCTTTCGAGCCCGCGACGTGGCCCAGCGGCGCGAGAAGCGCTTCGTAGAAGCGCGCGGCTCGCGCGAGATCCTTCACCCGCACTCCGATGTGGTCGTACATGCTGCCTCCTTTCCGTGATGACGCGGAAAGGCTAGGCGAGCGCGCCGAGGCGTTCTTGGAGGATCTTGCGCTCGCCGCGCGCGGCGCGGCGGAATGCCCCGGGCGAGACGCCGGCGGCGCGGCGGAAGGTGCGCACGAAGTTGGAGAGATCGGCGAAGCCCACGTCGAGCGCGATGTCGGTGACCGAGCGCGCGGGGTCGGCGAGGCGGCGCGCCGCTTCGCGCACGCGCGAGCGCACGAGGTACTGGTGCGGCGTCACGCCGAGCACGCGCGCGAACACACGCAGGAAATGGAACGGGCTAAGGCCCGCCTCGCGCGCCATGTCGTCGAGGCCGAGATCCTCGGCGAAGTTCTCCTCGAGCCAGCGCGCGCCTTCGACCGCGCGCCGCCGGTCCGCGGCGGAAAGGGATGCCGCGGAAAAGGGTCCCGACACTTTCTTGAAGCCGGCGAGGAGAAGCAAGGCGGCTTCGTCGACGCCGAAGTCGCTCTCGCCCTTCGCCGCGGCGTGGAGGAGCTCGCCGAGCACCATGGTCCGGGGAAGCGGCGGCAGGCACACCTGGTCCCACGGCGCCTTCGCCGCGCCGGTGGCGTCCACCGCTTCGGGCGAGAACGCGACGCTCACGCACTCGTCGCCGCAACCGTGATGGTGCTCGTGCGTCGCGACGTACTCGTCGCCCGGCCGGGCGACCTTGACGCTGCCGGCGACGAACTCGAAGTCACGGCCGCGCGCGCGGCAGCCGAAGCTGCCGCGGTGCACGTACGAGAGGCGCCAGCCGGCATTGACCTCGACGAACGGCCGGTCGTGCGGCCCATAGGGACACACCCACGTCCCCACCGCGAGGGAGCGGTCCTGGAACACGGTGCGCAGCGCCATTACCGGACTGTACTCTCCAACGTCCGCTTCATGGCGCGGCAGCCTTCCTCCATCATGGGCTCGACCACCCGGGAAGCCTCGTGCGGCAGCACGTCCGCCGTCCACACGATGCGCGTGCGGTCGGGCCCGTGGTCGAACACCTGGAAGGTCGCGTGGTGATGCACCAGGCGCTCGCTGCGCGCGGAGTACGCGAGGCGCCGCGCCTCGTCGTCGAGGTCGACGATCAGCTCGGTGGCGACGAGGCCGTTCGCGAAGGTGACGACGCGCGCCCCGCCTTCGAGGCGGCAGGCGGTGACGAAGCCCGGCGCGAGCCGGGCGTGGACCTGTCCCACGTCGCGGAACGCGTCCCACACGCGCTCCACGGGCGAATCGACGAGCAGGCTCTTGCGGATCGTGGCCATCCGCGCAGCCTAGCGCCGCCCGCGCGCGGCGACTTGGACTATATTGCGATCCCGGAGGAACCCATGAACGCCCTGAGAATCCTGATGACCGGCATCGCCCTCTTCGCCTGGCTCGACAGCGCCGTCGCGCAGAACATTCCCGCCGCGAAGGAAGGCACGTGGCTCGCGCGCGACTTCAAGTTCCACACCGGCGAAGCGCTGCCGGAGCTCAAGCTGCACTACCGCACGCTCGGCGACCCGAAGAACGAGGCGGTGGTCGTCCTGCACGGCACCACCGGCTCGGGGGCGAGCATGCTCTCGCCCGCGTTCGGCGGCGAGCTCTTCGGCGCCGGGCAGCCGCTCGACGCGGAGAAATACTTCATCGTCCTGCCCGACGCCATCGGCCACGGCAAGTCGAGCAAGCCCTCCGACGGCCTGCGCGCGAAGTTCCCGCGCTACAACTACGACGACATGGTCGACGCCTCGCACCGCCTGCTCACCGAGCACCTCGGCGTGAAGCGCGCGCGCCTCGTCATCGGCAACTCGATGGGCGGCATGGAGACCTGGATCTGGGCGCAGAAGTACCCGCAGTTCATGGACGTCGCGGTGCCGATGGCCTCGCAGCCGGTCGAGATGTCGAGCCGCAACTGGATGATGCGCCGCCTGATCATCGACTCGATCCGCCGCGACCCGAAGAACGCCCAGTTCGCCTCCGTGTTCTTCGCCATCGCCACCAACGGCGGCGACCAGGCGTTCTACCGCGTCGCGCCGACGCGCGAGAAGGCGGACCAGATCCTCGATGCCCGCCTCAAGGCGCCGTTCACGGCCGATCCGGACGACGTGCTCTACCAGTGGGACTCCTCGCGCGACTACAACCCGTCGAAGGGGCTGGAGAGGATCGAGGCGACGCTGCTCGCGATCAACGCCGCCGACGACGAGAGGAACCCGCCGTCGACCGGCGTGATGGAGCGCGAGCTGCGGCGCGTGAAGAACGGCCGGCTCCTGCTCATCCCGGCGAGCGACCAGACCGCCGGCCACGGCACCACCGGCCAGGCGAAGTGGTGGAAGAAGGATCTCGAGGAACTTCTCCGCAGCGCGCCGCGCAGGAGCCATTAATGTGCTCCAATCGGGGATGAATACATCCAAGATCACCCCCCTCAAGCGCGGCCGCGCCGCGAGCTGGACCCCCGAGCGCCTCGCGCAGCTCGGCAAGCACGACCTCGAAATGCTGCGCGACAACGCGCTGCGCCTCGGCGAGGCCGAGCTCGCCACCCTCTGCGGCGACGTCCTGAAGAGCCTGCCGAAAGGCACCGGCCGCGGCAACGGGCCGCTCAAGGCGGTGCCGAAGAACCAGCGCTACCTCTCGCGCACCAAGGCCTTCGAGGCGCGCGGCGTGCACCTCACCGACCCGCGCACGAGCTGGAGCGGCATGAGCGCCGACGGCAACGTGGTGATCGCCCTCTGGGCCTCCGCGGTCGAGTCGAACGACGGGAGCTGCGCGGGCCTGCTCTGGTCGCCGAACGAGGAAGGCTCGCGCCCCTGGTCCGACGGCTCCGCCGGCAAGGAGCGTCTCGAGCACTGCCGCCGCGCGCTCGCACGCGGCAAGGCGGACCTGCTCCTCGTGCACGGCGAGAGCCTCGCCGACCACCTGCCCGAGGACAAGGCGCGCAGCATCCATGGCATCGACCCCGAGGTCGTGATCGAGGTGCAGGTCGAGAAGAAGGGCGACGAGTACTGGGCCGTCTGGGGAAAGCGCGCCTAGCCGCACCCGTAACAACCGTAATGCGGCGCGGAGGCTCCCCCTAGAATCCCGCGGTGCCCGCCAGCCTCGTCGCCCTCTGCTTCGGCAATTTCATCATCGGCACCGGGACGCTCATCGTGCCGGGGATGCTGCCGATGCTGTCGGAGGGGCTCGGCGTCTCGCTGCCCGTCGGCGGCCAGCTCATCAGCGCGTTCGCCTTCACCGTCTGCCTGAGCGCGCCGCTGCTCGCCGGCGCGACGAGCCGCTTCGACCGGCGCAAGCTGCTCGTCTCGATGCAGCTCCTCTATGTCGCCGGACACCTGGCGGCGGCGCTGCTTTCGGCCTTCCTGCCGATGCTCCTCACGCGCGTCGCGACGTCGTTCGGCGCGGCGCTCTTCACGGCGCAGGCCGCGGCCACCGCGGCGCTGCTCGTGCCGCCGGAGAAGCGCGGGCGCGCCATCGCGTTCGTGTTCCTCGGCTGGGCGATCTCGTCGGTGATCGGGGTCTCGCTCGGCGCGTACATCGCGGCGAAAGTCGGCTGGCGCTTCGGCTTCCTGCTCGTCGCCGCCGGCGCGGCGATCGCCGCGCTCGGCGTGTGGCGCTACGTGCCGGCGGGCCTGCGCATCCAGCCCGTCGACCGCCGCATGTGGGGCGCGATCCTCGGCAACCGCGCGCTGCTCACGGTGGTGGGCGTCACGTTCCTGATGAGCGCGCCGCAGTTCGTGATCCTCGCCTACATCGTGCCGGCGACGATCGCGTTCCTGCACGTCTCGCCGGAGGCGCTCGGGCTCATCCTCGCCGGCTTCGGCGCGGTCGGCGTGCTCGGCAACGTGCTCTCGGCGCGCTTCGTCGATCGCCTCGGCGCGCAGAACGTGGTGATGGCGGCGATGCTCTCGATGCTCTTCGCGCACCTGCTCTGGCCCTGGTCGGCGGGCTCGCTCGCGCTGTTCCTCGTCGTGCTCTTCTTCTGGGGCCTGGGCACCTTCGCCGCGAACAGCGCGCAGCAGGCGCGCCTCGCCGCGCTCGCGCCGCAGCAGGCGTCCGTGTCCGTGGCGCTCAACTCCTCGGCGCTGTACCTCGGGCAGGCCGTGGGCCCGGCGATCGGCGGCCTCGTCCTCGCGCGCGTCGAGGGCGTCGCCGCCTACCAGGCCCTCGTCGCAGTCAGCGTCCCGCTGTTCCTGGCCGCGATCGCGGTGTCGGCGCTGACCCGAGCGCGACGCTAGGTCAGCGGCCCGCCTGGCTGGGCGTGTAGGTCGGCCAGCCGGGGGAGCTGGGACCCCCGCTCGCGTTCTCCGGATCGCCGATCCGCACCGGATTTCCGGAACCGTCGGTAATGGGCCGGCCGCCGACGCTGGTGCCGCCGCATCCGGCGAGGAGCGCGGCGCAAAGGGAAAGGAGGATGAATTTCGAGTTCATCCCCTTTCGCAGCAAGCCCCGTTCCTATTTCTCCGCGGCCTCGACTTCGACGCGGCGGTCCGGCTGCAGGCAGGCGACGAGCTTCAGGTTGCGGCGCGTCTCTTCGCCGAGGTCGCGGCACGCGCTCACCGGCGTGCCGGCGCCGGCGACGTCGACGAGGATGCTCGACTCCGGGATGCCCTGCTCGATGAGATACGCGCGCACGGCCTGGGCGCGGCGCGCCGAGAGCGCGAGGTTGTAGCCGTCGTTGCCGAGCCGGTCGGCGTGCGCGGTGGCGACGATGGTCCGCACCTCGCGCGCGAGGATGCGCTGCTTCAGCTCGTCGAGCGCCTTGCGGCCCTCTTCGCCCAGCTCGTCGCCGTCGAACGCGAACAGCACTTCGGTCTTCAGCGCCGCGGGAGCGGCATGCGCAAAGCGCCAGGCTTCGCCGTAGGCATTCGTGACGGACTGGCCGGCCGCGGACAGATGGGAAAGATGGCTCGGATCGGCGTTGGCGGCGCCCGCGGTGAGCGCGGCGAAGATCAGAAAGTGCTTCATGGGGACTCCCGTGGTTTGGTTGGCGACGGGGCCCATGCTCGTCCCGGAAGCTCGCGCGGCCCGGGGCACGGAGAGGCGAATCCCTGAAAAATCATGGCGAAGCGGGGGCGCCCGCGCGCCGTCTTGACGACGTCACACTTTGCGGTCACGCTGGGTCGGGTCGGGGGTGAAAGGGAAAAGCCGTGGTCGACGTCTATCGGCGTGCGATCGAGCGTGTGATCGAGATCTGCGGCGGCGCCGAAGCCGCGGCGGTCCGCCTCAATGTCGACGCCCAGACCTTGAAGCGCTGGCAGCGCGGCCTCGGCCAGCCGGGCACCGAAGTGTTCCTGCGCTGCGTCGACATCATCCTCAACGAGGCGACGCTCCCCGAGCTGCGCGGCCTCTCCAAGCGCCGCGACATCCCGCCCCGCTAGCAGGGATTGGTCACGCTTCCCGGTACGCAGCCCGGCATCGGCCGCGGCGACGTGCCGCTCGAGCCGAACGGCGGCCGCGTGGCGCCCGTCGAGGAGTTGCGATCGAGCGGATCGGTCGAGTTCGGCAGCACGCTCGGCCCGGGCGTGCTCGGCGCGAGCGGCGGGAGCACTCCCGGCGACGTCCCGCTCGCGGCCCCCGGGAGCGTGCTCAGCCCCGGCGTGGTGGGCGTGCCCGGCAGCGTGGTGTCGCCCGGGCGGACGATCGAGCCTGTCGAGGGCACGCCGAGCGAGGTGCCCGGCTGCCCGGCCGTCTGCGCGAAGCTCGCCGGCACGGCGGCGGCGAGCGCAGCTACGCACGAAGCGGCGAGAAGAATTCGTTTGCTCATGAAGGCCTCCTGGATGGCAGGCCCGCTGCAAGGAACGCGCCCAGCACGTTGATGCCGGCCGCGATCCAGACGGCCGGGCCGTAGCTCGCGGTGCGGTCGAAGAGCCAGCCCGCGAGCACGGGCAGGCTCACCGCCGCCCCGCACCACGCGATGTAGAGGCGGCTCGCCACGCGCCCGAACTGGTTGCGATGCCAGTACTGCGCGATCGCGCCGGCGACGCGGCCCGACACGATGCCGTAGCCGATGCCGATCATGCCGAGCGCGAGCGCCGCGACGAGCGGCGCGGGCGAGGCCGCGAGCGCGAGCGC
The DNA here is from genome assembly GCA_035549805.1 of Burkholderiales bacterium. Classification (GTDB taxonomy): domain Bacteria; phylum Pseudomonadota; class Gammaproteobacteria; order Burkholderiales; family SG8-39; genus SCGC-AG-212-J23. The sequence goes on from DASZQH010000073.1 coordinate 9,884, forward strand.
GCCGGCGAGCGAGAAGGCGTGCGCGCCGATGCCGACGCGCGCGGCGCCGAAGCGGTCGACGAGCCCGCCGCCCGCGATGCGAGCCGCCCCGACGGCGCCGGTGATGAAGGTCGTCGCGCCGACCGCGAGCGCCGCCGCGCCGCCGTACGCCTGCACGATGGCCGCCGCCTGGCTGAGCACCGTCAGCCCCGCCGCCGCGGCGAGGAAGAACACGGCGCCGAGCCGGTAGAACGTCGGCCCGAGCGGCTCGTCCGCGCGCTCTCCGGCCGCGGCGGTGTCGACCATGCGGATCGCCGTGACGTGCAGCAGGGCCGCGGCGCAGGCGCACGCGGCGAGCACCGTCACCCCGAGCCCGGCGAGCGCCGCGCGCACGCCCCAGGCCTGCACGGCCCCGGCGAGGAGCGGCGCGCCGAGCATCGCGCCCAGCGGATACAGGCTCACCACGTAGCCGTTGGCGAGCCCGCGCGCCGTCGTCACCGTCTGGTTCACCGACTGCTGCGCGAGGATGAAGAGCACGCCCGCGCCGGGGCCGAACAGCACGCCGTAGCCGATCGCGAACGCCGCGAAGCTGGTCGCCGCGGCGGCGAGCGCGAGCCCCGCCGCGCTGAGGACGCCGCAGGCGAGCGCGAGCGCCATCGGCGGGAACCGCCCGTAGAGCCGCGGCGCGACGTTCATGCCGACCGTGAGCGTCACCGTGGCAAGGCCGAAGACGAAGCTCATCTCGGCGCGCGTCGCGCCGAGCAGCGCCTCGAGCGGCCGCAGCAGC
>DASZQH010000074.1:0-8063 GCA_035549805.1 Burkholderiales bacterium
GGTGGGCGGCGGGTTCCGCTCGGTGAACGTGCGGCTGCGCGAGGAGTTCGGCCTGTACGCCAACCTGCGCCCGGTGCGCACGATGGTGCCCGGCGGGCGCTACGAGGACATCGACATCGTCCTCGTGCGCGAGAACCTGGAAGGCCTCTACGTCGCCTGGGAGCACTACCTCGCCATCGGCGACGACCCGCGCGCGGTCGCCATCAGCTCGGGCGTGAACACGCGCGCCGAGTGCCGCCGCATCGCGGAGTTCGCCTTCGACTACGCCGTGAAGCACAAGCGGAAGAAGGTCACCATCGTGCACAAGGCGAACGTGCTGAAGGCGCTCACCGGCGTGTTCCTGGAAACCGCTCGCGACGTCGGCAGGCGCTACGCGGGGAAAGTCGCCATCGACGATCGCATCGTCGACGCCTGCGCGATGCAGCTCGTGCTCGACCCGTGGCAGTTCGACGTCATCGTCACCACCAACCTCTTCGGCGACATCCTCTCCGACGAGCTCGCCGGCCTGGTCGGGGGCCTCGGCATGGCGCCGGGCGCGAACATCGGCCCGAAGGCGGCGATCTTCGAGGCGGTGCACGGCTCCGCCCCCGACATCGCCGGCAAGGGCATCGCCAACCCCCTCGCCCTCCTCCTCGCCGCGTGCCTGATGCTCGAGCACGTCGGCAAACGCGGCCTCGCCGCCGACATCCGCGGCGCGGTCGATCGCACCCTGCGCGAGGACGGCGTGCGCACCAAAGACCTCAAGGGGAAAGCGACCACCGCCGAATTCACCCGCGCGGTCATCGCCAACCTTTGAATTCGGGGACAGCTACCGAATTCAACAAGCGGGAGCGCGCGGCGTAGCCGCGTGGAATTCGGTAGCTGTCCCCGAATTCAGCGCTTCAGGATGCGCAGCAGGTTGTGGTGCGAGTCGGTGAAGGTCGGCAGGTCGGGGCGGTCCTCGATGGGCTCGGCGGCTTCGAGGAGGAGCGGCGCCTCGAGGAGCTTGCGGTTGCGCGTGACGATGACCTGGTCGGTCGAGGAGTACCAGAACTCCTTGCCTTCGCTGGCCGAGGGCACGTCGGCGACGTTGTAGGCCTCCAGGCCGAACTCGGCGGCGAGGCGCTTCACCACCGGGAGCAGGTCGACGAAGCGGTTGGTCGCCTGGAAGACGATCACGCCGTCTTCCTTGATGTGCTTCACATACAGCGCCATCGCCTCCTTCGTCACGAGGTGCATCGGGATCGAGTCGCCGGAGAAGGCGTCGATGCCGAGGACGTCGTAGCCGCGCGGCGGCTCGCGCTCGAGCGACAGGCGGCCGTCCCCGAGAATGATTTCCTTCTCGGCAAGGGTATTTCTCAGGAAGGTGAATTCGCTCTCGGCGACATCCACCACCCGTGGGCTGATCTCGTAGAACGCGAGGCGGTCGCCCGGCTTCATCCACGCCCCGATCACGCCGGCGCCCAGGCCGATCACGCCGACGCTGAGCGGCCGGTTCGGCTGCAGCTCGCGCAGCGACTGGAACACGCGCCCGTAGCCCGAGCCCGGGCTGAAGTAGTCCGCCGGCGTGTTGCGGAACTCCTCGCCGAGCAGCTGCCCGCCGTGCATGATGCCGCCGTGGTACATCGCGCGGTAGCGCACCGGCGTCTCGTGGTCCGCCGTGCGCACCACGCCGTAGAAGTCGCGCTCCATCACGCGCACGCCGCGCGAGTAGTCGTCCGCGGCGCGGTACACGAGCACCACGACGCCGATGCCCGCGACCGCCGCGCCCACCCTGGCCAGCTTCTCGATCCGCAGGACAAAGACGACGCTGAGGGCGATGAGCGCGATGCCGAGCTCGTAGTAGCCGCGCAGCACCAGCGGCGCGACGATCGCCACCAGCACCGCGCCGAGCGCGCCGCCGAGCGACATCATGAGGTAGAAGCGCGTGAGGTGCGCCGGGTCCGGCTTGAGCCGCGCGAGCTCGCCGTGGCAGAACATGCAGCCGACGAACATGCCGACGAGGTAGAGCGGCGCCGCCGTCTTCAGGTCGAGCGAAGGCACGTACCAGGCCATCGCCGGCAGCAGGATGATCATCCACAGCGTGAACGTCAGGCGGTGGTACCAGCGCGGGTGGTCGAAGGCGAGGATGAAGGTGACGAGGTAGAGCGCGAGCGGCAGCACCCACAGGAACGGCACGCTCGAGATGTTCTGCGTGATGTGGTTGCTCACCGCGAGCAGCATCACCGAGCCCATCGCCGAGAGGCCCAGCCACTGCAGCTGGACGCCCGTGGATGGCTTCTCGCTGCGTGCTTTTTCGACTTGTATCGCCTGGGTATCGGAAAGCGACAGCCAGGCCGTTCCCGCGCAGAGGAAGGCGAAGGCGACGAACAGGAACGACCAGCCCCAGCCGAGCTGCGTGAGGTCGAAGGCCGGCTCGAAGAGGAGCGGGAAGCCGAGCAGCGCGACGAGCGAGGCGAAGTTCGACAGCGCGAACAGGCGGTACGGCACCGCGCTTTGGAAGCGCCGCCAGTACCAGTGCTGCAGCAGCGGCGTGGTGGTCGAGAGGAGGAAGTACGGCAGGCCGATCGTCGCCACGAGCAGCAGCAGGATGCGCGTGATCGGCTCCTCGTCGCCCTGCGGCTTCCAGCCGGTCGAGGCGAGGATCGGCAGCGTCGCGAGCGAGAGCGCGAGCAGGCCGATGTGCAGCATCGCCTGGCGCCGCGCCCCCAGGCGCAGCGTCAGGTCGGCGTAGGCGTAGCCGGCGAGCAGGATGCTCTGGAAGAAGACGAGGCAGGTGGTCCACACCGCCGCCGAGCCGCCGAACCACGGCAGGATCTGCTTGGCGATGATCGGCTGGACGAGGAACAGCAGGAACGAGGAGAGGAAGATCGTTCCGGCGTAGGGCAGCGTGGCGAGAAGGGAGGTGCGACCTGCGAGCGTGGCGCTAATGATTGCGGGCTTTCACGAAGGGCCGCGCATTCTAACCAACCCGCCAATGCGCGAACAGCGGCCCCGCGGCACCGAATACCGGATCGGCCGCGGGCAGCGGCACGCCCGCCACCGCGGCTTTCTTCCCTGTCAGGAATGGCGGCGTGCAGGTATCCGGGTGCGCGCCTTCGGGGTAAGCGCCGACGATGCCGAGGCGACCCTTCGAGGAAAGGCGCTTGTGGCCGGTGCCCGCCGGCAGCACGATCACGTCGCCGGGCCGCGCGGTGAGGACCACGCCGGGCTCGCCGCCGAACTGCACCGTCACCTCGCCTTCGTAGACGCCGAGCACTTCGTGGGCGTTGCTGTGGAAGTGATGGAACGGGAAGACGCCATTGCGCCACGCCGCCGGCCAGCGGTTGCGTCCGAACATCTCCTCGAAATCCTCAGGCGAGGGGCTTTCGAGCGCCGCCGGGTACACGAGGAGCGGCCAGCGCGGATGGTTCGGGATGCCGTCCGCCGGTGCGAGGAGATGCGCGGTGAGCTTCATCGGCTACGGGAAACGCACGTCCCAGTGCGGCGGCTTCGCGCCCGCCACCGGCGCCGGCATGCGGTAGATCCGGCTGTCCTGCAGGCAGCCCAGGTACAGGGTCCTCAAGTCCGGGCCGCCGAAGGCGCTGGACGACAGGTTGCGGATCCGCTGCGCCGGAACCTCGGGGGTGCCGGCCCTGGCGAGCTCGCCGCTCGCGAACAAGGCTTCCATGCGATCGACGAAGGCGGGATCGTTGTCCTCCAGGACGACTGTCTGGCGGCCATCGGGCGCGACGCGGATGAGGCGGTTGGAAAAGATGCTCGTGATCCAGAGGCCACCCTCGGCGTCGAAGTCCAGGCCGTCGGGAAACACGCCGTGGCCGAACTCGGCAAAGGTCTCCCGGTCACCCAGGCCGTCTTTCGTGATGCGAAAGCGGACCAGGCGCTTCCCGAACGTCTCGTTCACATAGAGCCATGTTCCGCCGGGATCCGCCTTGCACTCGTTCGTGAACCCCAGCCCCTCGGCGACGATCCGCGTGCCCTGCTGGTCCCGGAGCAGGATGAAGCCGTCGGCGCAGCCTGGCCTGCGCGCCAGCGTGCGGGGAACGAGCCGCGTGCTGACGGTGACGTACGTCTTCTCGCCATGCACGTGCACGAAGTTCGTGGGCGGCAGGCCTTCCAGCCAGGGCGTGAGCTCGCCCTCGAGCGTGAGGCGCCACACGCCGCCCTCCCGATCGTCGAGGTGCGCGAGCAGGAACGAGCGGTCGGGCAGGATGGCGAAGCCGTTCGTCTTCACCGGTCGCCTGCCGTCGATGAGGCCTCGATAGAGCTGCTGCGTGCCATCGGGGCGGATGCGCAGCACGCCGCCGCGCCAGTCGGAGACGAAGACGTCGCCTTGCGCGGTGCAGTGCACGCACTCCGGGCGATCGAGCCCCGCGCCGAAATCCTCCACCCGGTCGAGGCCGAGCGCCTTCACAGCGCGATCCTCCGCCCCTCGGCTGCCGAGCGGTACACCGCCTCCTGCACGCGCAGGTTGGCGAGATAGTCGCGCCCGGTGTTCTCCAGCGGCGCGCCGTCGAGGAAGTGCGCCACGACGTGGCGCTGCAGGGCCTCGCAGCACCCGCCCCCGAACGCATCGTCCGGCCCGCGATCGTAGCGGTGCTCCGCCTCCGGCTCGCGATGCGGCTTCCACCAGAGCCTCGCGTCGCCATCCAGCCGCAGCACGCCCTTTTCCCCTTCGAGCCACATCTCGCCCATCGTGCGGCGGGGATTCGCGGCGACGTGGTCGTTCAGCCGGTTGCCGTCGAAGAGCCCGGTCGCCCCGCCGGCGAACTCGAGCACGATGTATCCCGCGTCTTCGCCGGCAATGGCCGGGTTCAGCCGCCTGAGGAGCGCCGAGACGGCGGTGACCTCTCCCAGCAGGAAGCGGAAGGTATCGATCCAGTGGATCGCCGTTTCGTGGACGAGGAAGCGCTCCATCTTCTGGAAGTACGGCTGGCGCTCGAGATACGCGCTCGGGCCCTGTCCGTCGCCGGGGCGCAGGCGAAACGCCACGGAGTGCGGCGTCCCCAGACGGCCCTGCTCGATGAAGCGGCGCGCTTCCCGGTACCAGGGCTGCCAGCGGAAGTTCTCGTGCACCACCAGCGGAATGCCGGCGCGCTCTGCCGTGTCGACCAGCTCCACCGCCTCCGCGTAGGTCGGCGCTAGCGCCTTCTGGCAGATCACCGGCAATCCGCGCGCCGCTGCTTCGCGCACGAGGGCGAGGTGCGTCTCGGGCGGCGTGACGATGTCCACCAGATCCGGTTGTGTGCCTTCCAGAAGCTCCTTCACGCTCTGAAAGGACGGAAGACCCTGGACCCGTGAAGGAATCTGATCGCACCAGCCCACGAGTTCGACTTCGGGAATGGCGCGCCAGCCGGCGAGGTGGAACTGGCTGAAGTACCCGGCGCCGACGCCTGCGACGCGCAGGCGCTTCACAGGTTCGAGAGCACCGCGTCGCGCAGCGCCCGCGTCCCGGCCTTGCCGCCGAACTCCATGGGCAGTGCGCTCCCGGAGGCGAACACTTCCGCGACCGCGCGCTCGATCCGCCTCGCCGCGCCGGCGAGCGCGCCGTTCGCCGAGCGCTCGGCAAGCCAGTCGAGCATCAGCGCCGCCGACAGGAAGCACGCCGTCGGGTTGGCCTTGCCCTGCCCGGCGATGTCGGGCGCCGACCCGTGGCAGGGCTGGAACAGCGCGTGCTCGTCGCCGATGTCGGCGGAGGGCGCCATGCCCATGCCGCCGACCAGCGCCGCGGTCTGGTCGGAGAGGATGTCGCCGAACATGTTCTCGGTGACCATCACGTCGAAGTCCCACGGCCGGCGCACCAGGTCGAGCGCGGCGGCATCCACGTAGTGGTGGCGCGCCTCGATGCCGGGGTGGCGCGCCGCGACCTCGTCGAACACCTTGCGGAAGAAGGCCAGGGAGGCGAACACGTTGGCCTTGTCCACGCAGGTCACGCGGCCCGGTCTTCCCTCCTTCTTCCTCTTCTCGGCCAGGCGAAACGCGAACTCGTGCACGCGCTCCGATCCCTTGCGCGTGATCACCATCGTGTCGCGCGCCACGCTGTCGTTCTCGATGACGCCCTTGCCGCGCGAGGCGAACAGGCCCTCGGTCGACTCGCGCACCACCACCAGGTCGATGTCGCGCGCCCGCGGATCGGCGAGCGGGAGCGGGATCCCGGGCAGGGCGCGCACCGGGCGCACCCCGGCGTAGAGCGCCAGGCGGAATCGCAGGTCGAGCTGCGGCGCGATCTCGGTACCGTCGGGATAGCGGATCTCGGGCCAGCCCATGGCGCCGAAGAGGATCGCGTCGGCGGCCTTCGCCGCGGCGAACGTCGCTTCGGGGAGCGCCTCGCCCGTCTTGCGGTAATGCTGCGCGCCGGCGGGATAGGTGGCGAAGTCGAGGGTGAAGCCCTTCTGCACCTTCTCGAGCAGCGGCAGCGTGGCGTCGATCACGTCGACGCCGATGCCGTCGCCCGGCAGCACGCAGATTTGGAAGCGGTCTTTCATGCTCAAGCGCGCTAATGTATCCGTTTTGGTATACGTTTTGCCCATGCCCCGCTTCGCTGCCAACCTGAGCATGATGTTCCCGGAGGTGCCGTTCCTCGAGCGCTTCGGCGCGGCCGCCGCGGCCGGGTTCCGCGGCGTGGAGTTCCTCTTCCCCTACGACTTCTCTCCCCAGGACGTGGCGCGCGCGCTGCGCGACAACGGGCTGGCGAACGTGCTGTTCAACCTGCCGCCGGGAGCCTGGGCGGCCGGCGAGCGGGGCCTCGCTTCCCTGCCCGGCCGCGAGGCCGAGTTCCGGACGGGCGTGTCGCGCGCGATCGAGTATGCGCAAGCGCTGGGCACGCCGCGGCTCCACGTCATGGCCGGCCTCTTTCCCGCGGGAGCCGAGCGCGCGCGCCATCGCGACGCCTACCTCGCCAACCTGCGCCATGCCGCCGCGGAAGCCGCCCGGCATCGCCTCGAGGTCCTGATCGAGCCGATCAACACGCGCGACATTCCCGGCTACTTCCTGAACACCCAGGCCGAGGCGCACGCGGTGCGCGAGGAGGTCGGGGCGCCGAACCTCAAGTTGCAGATGGACCTCTACCACGCGCAGATCGTGGAGGGAGACCTCGCCATGAAGATCCGCCGCTACCTGCCGCACGTCGGCCATCTGCAGATCGCCGGGGTACCGGAGCGGCACGAGCCCGACCGCGGCGAAGTGAACTACCCGTATCTCTTCCGTCTCCTCGACGAGCTCGGCTACGACGGGTGGATCGGCTGCGAATACCGGCCCGCCGGGCGCACGGAGGACGGGCTCGGCTGGCTGAAGCCCTGGCTGGGGCGCTAGATGCTCCTCGGCTGCATCGCCGACGACCTCACGGGCGCCACCGACCTCGGCGTCACGCTGGCCCGCGAAGGCCTCACGGTCGTGCAGGTGAACGGCGTCCCCACAGCGGACCTGCGCGTCGATGCGGCCGACGCCGTCGTGGTGGCGCTCAAGTCGCGCACCAACCCGCCCGAGGAAGCCGTGGCGTGGTCGCTGCAGGCCCTCGAGTGGCTGCGCGGCCGCGGCGCCGCACGGATCTACTTCAAGTACTGCTCGACCTTCGACTCGACCGCGCGCGGCAACATCGGCCCGGTCGCCGACGCCCTCGTCGAGGCGCTCGGCAGCCGCTTCACCGTCGCGACGCCGGCGTACCCGCGCAACGGCCGCACCGTCTACCAGGGCCACCTCTTCGTCAACGGGGTGCCGCTCGCCGAATCGGGCATGAAGGACCATCCGCTCACGCCGATGCGCGACTCGAGCCTGGTGCGCGTGCTCGCGTCCCAGACGCCGCACCGCGTCGCGCTCGTCCCGTTCGAGACGATGAACGCCGGCGCGAGCGCCATCCGGGCGCGGCTCGAGGCGCTCGCGAAGGAAGCGCGCTACGCGATCCTCGACGCGCTGACCGACGAGCACCTGGTCGCCGCGGGCGAGGCCTGCGCCGATCTTCCGCTCACGACGGGAGGCGCGGGCCTCGGGATGGGGCTCGCGCGCGCGCTGGCCGCCGGCCGCAGCGCGCGGACCGCGGCATTCCCGCAGGCCGGCGGGCCGATCGCCCTCCTGTCGGGAAGCTGCTC
>DASZQH010000075.1:0-33375 GCA_035549805.1 Burkholderiales bacterium
ATTTGCCTTTGGCCATGACGGTTTGCTGGAGTCCTCTTCAAGTCACCTGGTGCCCATGACGCGGATTGAACGCGTGACCTCTCCCTTACCAAGGGAGTGCTCTACCACTGAGCTACATGGGCTGAATTCAAGTTCGGCGAGTTTCCTAGTGTCTGGAGCGGGTGAAGGGAATCGAACCCTCGTCGTAAGCTTGGAAGGCTTCTGCTCTGCCATTGAGCTACACCCGCCCGGCTCGTCCAGAACTCAAAAGATCCTTCACCCGACTACGTTCCGCGCTCCGGCAGTTCGCCCGAATTGCTGGTGGAGGGGGTTGGATTCGAACCAACGTAGGCGCAAGGCCAACAGATTTACAGTCTGCCCCCTTTAGCCGCTCGGGCACCCCTCCGGCGGAACCAGAAATTTTGAGGCTTTTCCGCCGGTTAGTCAACAAATCGGCGGCCGGTCTGTCAACGCCGCGGCGGCGGGGGGCAGGCGTGGCATTATCATGACCCCAAAAGCGGCAAAAGCAGGGGAAAGCGTGCGAATTGCAATTCTGGAAGACGACCCGGACCAGCTGGCGCTCATCAAACGCTGGGTCGGAGAGGACGGCCACGATGTCCATGCCTTCGCGGATGGGCGGGAGACCATGAAGCAGGCCGGCCGCGAGAGCTTCGACCTCTTCATTCTCGACTGGCAGGTGCCCGACGTGTCAGGGGCCGAAGTCTTGAAGTGGCTGCGCGCCAACGTCTCGAAAAGCGTCCCGGTCCTGTTCGTCACCGTCCGGGACTCGGAACAGGACATCGTCTTCGCCCTCGAGCAGGGCGCGGACGATTACATGGTGAAGCCGGTCCGCCGCCAGGAGCTGATCGCCCGCCTGCGGGCACTCCTGCGCCGGGCATACCCCCGCGAGGAGCAGAAGCAGCTCTCCTTCCCCCCGTTCGAGATCGACATCCATCGCGGCGAAGTGCGCAAGGCCGGCGCCAAGATCGAGCTCACGCCAAAGGAGTTCGAGCTGACCGTGACGCTTTTCCGCAACTTGGGGCGCCTCATGTCGCGCGGTCACCTGCAGGAGACGGTCTGGGGACGCAGCGGCGACCTGGCTACCCGTACCGTCGACACCCATGTCAGCCAAGTACGCAAGAAGCTCGACCTGCGCCCGGAGTCCGGCTACCGCGTCGTTCCGATCTACAACTACGGGTATCGCCTCGAGCGCCTCGAAGCGTAGCCGTTACTGGAAGTTTTCCCGCTGGTAGATGAAATTGCGCGGCTGGCTGCCGAACACGCCCCAGCTGCCGCGCGCCGAAGGATCCTCCGTCCAAGCCGTCCCCGTCCAGGCGCCTTCCAGGTAGGCGGGTACGTCCGGTGTAACCACGACGGTGCCGGAATTCCCTGCGCCCGGCGGGGCGAGGCGGATCGCACCCGCCCCTGCCGAGATGGTGGCCGATTGGACCGACGTCGAGCCACCTGACAGGCTCGGGGCAAGCGCGATGCTCCCGAGGGTTGTCGTGCACGTATCCGCGGTATTGAGCCGGAACGTCGACGCAGCGCTGTCCCAGTACTGGACCTCCACCGGAATCGGCAGCGCGATCGTTCCCGATGACGCAAGGCCGTTCTGCAGGCGCAGGCGCCCGAACCGGATCTGATTGTTGCCGGAGGCGAACGCAATGCCGTTACCGCTGGTCGCCTGCCCGACCCGAGCCGGGTTCGACGCGTACGCGACCGTGTCGGTATCGATCACGTTGATCGAAAGGGAGATGTCAGCGGCGAAAGCGGCCACCGGCGCCGGCGGCGTCGTGGTGGGTCGCACGAACGCGATGGCCGGCGCCGAGCTGCCGGTGAGCGAATCGAACGTGATCGTCGCCGTGCCATTGGAATTGTCGACCACGTCTGGATCCGTTCCCCCGATGGCGGCAACGTCCAGTGTCCCGCTGGCGGCACTGTAGGCTTTTCCGGTCAGGCTGCCATTCGTGATCTTGAAGAACGCGCCCCGGTAGTTGCCGGTGGTCGCGCCCGCCTGGTTTCGCGCCGTCGCCGTCAGCACGGGCTCCATGCCTGGGGCGTAGCGGAACGGCTGGCCGAGGTAAGTAAATCCACCACACGACGGCGCGAACTGCGGCGCATTCCAGCTCACCGAGAAATCGAACGGCGTGAACCGTCCGATGTTGCCGCTCGGCGTACCGGCGACGGCTCCCGTGCCGAGATAGTCCGTGACGTTCGGGCTGATGGTGATGATGCCGACCTCGCCCCAGCTCACGTTCGCCACCGAGGCGGCTCCTGAGGAGAAACTCGTCCCAGCGATGGTCGCGTTGACGAGCGCCGGGTTGTTGCCCGCTGCGGGCAGGACGAGGGCGGACGCAAGCTCCACGGCTTCCCGGAAGTTCGGCGTCGCCTGGTTGAGGGCGTTGCGCGCGGTTATGGTCAGGCCGAAAGTCTCGCCCGCCCTGCGGAACACCGCGTCCGTTGCGCTGGAGGCAGCCGGATTGCCCGGGACATCGCTGACGATGACATTGTGCGGGCGCACAACGAACGAACTGCTCGACCCGGAGAGGCTCGCGCCGTTCACGGTCGCGGAGGCGCTCAGCGTGATGGCGCCGACGTCGCGATAGTTGAATGTAAACGGCGCATTGCCGTCCGCGTCGAAGGGCATCGCTACGCTGCCCGGAGCCGCGGTCGCAGCACCCGGGTTCGGCGTGACGTCGAGCCAGCTCCCGCCCGTACACGTTGAGGGATTGCTGCAGCCGTACGCGAAGTTGATCGGGTACGTGGCCGCACCGGACAGGGGCGACTCGCAAGCCTTGGTCGTGGTGCTCGTCCTGACCGCTCTGAGATAGAGCTGGCTGGAGGCGACGCCGGCCGTCTGCGTCGCCGGGGTGACGGAGCCGCCGCCCACGGTGTCGGAGAAAATGAACCCGGCGGTGTTGAAAGTCGTCGAGCAGCTGTTCGAGATCACGCAGCCCGCGCCGTCCGGGCAGCACTTGCGCGGGTTCGCGGCTGCGATCGACTCCCCCGAAAGCGTGACGGTGACGACGGTTCCGTCCCCGGCGCCCGGATGGCTGAGCGTCGTCGTCGCGTCGCCGCTCGCGTTGAAGACGACCGAGCCCGTACCGAGCGTTCCTGCCGTCGTCGCGAGACTCGCCGTCTGGCCAGGAATGGTCAGAACCTTGTTGGTGCACGGGCTGCTGGTATCCGCGCAAGCAGTCACGGTAATCGCCGTCGGCAGGCAGGCGATGCTGCTCGTTGCGAGGGTGAGCTCGTAGTGATCGACAGGCGGCGTCAGGATGCAGGGCCGGGTCTCCTGCTGGAGCCGGGCGATCTGCCCCCCGGTCAAAGCGCTTCGAACCACGCGGACCTCGTCGATGTTCCCCGAGAAACCGAAGTTGGAGTTGTTCTCGCCCGAGGCGTTCGTTTCCCCGCCGATGGCGAGCGGCCCGGCGTCGCCGCCGGCGTTCCAGGTGAAGGTCGTGGTCGTCGCCGTTAGCTGCGCGCCGCCGGCGCTGTACGCGTAGAGCGTCACGCGACTCGCGTTCGCGCCTGCCGCCAGGGACACGACGGCAGCGACGTAGACCCAGGTATTGCTGGCGACCACCCCCGGCGTGTCGAGGATAAGAGTCGCGCCATCCCGGTAGAAGAACCGGAGCGCGCCGGCGCCGCCATCGCCCAGGCTGAACGCCCAGCCGCCGGGGGTGGCGTTCGATTCGTCGTCCACCACGATCCGCTGGCCGCTCAGGTTGTTCGCCGTGGTACGGATCCACGCCGCGATGGTGAAGCTGCCGGTACTGGCCGTGAGGTTCGGGAATCCCGCAGCCACCGCAACGTAGTCCTTGTTGTTGCGATCGAAAACGCCGTACTGGCAGGTCCCCGGCGAGCCGGCGATTGCCGGCGATCCGGCGGAGGTCGTCGGCTTCGTCACCGCAAGGCCCGCTGCGGTCCCATGGAAAGGGCCGCCGCCGCCGGCCCCCGAGTCGATCACTTCGTTCGTCGTGCCATTCCAGGAGTATTGGTCCATGCGCCAGCTCGCGAACGCGGAGAACGCCTGTTCGCCGACCTGGAACTCTCCCGTGAGGGTCGCCGCTGTCAGGGCGGTGGCCTGCGCGCTGCCACTCCCGGTAACTGTCGTCAGATAGCTCCAGCCCGCATTGAATCGCCCGACCACGAACGCCGCTTCATCCGCGCCGGCATCGAGGTCGGCGCCGTACGTGAAGGTCGCAGTCGCGGACGTGAATGCTGCGGTCGAGTTGGTCACGGTCCAATAGCGGTTGGCAGTGAAGGCTGCGTCGAACGTCGAGGCCCCGATGTTCGGGCTGTCGATGGCGGACTGGCCGGCCGCCGCCGTGACATCGCCAGCCGCCGACAATGTCGTGAACGACACGCTCACCGGTCGATAGCTCGACGGGTCCCCGACGGGGAACACGCACGTCGCGTTTCCCGCCGCAGGCGTTCGAAGTCGCAGGTTGCCCGCCACCCATCCGTTCGTGCGCGCGACGCTCGCGGGACACGCGGCGGACGCGTAGATGACATTCGCGCCGGTGGCAAGCACGCCATTCGTGAGCGTCAGCAATGTCGAGACCGTGACGCTGTGCGATCCGGAGAGGACGACGCCGTTCGCGTTGTTCACCGTGAGGCTGCCGAACGCCGTCCCGGCGACGGCGCCGGTGATGCTCTGGGCGGCAGCACCATTGAAGGCGTAGGTGCCTGCGCCCGCGGTGAACGTCCCCTGATTGTCGAAGTTGCCGCGAAACTCCACGCCCGCGCCGCCCGTGTTGCTCCAGGTCCCGCCCGGATCGATGGTCACGGCGCCGGTGAAGATGCGAGCGCCCGTCCCCGTCGAATGATTCAGCGCCCCACTGATCGACGTCGCCCCGGCGACGGTCGTCGCGTTCTCGAGGTTCAGCGTGCCCGCCTGCAACGTGAGGCTACCGTCGACCGTCAGCGTGCCCGACTGCGTGATCGGGCCGCCGGCCTTGTTCACGATCAGGTCGTTGGCGACCGCGACGTCGTGGAACGTCATGGCGGCGCTGCCCGTGATCGTATGGCTACCGCCCCCTGTCCAGTTCGTTGAGCAAAGGCTGTTGGCGTCGGTCGCCAGATCGAACGTTCCGGTGTTCACGACGTTGCCGCCGACGTTCAGCGTGTGCGTCGTGTTCGAGCCGGTATTCACCTGAAGCGTGCCGGCATTCGCGATATCACCCGTCACGGTGATCGTGCGCGCCGTCGCGCTGTTGCCGATGGTCACCACGCCGCCGTTCTGGATCGTCAGTTCCAAGATGGCCGCGGTATCGGTGTTCACGGTCACGGTATCGCCGTTGCAGACCACGACCCGGGACCCCGCTGGCGGCGCTTGGGCAGCGGAGATGCCGCCGCAACCCGCGTTGCTCCACGTCGCCGCCGTACCCCAATTCCCCACGATGCGGCTGTAGTAGACGAGATCGGCGGGCCAGAGGGCGATGGTACGGAACGCATTGACCACGGACACGTTGATGTCGGCCGTCGTGTCGCCGCTCGCACCGGCGGTCGTCTTGACGCCATCCCAGACGGCGAACCCGCCGCCATTGCCGGCGGTCGTCCCGCCGTCGACGCGGATGCCGATGCCGGACAGGTTGCCGTTGACGACGTTGCTGAACGCTGCGGCCGCCGAATCGTTCGACCGCGAGACCGCTTGTACGACCAGGGCTTCGGGGACGTCGGTCGTGATGCCGGTGACCGTGACCGTCGTGCTCGCGGTGCCTTTGGTGCCGATGATCGAGGTGTCGGTACCCCAGGGATTGCCGGCGGAGATGACGCCGCGATAGGTGAGGATCTGCGCGTGGACATGATCGCCGGCATCGCCGACCGTGGGAGACGCCATCGCGCTCGAGGTTGCACGCGCCCAGAAGACGGTGAGGCGGGTTCCGCCCGTACCGCCGGTATTCGACTGGCCCAGCGAAGCGAACCCCGCAGCCGTGGTGAGATTGGCCGCCTGGTTGCCGCGCGTCTCGACGAAGAGCAGGGCGATGTCGCCGACGTCGTGCGCCGGCCATGCCGGCGATACGGCGCCAGTTCCGGACTGGGCCGCTCCGGCCGCCTGGAAGAACGGCGGTGCCGCCCTTGCTTCCTGGCAGACCAGTGCGCCGGTGAGGAGGGCGATCCCCGCGAGGAACCCGCGGAGAGCCTTCAGGACGGCGATCAGTCCCGTCATCGTCCTACCGTAGTCGGGGGGAAGCGGTGTCTCAAGGAACAATCCCTCCTCCTCACCGATGCTGACTCAGCGCAGCGCGCGAATCCGCTGCTCCGCGAACACCCTGAGATCGTCGTTCGCCGGCCCGGAAGCCAAGGCGCGGCGGAAGGCATCCGCGGCTTCGGGCCGCTGCTTCAGCGCTTCGAGGGAGATGCCCAGGCCGATCCAAGCGTGCGCGTTCGCCGCCTGGGTCTCGAGCGCCGTGCGGTACGCGCCGGCCGCGCGCGCATGGTCGCCCGCGCGCTGGAGCACGGCTCCATGGAGGACGTGATAGTCGGCATTCGCGCCGGCGGAGGCGAGCGAACCGTCGAGCACGGTGATCGCGTGCGGATAATCCTTGCGCTCCACGTAGATCCTCGCGAGGGTCATCGCGAACTCGGGCTGCGCCGCGTCGCGTGCCAGCCCGTCTTCGAGCAGGCGGCGTCCCGCTTCCAGATTGCCGCGCTCGAGCGCGAGGGCGACCAGCGCCTGGCGCGCGCCGCGGTGGCCGGCATCCTGGGCGAGCGCGGCGGCGAAGGCCGCCTCGGCTTCCGGCCCGCGCCCCTGCTTCAGCAGACCGACGGCGCGGCGAAATTCCCGCTCGGCCGCATCGCCGGGTTCGCTCTGACGGTCGCGGCGCTCCACCTTGCCTCCCTGGTGCGCGAGCACGCGCGCCGGCGGCAGGTCGAGCACATTCAAGGTACCGGCCGGGAGCCTGGGCGGGGGCGCCTTCGCCACGGGCGCGGGCGCCGCCGGCTTCTCCGGCGCGACGGTCGCCTTGGGCGCTGGCGCAACAGGGACCGGCGCAGCAGCCACGGGGGCAACGGGCTCCGGCGGGGGGGCCGCCGTCGCGACGGGCGGGGCGACTGGCGCGGGCGGTTTCGCTTCCGGCCTGGGCTTGGGCGCGACCCGCATCTGGCCGCTCCTGACGCGAGCCTGCTCCGCAGCCGTGTAGGCGAGTTGCGTGGCCACTTCCTCCCGCGGCCACATGATCTGGTAGGCGACCCAGCCGGTCCAGGCGACCGCGACGATCATCAGCAGCGCGATGCACCGCCAGAACCACTCATGGCGCTCGCCTCCATGAACGGGGCGTACCGCGGATGCGCTCGCACCGGGCGGCGGGATCGCACTGCGCCGATCGAGCTCCTGAAGCATGCGGTTGATGACGCTCACGCCGCCCGGTTCCTATTTCAAGAAGCTGCCGAAGGCGAGGCGCGCCCACTGCGGCCACCGGCTCGGCTTCTCGGCCGCCGGCGTATCCTGCGCGGCGATGCGGATGTGGCGCGTCTCGACGCGCGCGCCGCCTTCGCCGTACAGGACGAGCAGCGCCTTGTGGGCGAGGATGTTGATCAGGCGCGGGATGCCACGGCTCGCCCGGCACAGCGCGCGGCGCGCGCCTTCGCTGAGCAGGGGCGCGCCGCGATAGCCCGCCACGCGCATGCGATGCGCGAAGTACCCGCCCACCTCCGTCTCGTCCATGCCCGTCAGGTCGTACTGGAACGTGATGCGCTGGCTCAGCTGTCGGATGCTCGCCGTGGCGAGCTTCTCGTCGAGCTCCGGCTGGCCGAACAGCACGACCTGGAGGAGCTTGCGCTTCTCCGTCTCGAGATTCGACAGCAGGCGAAGAGTCTCCAGCGTCTCCAGCGGCATCGCCTGCACCTCGTCCATGCACAGCACGACGCGGCGCCGCGATCGGGCACTGTCGAGCAGTACCCGGTTCAGCGCGCGCAGCAGCCCGTGCTGGTCGCAGCCGGGATCGAGCGGCGCATCGAGCTCGTCGCCGAGCGCCAGCAGCAGCGTGCGCGGCTCGAGATTGGGGTTCGGCAGGTACGCGGAAACCCATTCCCGGTCCTGCAGCGTGCTCAGGAACTTGCGGCAGAGGAGCGTCTTGCCGGTCCCCACCTCGCCGGTGATCTTGATGAAACCCTCGCCGTTCTGCACGGCGACGAGCAGCGTATTGAGCGCTTCCTGCGTGCTGCGGAAGGGAAAGTAGAAGCTCGTGTCCGGCGTGATGCCGAACGGCGGCTCGCGCAGGCCCAGGTAGCCGAGGTAGTTCATCGCCGCGGCTCGCCGCCCGAGGGATACATGTTGCGGATGCGCTGCTCGGTGTCCCGCACGTCCTGCTCCCAGCCGCGGTCGTCCGCCAGCACCGTCGGCTTGAGCAGGATCACGAGCTCGCGCTTGCGCGTCTGCCGGTCCGTGTTGCGCAGCGCATCCGGCCCGCCGGGAATGCCGCCGCGGTTGTCGCGCACGTCGACGCTCATCAGGCCGCCGATGGCGACGATGTTGCCGTCCGTGGCGCGCACGATGGTGTCGGTCTCGCTGACGGTGCTGCGCGCGAGCGGCAGCGTGATGGAGGGGATCGTGCCGCCGAGGTTCACCACGCGCTGGCTCTCCGTCACCTCGCTGATGGAGGGATGGATGTGCAGCATGATGTTGTTGTCCTCGTCGATGCGCGGCGTGACGTCGAGCAGGATGCCGGAGAAGAACGGCGCGACAGTCACTGTCGGCGTCTGCTGCGTGGTCGTGCCTGTGGTCGTCGTCACCGTGGAGACGTTGGTGACGAAGAACTCGTCGGTGCCGACCTTGAGCACGGCCTTCTGGTTGTTGAGTGTCGCGACGCGCGGGCTGGACAGGACCTGCACCGTGCCCTGGCTCTCGAGGAAGGTGAGAAGCGCCGCGAAATTGGACGTCTGCAGGGCGAGGCCGAACACGGCGCTCGCGGAATTCGCGGCCGACGCGGTCGTGCTCGCGACG
Organism: Burkholderiales bacterium; assembly: GCA_035549805.1. Lineage (GTDB taxonomy): Bacteria > Pseudomonadota > Gammaproteobacteria > Burkholderiales > SG8-39 > SCGC-AG-212-J23. The sequence continues at coordinate 8,930 of DASZQH010000075.1, forward strand.
CCGGCGGCACGCGCAGCGGCGTTGGCGGTCACGCCGCCGCCGGAGAGCGCGCCGCTCGTCCCGAGTTGCGCCCCCGTCTGCCCGGGGTTGAACTGCCCGATCGCGGCGTTGGTGCTGCCGGTGCGGAACACCGCCCAGTTGATGCCGGCCTGGTAGGCGTCCGCCAGCGTGACTTCGATGATCTTCGCCTCGAGCATCACCTGGCGCTCGACGGACAGGCGCGTCTCGCGCAGATAGTGCTCGACGCCGCGGATTTCCGAGGGAAGGGCGCGCACCACGATGACGCCCGAATGCGGCGTGACGACCACGCTGCGGCCTTCGGCGGTGCCGACGATCGCCTGGAGTGCGAGCCGCAGCTCGGCCCAGAAATCGTTGGTCTGCTGCGTCGAAATGCGGCTCGAATCGATGGAGCGCGCGACGGGCAGGTTGCCGGAGGCAGCGCCGGGGAGCGGCTGGCTGGCGCTGGTCGGCGTCGGCGCGCCGGTCGACCCGATGTCGGCCACGGAGCCTGACTGGACGCGCACGTCGCTCGTTCCGCGACGCTGACCGGTGAGGTAGTTCACGCGGAAGACGCGCGTCTGCATTCCCGCCGGCTGGACGGAGATGCGCGAGCCGTCGAAGCGGAACTCGTAGCCGTACAGGTCGCGGATCGACTCGAGCGCCTCCTGCAGCGTCACGTCCTTGAGAGAAACGGAAATGGTCCCCGTGACCCCCTGGTGGAGAAGCATGCTGTAGCGCGTACCGCTCACCAGAGACATGAAGACCTGCGCCGCGGGGGCGCTGTTGACCGACAGGTCGAAGCGCGGCTCGAGCGGGCGCCCGGCGACGCTCGGCATCTCCATGCGCAGCGGCGGCAGCAGCGCCTGGTCGACGGCGCTGGGCGGCGGCACGGCCTTGCGCTCACCGGCGGCCTGCAGCTCGCCCAGGATCTGGCCGTCCACCGACTTCGGGGGCGGCGGGGTACCGCAGGAGGCAAGCAGCAGGGCTCCTACGACCAGTCCAATACGCGCGTTCGTCATTTCGCCACCTTTGCTTTTTCCGGCCGCTGTCCCTTCGTGCGCCTCTGGGCTTCCGGAAGGAGGCGCAGCACCTGCGTGGCACCGCCTTCGCGGATCGCCACTTCCGTTTCCGTGATCCGCACCACGCGGCCCTCGCCAAACTTGCCGCCCAGCTTTACCTGCTGGCCACTGATCACCGCAATGCGGCGATCGGGCGCGATCAGGACTGACTCGAGGCGCGGCCCTGCGGGTGTTGCGTCCGGCTGTGTCGCGGCCTCCGCCGGCGCGTTCGGCGGCCGCGTCGGGTCAGCGAACGGTGCCGCGCCGGCTATGCCGGCGAACGCAGCAAGCGCGGCGAGCAAAAGGGCTTTCATACCGTGAGCCACGCGCGATCGAAGCTCGCCGTGTACACGGTGAGCCGAAGGACGATGCGAGGGTGCCCGGCCACCAGGAGCTCCGCCCGACCCCAGTAGAGCTGGGTCGGCAGGCTTTCCAATCCCTTCAGATACTCGTAGAGATCGGCATACGTGCCGCTCACGCTCAGCTCGATCCCGTGCCGGAACAGTCCGGCCGCGCCCCCTGCGGGGGCAGGCGCAAGCGGTTGGACCGGCAGGGACTTCAGCTCCACCAGTGTCAGCCCCTTGTTTCGCTCGAAGAGCTCCTGCAGGACCGCGCGCATGCGCTCCGGGGGCGTGAAGCGCCGCTGCTCCCGCAGGATGCGCGCGTTGACCTCGTTGAGCTCGGCCCGCGAAGCAGCGAGCTTCTTGCGCGTCGCCGCGTCGGGATCCGCGTCCCTTCCCTCGACCAGCCGCTGCACCGCCGCCTCGAGGCCGCGCAGCTCGGTCTGCAGCTTCTGGTTCTCCGCCGCGATCGCCTTCTCGCGCGTACGCAGCGGCTCGATCAGCAGCGAGCTGACGGCAAACACCGCCACCAGCGTGAGCGCGAGGAATATCAGAACGCGTTCGCGCAAGGTCGCGGCGTCGACACGCTCGGCCCAGGTCTTGAAGGTCTCCTTCATCGGTCGCCGCTCTTCGCGGGTGGCCCGCCCGCGACTCCCGCCGCCAGCCCGAACTCGACGTACCGCGCCGGTCCGGCGGGCGCCGGCGCCTTGGCGGCCGCGGGCGGCGATTCCTTCGCGGCGACTTTCATCTCCTTCACCTCGCGGCCGCGCATTACCGGCTCTTCATTGAGCGCCTTGAGATACGCGGGCACGAGCTCCGGGCGCAGCGCCCGGCCCTCGATGCGCAGATCCTTGCCGGATTCACCGATGACGATGCCGGTCAGCCAAACGCCCGGCACGGACTGCCGCGCGAGCGCGGCGAGGTACTCGGAGAAGCCCTGCGTGTTGCCGAGCTCGCCGGTGCTGAGCGCCTCCAGCGTGGTGCGTCGCGTCCTGACCTCGGTCTCGACGCGGCCGAGCTCGGCCTCCAACACCTTGCTGCGCGTGGCCGGCGTGAACTTCGGCGCGATGGCCAGGAAGCGCTCTCGCTGCTTGGCGACCTGCTCGCGCGTCTGGGCGAGCAGGGCTTCGGCGCTGCGCGTCTGCAGCAAAGCGAACGCGTAGAAGGCGACGAGCCCCGTCACCACCAGCCCGAGCGCCTGCCCGATCGCCTTCGTGGAGAAGTACTTCTCCTGCTTGAGGAAGATCGGGTTGTAGAGATTGATCTGCTGACTCATCGCTACAACGCCTTGCTGTCGGCGCGCAGCGAAGCGCCGAGGACGTGGAAGAGTCGCCAGCCATGGTCCTCGCCCAGGCCGCCTGCAACGTCCAGAACCTCCTCGAGCCGCGCCGCCTGCACTGGCAGCCCGAGGTTGGCCGACAGGTAGGCCACCATCCCCGTGTCGCTCGGTTCCGGCCCGACCATCAGCTTCTCGACGCTCGCGAACGGGAACTGGCGCTCGAAGTGATCGAAGCTGCGCTGCAGCTCGAGAAGCACGCGTTCGCGGGGCTCGTCCAGCGCAAGCTGCCGCGCGGTCACCTCGATACGGCGCGCGAGGTAGAGCTCGGCGTGATAGTTGATCGTGAGCAGGGAGTGATCGGCGCCGAAGTACAGGAACGCGAGCGCGCGGTCGGGCGATTCGAAAAGGGCCGCGATGTTCCGCTGAGCGGTTTCGGCGATGTCGATGACGGTCAGCGGAACGCCGGCCGACTCGAGGCGCCCGATGCATTGCTGCACCACGTCGTTGCGCGCGGCGACCGCGTACATCGAATGCGCGCGTTGCGCGCCGGAAGGATCCGGCGGGATATCGAGCACGTCGACGGTCGCGTCGTCGACGTGATAGTCGAGCATGTCCTTCAGGCGCCAGCGCACCGCCGCCTTGAGTTCCGCAGCCGGCACGTTCGGCGCCTCCACCAGCAGGAGCTGGTACTGGTCGGGGCCGAGAAGCGTGAGGCACTGGTATCGGTCGGCTTCGAGCTCGCGGGCCACGCGCTGCATGTCCGCCTGCGCGGCGCCGAGCGGGCGTGCGCCGCAGCGGGTCACCTTGCAGCGCGCCGGAGCCTCGGCGACACCGTGCGCGAAAAGCACTGCGTCCGGCTCGACCGAAATGGCCAGCCAGCCCCCTTCGCGCGTGCGGCGACGGAACAGTGATTTCACCCGACTCCCCGAAAAATCTCGGTTTGACTTCAAAATAAAGCAATAACTTCTTGTTGTCAAATGTGTTTTTTGAAAGGAACCATCAGAAATGGCGGCCTTCGACGGCACCCAAGCGGACAACCCGATAAGTCAGCGAGCGAGGGTCAGGTGCAGCTGGCGTTCGACATATGTCGGGCCAACGGCGCCGGGGCAAGTCGCCCGGTTGCACCCCGTGGCGGTGATGCGGAAGAGCTGGATCGCGTCGACGCCCGAGCGCTCCCCCTCGTCTTCGCTGGAGGAGGCGCACTGGACGGTCACCGAGAACCCCGCCAGGCGCTGCCCGAGCACGATGGTCTGATTTACCGCCGCGCATGCCGCGTTGGCGCGCAGGATCTGGTACGCCGCAACCTCCAGCCCGGTGCGAGCCGCCGAATGGGCCGCGGCGGCCTGCTCGTCCTGGACCAGCGCTTCGGTCTGCCCGGTCTGGATGGTGAGGAGGTAGACGGCGATGGCCGCGAGCGTGACGATGAGGAACACCGCCAGCATCAACGCGAAACCGCGCGCAGCCCGGACGCTCCTCACGGGACGTTCACCACGTGGACGGACTGGTACAGGCTGACCGATTCGGACCCGCCATCGGACCGCGGGGCACTGAGCGTGAGGCGCAACGTCAACAAGCCCACCTGGGGAGCAACGACGCTCGCCGAATACTCGAAGGCGCACGCCGTGATCCGCGAAGCCAGACGCTGCGCCACGCCGCTCGAGAATGACGTGGGCTGTGCCTGCGTGCGAGGGTATCCGCTGCGCCGCAGGAGGATCCCGCCCGCCGTGCATTCGTAGGTTACGGGCAGCAGGGTCGCCCCGTTGCCCGTGACCACGTAGAACCGCTTGCCGGGGGAATCATGAAGGCCGGCATCGAACGTACCCGCGGCGATCACCAGGCGCTGGCGGTCCGGCCCCGCTTCGACCGCAGTCGCCTGGATCCTGCGCCGGTTGCTGGTCGTATCCAGGTACGCGTCCTGGTCCGCGAAGCCGGCGCCATAATTGTTGACGACCACGAAATCGTTCGTGGTGATCGCGGCGCCGTTGAGGAGCGGTCCGAGGCTCTTGAAGCAGGTGTCGGCGATGCCGAATGTCAGCTGGTCGCTCGCGGGCTGGCCCGCGCCCGTGTCCGGGCAGTCGGTGCCGCCGCTCACGCCGCCGCCTTCCGCGCGGTAACGGCCCGCCGTGACGACGGGAAGGAACTCGAGGAACTGCGCTCCCCCGCTCGCGGTGACGCGCACGCTATTGGGCAGCGCAAGGCGCACTTCCCGGCTAATGCGCTGGAGCGCATGGTCCGCGATGTCCGTCAGCTCGGCGCGCATCGCCACGTCGACTGCCTGGCGCACCGGGTAGATGAAGTAGACCACCAGGGCAGTCAGGATCGCCAGCACCACCAGCGACACGACCAGCTCGATGAGCGTGACGCCGCGCAGTGCAACCGGCGGGCGGTCAGGGCGAGCGAGGCGCATAGCGCAGGCGGTAACCCTGAAGGACGACATCGGTGTTCGTTGGAACGTGGCGCACGGTCACGGTGATGCGCAACGCCTCCGAGCTCTGCGCGTTCGGCACCGCGGCGCCCAGCTCGCCGTTGCCGATCGTGGCGACCTCGATCGGCAACACGGCATACTGGGCGAGCAACGCGATCGGCGTCGCATCGTCGATCGTGCGCAAGGTTCCCGCCGGCATGGCGAAGCCGTGGTAGTCGCTGACGTTGTCGAACCTCGCCGGACCGTAACGCGTCTCCCCGCCTTCAGCGCCGACGCCTTCCTGCACCGCGCAGTCGGTCGTGGCGGTCGCGGTATGAACGATCGGATCGTCCGGATCGCAGAACGTGAACGGCTGCAGGCGGGCCTCCTCCATCAGCGTCGTGGCAATCGCAAGCGCCTGCTTGCGAATGAGCGGATCCACGCTGGCGCTCGTGAACCGGCTGTAGAGGAGCAGCGTGGCCGCCAGGCCGATCCCCATGACCACGATGAAGACCACCAGCTCGATGAGCGACACGCCCCGCTGGCGCCGGTTACTCCACATATCCCGTTCCAGCGTTGACAGTGATCGCGCGGCCGCCCACCGCCAGGCCGTAGCCGCCCGACTGGCCCAGGGCGTCGAAGGAGAAGACGCCGGTCGGCGCTAGCGTGACGCCGTCGGGCGCCTCCAGGACGTACGGCTGGCCGCTCGCCAGTTGCTGGAGCCGGGCCCCGGCGTCGCACGTGCCCGCGGAGAGCGAGTAGCACAGCGTGATCTGCGATGACGCTACGTCGACGAACACGGGGCGACGCTGGGCGACGGCCTGGCGTTGCGCGTAGCGGATCCCCGCCTTCACCTGCTCGTGGTACCAGCCTGTGCGCGATTCGGAATCGGTGAAGCGCGGGATGGCAAGCGCCGCGAGGATCGCGGCGATGACGATGACCACCACCAGCTCGAGCAGCGAGAAACCCCGCGCGCGGCTCACCGTCGGTCTCCCGCACCGGGCCGCGTCCCACGGAGGTGGCGCACGGCGGGGTCGCTCGGCGCGAGCGCCATGGCACGATCGCTCCACGCCATCAGCGTGGCGGCGTCAACCGGCGCCGGGAGCACGCCGGCAAGCGAGCGCTGCGTCTCGATCCGGCCGAGCAGGTTTCGGACATCACGCGGGTTCGCCGCGAAGCCGTCGGCGAACGCCGCATCCGCGCGGCGCGCGGCCTCGGGATGGCGGTTCTGCAACGCCTGCACGAGCCAGAACTGGCCGGCCTGCCAGTGATGTCTTGCGTCGCGACGCTCGAGTCGGCGGGCGACTTCGAACCAGTATGCCGCCTGCTCGGTGGCGCCGCGCTTCCACTGCGCGTGCGCCTGCGACGCGGCGAGGTCGGCCAGGAGCGGCGCGCCGAGCAGCCATGCAGCAAGTCCGACCAGCACGGCATGGGCAGAGAATCGCACCACGTTGCGCGTTGGCGCGGGGAAGGACACCGCGGCTTGCGGCCGTTCGATCATGCCCAGCGCGGCGCCGTAGAGCAGCAGGCAGACCGGGACATAGAACGGGAAGTCGAAGAGCGCGTGCACCGCCATCGCGCCGGCGGCCGCGGCCGCCGCGAGAGGCAGGACGTCCGGTTCGCCTTGCCGCGAGGCGGAGCGGCTCGCCGCAACGATCGGCCACGCCACGATGAGCACGAGGCCGACGAGCCCGGGAGCACCGAGCTCGAGCAGAACCTGCAGGTAGTCGTTGTGGACGAAATAGGAAACGCCATGCTCGTAGCTCGCGACGGCGTGCCTGCCGGCCTCGAGGACATAGTGGAAGCCGAGGTAGCCGTACCCCGTCAGGAGCAGCGGTGGGGCGAGGCTCTGCAGTGCAAGGGTGTACATCTCCAGCCGCGCAACGGAGGAGCGCACCGCCTCCGGGCCGAGGACCGAGAATGCGTCGGCGCTACCCGCTGCGCTGCCGCCGCTCCCCGAGATCAGGGATGCGGCGAATGCAAGCAGGACGGCCGCGAGCGCGACTGCAGCTGCGGCGCGAAGGTCCGCGGCCCGCATTCCCAGCCGCGCCCGCCGGAGCAGTACGCCCGCAACCAGCAGACCGGCGAGGAACGCCAGCCATCCGCCGCGACTGAGTGTCACGACGAGTCCCGCGGCAACCACGATCAGTCCGCCCAGCAGCCATGGATTGCGCTTGCCGGCGAGGATCAGCGCGAGCCCCGGAACGAGGATCAGGTTGAGACAGGCGGCGAGCGTTGCGGGCGTCTCGAGCATCGCCGAAGGACGCACCACGCCGCGCGTCTTCTGCCACAGCGCCCATGCTGCGAGAACCGCGACGCAAAGCAGGGCGACGCCATACAGCTGGCCTGCGCCCTCCGCGCCGGCACGCCGCCCGAGGAAGAACCCGCCCGCGAGAAAGGCCGCGTGATACGGCGCCGCCGCGGAGTAGGCCGGATTGAGAAACGCGTTGGTGAGCGCGATCCAGCCTGCGAAGAGAAGCACCAGAACGCCGATGGGGCCTGGCGTCGACGACCCCGGCGTCAGCCAGGCGGCCGCCATCAGCGACACGAGAGCGCCCGCCCAGATGGCGGGGGATGCCGCGACCGAGCCGTACGCGGCACCGAGCAGCGCCAGAAATGACAGAGGGGCCGCGAGGCCCCTCCGCACATGCACCATCGGTCGCTCAGCCAGTCAGCCTGGCCCTCGCGTCGGGCTCAGCCGGAGCAGAGCGCGGTCGGCAGCGCGGAGCAGGTCACCGCGGAGCCGCCGGTCGGCGTGAACGTCCGCGTGCACCCGGCGCCGCCGAAGGCGCCGCCGCTGACGATCGTATTGCTGACGATCGTGGCGGACGGCGAGGCTGCCCTGTTCGAGGCATACAGGAGAACGGCGGACGACTGCAGCGCACCGCAGGCGCCGTTCGCGACCGCGGTCCGCGCGTCGGCGGAGAGATCGGTGAACTGCGGGATGGCGACCGCGGCCAGGATGCCGAGGATCACGATGACGACGACCAGTTCGATGAGTGTGAATCCAGCTTTCAGAGCGCGCTTCATGACTTCCTCTCCCTTGCGGTTTTTTTGCCGATGCGCGGCAGTTTAAGGCCCGGAGTGTCAATGCCGATTTGTCTTTTGTCAAGAAAAGCAATGGTTTTGGGTGAATTCTGCATGAGGAATCTGAGGTTTCCTTACTCCCAGGAATAGGTGGTAGTGGGTACTAACTTCGTTATCTTTCCGTCCGTCACGGTGCGGAACCGCAGCACTTGATGCGGGTTCTTGGTCGCAAGATCTCGTCGGAAACGCGGCACATAAACAAGCTCCTTCGAATCGGTGTCGAAGAGCCAGCTCCGGCGTTCCACCGCCTCGAGGTCCGGCGAAGCGAGCGCGCCCAGGAAGTTCGGGGGCGCCGAGCCGGCCAGCTCGAACGGATTGGCGCCGGCCGGCACGCCCTTCCCCGCGAGCATCGCGTGCGCTGAGCGCACCGCGAGCGCGGAATTGACGTTCATCACCGTCACTTCCATGGCCGTGCGCTCCGCGAGCTCCATGTAGTAGACCGCGCGCTCGAAGAAGGCCAGCAGCGCCAGCGAGACGAGACCGGCGTACAGGCCGATCTCGAGCGCGGTCAGGCGGCGGCGCCAGCGCAGGATCGCCCCGGCGCTACTTCTTCAGCATGACCTTGCCCATCTCCCAGATCGGCAGGAAGACGCCGAGCGCGAGGATGAGCACCAGGACGCCGAGAAACACGGTGAGGATCGGCTCGACGTTCGCGGCGAGATTCTTGATCTCGTAATCGACCTCGCGCTCGTACATGTCGGCGACTTCGCCGAGCAGGTCGTCGAGCGCTCCGCTCTCCTCCCCCACCGCGATCATCTGCAGCACGACGGGGGTGAAAACGCCGGTGGTCGCCGCGGTGCGCAGGACGCTTTCGCCGCGCGTCACGCCCTCGCGCATTTGCTCGATGCGCCGGGCAAGATAGGCGTTGTCCACTACGTTCGCCACGACGGTCAGTCCCTGGATGACCGGCACGCCGGCCTGCGAGGCCAGGGAGAAGGCGCGGGCGAAGCGCGCCAGCGTCGCCTTGAGCAGGATCCGGCCGGCGACCGGGATGCGGAACTTGAAGCGGTCCCAGGCATAGCGCCCGTTCTCCGTGCGCACGAACGCGCCGAAGCCGAATATCGCGAACAGGCCGGCCGCCGCCATGAGCGGCCAGTAGGCGAGGAAGCCGTTCGACACGGCGATGAGGACCCGGGTGAGAAGCGGCAGCGCGACCTTGTTCGCGGCGAAGATGCCGGCGAACGTCGGGATGACGAAGAAGTTCACCACCGCGATCGCGGCGGCCATGACCACGAGGACGATGATCGGGTAGCGCAGCGCGGTGCTGATGCGCTCCCGGACCTCGCGCTCGAACTCGAGGTAGTGGAACAGCCGGTCGAACGTCCGGTCGAGATTGCCGGTCGTCTCGCCCACGCGCACCAGGCTCACGTAGAAGCCCGAGAAGACCTGCGGATGGCGGCGCATCGCCGCCGACAGCTCCCGCCCCGCATCGAGGTTGACTCGCAGGTCGGCGATCACCTCGCGCAGCGTCGGATTGATCGCCGACTCCTGCAGGCCGGCGAGCGCGCGCAGGATCGGCACGCCGGCCTTGAGGAGCGTGTACATCTGCCGTGAAAAGAGCGCCAGGTCGGTCAGCGTCACCCTGGGCGCGAACAGGCGCCGCAGCCAGGGCGGCGTCGCCGTTTCCGCCCCCGCATCCGTCTGCCGGATCTCGACCGGCGTGATGCCGGTGACCAGGAGCTGGTCGGCGACGGCGCCGGCGTCCGGCGCCTCGAGCCTGCCGGTGACGAGCTCGCCGCGTCCGCCGCGGCCGCGATAGGCGAAGACGGCCATTACTCTTCCAGCTGCACCGCCACCTTCATCGCCTCGGCGACGGTGGTGCGGCCTTCGGCGACGAGCGCGAGCGCGCGGTCGGTGAGCGTGCGCCCCTGCATCTGCTCGCGCGCCTTTTCGAGGAATACGTTGGGGTCGGTGCTGTTCGCCGCGCGCACGAGGTCGGGCGTCATCTCCAGCATCTCGTAGACGCCCGTGCGACCCGTATAGCCGATCCCGTTGCAGCGCGAGCATCCCTGCCCGCGCCGGTACTTGCGCTCGCGCCAGCCGGCGCCGATCACGGCCTCGAGCCAGCGACCTTCCTGCGCGTCCGGCACCGTGTCGGTGACGCAGCTCTCGCAGATCAGCCGGACCAGGCGCTGCGCGACCACCGCGTGCACCGAGGTCGCCACCATGTAGCGCGGTGCGCCCATGTCGATCAGGCGCAGCGGCGTGCTCGCGGCGTCCTTGGTGTGCAGCGTCGAGAACACGAGGTGGCCCGTGAGCGCGGCGCGCAGGCCGATCTGGGCGGTCTCCTCGTCGCGGATCTCGCCGATCAGGATCACGTCCGGGTCCTGGCGCAGAGTGGAGCGCAGCACGCGCGCGAAGCTGAGCTCGATCTTCTCGTTCACCTGCACCTGCGTGACGCCGGCGAGCCGGTATTCCACCGGATCCTCGACGGTGATGATCTTGCGGTCCGGCGTGTTGAGCTCCGCGAGTGACGCGTAAAGCGTCGTGGTCTTCCCGCTGCCGGTCGGGCCGGTGACGAGCACCATGCCCGCGGTGCGGCGGATGATCTCGCTGAAGCGCGCGTGCAGGTCCTCCGGGATGCCGAGCTTCTCGAGCGGCTGGACCGCGGCGCGCCGGTTCAGCAAGCGCAGCACCACCGTCTCCCCGTACTGGCACGGCATGGACGACATGCGCACGTCGATCTTCTCGTCGCGCACGCTCACCATCAGGCGGCCGTCCTGCGGCAGGCGCTTCTCGGAGATGTCGAGGCCTGCCATCAGCTTGAGGCGCAGCGCGAGTGCCGGCGCGATCTTCGCGTCGGCCTGCGTCTGCGGCATCAGCGCGCCATCGATGCGGAAGCGGATCTGCAGGCGGTTCTCGAGCGGCTCGATGTGCACGTCCGATGCGTTGACCTGCACCGCGTCCTCGAACACCGACTGCAGCAGCTTGACGACCGGCGCTTCCTCCGCGCCGAGGCCCGCGCCGAGCGCGCCGAAGTCGACGTACGCCTCACCGACGTCGCGCTCCAGCTCGCGCGCGAGGCCGCTGATCTGGTCGGTGCGGCGGTAGATCCGGTCGATGGTCTGCAGGAGGAGCGCCTCCGCGACCACCGCGGTCTGGATGTCCCGCTTCAGCAGGCGTGCCACCTCGTCGAACGCGAAGAGATCCGTCGGATCCGCCATGCCGACGAGCAGCGCGCCGCCCCGCTCCTCGAGGAGCACCGCACGGAAACGCCGGGCCTGGGCCTCGGGAAGCTTCCGGACCAGCCCCTCGTTCAGGTTGAAGAACTTGAGGTTGATATAGGGGATGTTGAGCTGCCGGGAAACCCCTTCGCAGATCTCCTCCTCGGTGGCGAAGCCCAAGTCGATCAGGACGCGCCCCAGCCGGCGGCCGGATTTCTTCTGCTGCTCCAGGCCGAGCTTCAGCTGCTCCTGCGAGATCACCTTCTGCGCGATCAGCAGGTCGCCGAGACGGATCTTCTCCGGACGTCCCATGCCACCCCTCCCTGTAGGCACCGATTATCGTCCCTGAATCCGTGGTTTAGCAAAGGAAAGCGAAGTTCCTTGTTAAGTTCAGGAGGGTTTTCGGATCCGGAAAAAAACAGGGGCATGCGGTTAGGCATGCCCCTGGCGCAATTCGGTGCGGAAGAGGAGGAGGAGGATCCGCTGCCGCCGCCACCGGAGTGGCGGTATTGCGATGCAGCAAATATAGGTCTTTGCGCATCCATTGGAAATAGGTCGTATCAGTAAAACACTTTTGCATAGAATGCACGAATGGCTGACTCTCTCGCCGAGATGGCGGTATTTGCACGGGTCGTAGCGGCGGGAAGCCTGTCTTCGGCAGCCCGCGAGCTCGGCCTCTCCCCGGCCGTGGTCAGCCGCCGCCTGGCGGCGCTCGAGCAACGCCTCGGGGTTCGGCTGATCAACCGGACGACCCGCAGCCTGCACCTCACCGACGAAGGGACCACTTACTTCGACACCTGCTCGCGCCTGCTCGCCGAGATCGAGGAAGCCGATGCCGCGGTTTCCGCCGGGCGGGCGGAGCCGCAGGGACCGCTCAAGGTCGCGCTCCCGGCGTCCTTCGGCCACCGGCACATTGCGCCGCTGATTCCCCAGTTCGTGCGGCGCTACCCGAACGTGCAGCTCGCGCTCAGCCTCTCCGACCGCAACGTCAACCTGATCGAGGAAGGCTACGACCTCGCGATCCGCATCGCTGACCTCGCCGACTCCTCGCTCGCGGCGCGCAAGCTCGCGCCGAACCGGCGCGTCGTGTGCGCGAGCCCGGACTACCTGCGCCGCCACGGCACGCCGCGCCACCCGCACGAGCTTGCGGCGCACAACTGCCTCACCACCAGCGACTTCAGCCTGACCTGGGAGTATCGGGGCCCGGACGGCGAGCCTGGGTCGGTGCGTGTCGTCGGCCGCTACGCGTGCGACAACTGGGAAGTGCTGCGCGAATGGGCGCTCGCGGGCCTCGGCATCGCGCTGAAATCGACCTGGGACGTGCGCGCGCAGCTCGAAGACGGCTCGCTCGTGGCTCTCTGTCCGGGCTATACCTTCGACACCGACGTGGCGATCTACGCCGTCTATCCTCACCGGCGCTTCCTGCCCGCGAAGACCCGTGCGTTCATCGAGTTCCTCGCCGACTCGTTCGGCCCCGAGCCATACTGGGATCGCCCGGGGAGCGAAGGCGACGGCCCGGCGGCCCGCGCGGCGCCTCCCAAGCCGCGAATCAAGGGGCGCGCCGCCACTTAACGCTGTGCTAGGCTCGACCCACCATGGCGCAGGCGAGGACACAATCCGAACCGGCGCACCGATCCCCGACGTGAACACAATTCCCGTGGAGAGCGACTGATGAATGCCCCGGCCGATCTGCTCAAGGCCTCCCTCGACGACAAGTACACGCTCGCGCACGGCCGCGTCTTCATGACCGGCACGCAGGCGCTCATCCGCCTGATGATGCTGCAGCGCGCGCGCGACCAGGCCGCCGGCCTGAACACGGCCGGCTTCATCTCCGGCTACCGCGGCTCGCCGCTCGGCGGACTCGACCAGGCGCTCTGGCGCGCGAAGAAGCACCTGGCGGAGAACCACCTCGTCTTCCAGCCGGGCGTGAACGAGGACCTCGCCGCGACCGCGATCTGGGGCACGCAGCAGGTCGGCATGTTCGCCGGCGCGCGCTACGACGGCGTGTTCGGCATGTGGTACGGCAAGGGCCCCGGCGTCGACCGTTGCGGCGACGTCTTCAAGCACGCGAACGCGGCCGGCACGGCGAAGAACGGCGGCGTGCTGGTCCTCGCCGGCGACGACCACGCGGCGAAGTCCTCCACGCTGCCGCACCAGTCCGAGCACATCTTCAAGGCCTGCCTGATCCCCGTCCTCAACCCGGCGAGCGTCCAGGACTACCTCGACCTCGGCCTGCACGGCTACGCGATGAGCCGCTTCTCGGGGCTGTGGGTCGCGTTCAAGTGCGTCACCGACGTCGTCGAGTCCGGCGCCTCGGTCGAGGTCGACGCCGGCAGAATCGTCACGAAGATCCCCGACTTCGCGATGCCCGGCGGCGGGCTGAACATCCGCTGGCCCGACGGCATCCTCGAGCAGGAAGCGCGCATCCTCGACTACAAGGTGTACGCGGCGATCGCGTACGCGCGCGCGAACGGCCTGGACAGGATCGTCTACGACAGCCCGAAGGCGCGGCTCGGCATCGTCACCACCGGCAAGTCCTACGGCGACGTGATGGAAGCGCTCGCCTCCCTCGGGATCGACGAGAGCGTCGCGCGCGACATCGGGCTGCGCGTCTACAAGGTCGCCATGAGCTGGCCGCTCGAGCCGCAGGGCGCGCGCCGCTTCGCGGAGGGCCTGGAGGAAATCCTCGTCGTCGAGGAAAAACGCCAGGTGATCGAGTACCAGATCAAGGAAGAGCTCTACACCTGGGAAGCCGGCAAGCGCGCGCCGCGCGTGGTCGGCAAGTTCGACGACAACGGCGAGTGGAGCCGCGCCGAAGGCCAGCCGGCCGGCAAGTGGCTGCTGCCCGCGCACTACGAGCATTCGCCCGCGATGGTGGCGCGCGTGATTGCGCAGCGCCTCGAGAAGCTCGGCATGACGGCGAGCCTGGGGAGCCGGTTCAAGGAAAGAATCGAGTTCCTGTCCTTCAGGGAAAAGCTCCTTTCCAAGCCGCGCGTCACTGCGATCCGCCAGCCGTACTTCTGCTCCGGCTGCCCGCACAACACGTCGACGCGCGTGCCGGAAGGCAGCCGCGCCACCGCGGGCATCGGCTGCCACTTCATGGCGGTGTGGATGGACCGCAAGACCGCGACCTTCACGCACATGGGCGCCGAGGGCGCGCCATGGATCGGCCAGGCGCCGTTCACCGACGAGAAGCACATCTTCGCCAACCTCGGCGACGGCACCTATTTCCATTCCGGCCTGCTCGCGATCCGCGCCGCGGTCGCGGCGAAGGTCCGCATGACCTACACGATCCTCTACAACGACGCGGTCGCGATGACCGGCGGGCAGCGCCACGACGGGCCGCTCGACCCGGCGATGATCTCGCGCCAGATCGCCGCGGAGGGCGTGACGCCGATCGTGGTCGTCACCGACGAGCCGGAGAAGTACCCCTCGGGCACCAACTGGGCGCCCGGCGTGACGATCCGCCACCGCGATGAGCTTGACGCGGTTCAAAGGGAATTGAGAGAAACCGAAGGCGTGTCTGCGCTCATCTACGACCAGACCTGCGCCTCCGAGAAGCGCCGCCGCCGCAAGCGCAACGAGTTTCCCGATCCCGCCAAGCGGGCGGTGATCAACGAAGCGGTGTGCGAGGGCTGCGGCGACTGCAGCGCGAAGTCGAACTGCCTCTCGGTCGAGCCGCTCGAGACCGAGCTCGGCCGCAAGCGCAAGATCAACCAGTCTTCCTGCAACAAGGACTTCTCCTGCGTGAAGGGCTTCTGCCCGAGCTTCGTCACGGTGGAAGGCGGCCAGCTGAAGAAGGGCAAGCGGGGCGCGGTCTCCTCCGACGAGGATTTCCTCCTGGCAGAGCCGGCGCTCAAGCCGGAGCTGCGCCATCCGTTCGGCATCCTGGTCACCGGCATCGGCGGGACGGGCGTGATCACGATCGGCCAGATCGTCGGCGTTGCCGCCAGCCTCGAAGGCAAGGGCGTGTCGGTGCTCGACATGTCCGGCCTCGCGCAGAAGTACGGCGCGGTCATGTCGCACGTGCAGGTGGCGGGGAGCCCCGAGGGGTTGAACGCGGCGCGCCTCGACACCGGCGGCGCGGGGCTCGTCCTCGGCTGCGACCTGGTGGTGACGGCGAGCACCGATGCCATCGCCAAGATGGACCCGGCGCGAACGCGCGCGCTGGTGAACGGCACCGTCACGCCGACCGCGGAGTTCGTGCGCAACCCGAACTGGCAGCTTCCGGGCAGCGACCTGCGGCGCGACATCGCCGAATCCTGCCGCAGCGCGGAGTTCGTCGCCGCCGCCGAGATCGCGACCGCGCTGATGGGCGACGCGATCGCGACCAACATGTTCATGCTCGGCTACGCCTACCAGAAGGGCTGGTTGCCGCTCGAAGCGGCGTCGCTCGAGCGCGCCATCGAGCTGAACGGCGTCGCGGTCGACTTCAACCGCAAGAGCTTCGTCTGGGGCCGCCGCGCCGCGGTCGACCTCGAGCGCGTGCGCCGCATCGCCATGCCCGCCGAGGTCATCCCCATCGCCGAGCATTTCTCGCGCAACCTCGACGAGCTGGTCGAGCGGCGCGTCAAGCTGCTGACCGAGTACCAGGACGCCGCCTATGCGCGGAGATACGCGTCGCTCGTCGAGCGCGTGAAGGAAAGCGAGAAGAAGCTCGATTCCACGTCCCTGGCCGAGGCGGTGGCGCGCAACTACGCCAAGCTGCTCGCCTACAAGGACGAGTACGAGGTGGCGCGGCTGCACGCCGACGCCGCGTTCCGCAGCAAGATCGAGGGCATGTTCGAAGGCGACTACAAGGTGGTCTACCACCTCGCGCCCCCGCTCCTCGCGCGGCAGGACCCGCTCACCGGCGAGCCGAAGAAGATGCGCTTCGGTCCCTGGATGGGCACCGTCTTCTCGGTGCTGAAGCGCCTGAAAGGGTTGCGGGGCACGCCCCTCGACGTCTTCGGCTACACCGCCGAGCGCCGCATGGAGCGGGAGCTCATCGGCGAGTACGAGGCGACGGTCGCGCAGCTTCTCGACGGGCTCGATGCGGGCAACCATGCCCTCGCGATCGAGATCGCGTCCCTGCCCGACGAGATGCGCGGCTTCGGCCACATCAAGGCGCGCAACGTCGCGGCCGCGCGCAAGAAGGGCGAGGCGCTCCTCGCCCGCTACCGCGCCGCGCCGGCCGCGCAACGCGCCGCGGCTTGAGGCTCGCCGTCGCGGCGGCGCTGCTCGCCGCCTCGGCGCTCGCCTTCGCGCAGTCCGGCGCCCGCGAGACGGCGACCAGGCTGGTCGCCCTGCTCTCGGAAGGCAACATCGAGGACGCGGCGGCGCTTTCCAATCATCCCCAGCGCCGCCGCGAAGTGCTCGAGGACTACCGCAAGCGCGTCGGCGACGAGGAGTTCCGGCGCATCTACGCCCACTACTTGAAGGGCCGCATCGTCGACGAGATCGCGGACGGAAAGCACCGTCTCGTCATCTGGGACCTGGGGAACCACTTCGCGGGGCAGTTCTTCGTCGAGAAGGACGGCCGCTTCCTTCTCGACGATGAGCCGAGCGAGGCGCGCAACCGGCTGCGCCGCGCGCTCGCGGACTACCGCAAGGCTAGGGCTTCAGGACGAAAGGATTGAAGTTGGTGTGGCGGTCGTAGTGGTCCTCGTTCTCCGCCCGCTTGAGGAAATTCACGATCTTGT
Organism: Burkholderiales bacterium; assembly: GCA_035549805.1. GTDB lineage: Bacteria > Pseudomonadota > Gammaproteobacteria > Burkholderiales > SG8-39 > SCGC-AG-212-J23. The sequence goes on from DASZQH010000075.1 coordinate 25,944, forward strand.
ACGTCACGGGGGTGAACACGACCTCCACGCCGACCTTCGTCACGAACTGCGCCAGCATCACGACCGGCAGCTTGTCGTCGGGGATGATGCCGGTGCCGTAGAACGCGAGCGGATAGAAGAGCGCCGAGTCCACCGCCTCGCCGGCGATCGTCGAGCCGATGGTGCGGCTCCAGAGGTGCTTGCCGGCAGTGAGAATCTTCATCTTCGCCAGCACGAAGGAGTTCACGAACTCGCCGCAGAAGTACGCGACCATCGACGCGAGGGCGATGCGCCAGGTGGTGCCGAAAGCCACCTCGTAGGCGGCCTGGTTCTTCCAGAACGGCGCCGGCGGCAGCGACACCACGACCCAGGCCATGAACGACGCGAAGGCGAGGCCCGCGAAGCCGGCCCAGATCACGCGTCGCGCCCGGGCATAGCCGTACACCTCCGTGAGGATGTCGCCGAACACGTAGGAGATCGGGAAGAACAGCACGCCCGCGCCGAACGCGAGCGGCAGCCAGTCGAACTGCACGATCTTCGCCGGGCCGATCAGGTTCGAGCAGATCAGGATCGTGACGAACGCCGCCATCACGAACTCGAAGTACTTGTAGTCCCGCCTCTCCGTCATGGGGATGACGTCAGGCCGGCAGCTTCGGCGAATACTCGCGCGCGTCGGGCTCGAGCTGCACGCCCATGGCGTCCAGCATCCGCCCGACCATGGCATAGAACGCCGCGGTGAGCGAGAGCTCGACGTAGTCCTGCTGGTCGAAGTGCTTCAGGACTTCGGCCTGCGTGGCGTCGGAGACCTGGCCGCGCGTCACCTCTTCCGCCAAGGCGAGCGCCGCTTTCTCCTTCGCGTCGAACTCCGACGAGCTCCTCCACGCGTGCAGGGCGGCGATCTTTCCTTCCGTCACGCCGGCCTTGCGCGCCATCTTCAGGTGCTGCGCCCACTCGTACTCGGACTTCATGAGCTGGGCGCCGCGCAGGATGACGAGCTCGCGCAGCTCGCGCGGCGTGCGGCTCTCGTAGCGGATCGCGCGCGCGAACTCGGTCCAGGCGGCGACGAGCGCAGGGTGGTTGCCGAGCGCGCGGTAGAGGTTCGGCGGGGTGCCCCAGAGCTCCTCGAGGCGCTTCCTGGTGGCGGGTTCGAACTCGGCGAGTGGCACGTGCGGCATGCGCGGATAATAGCCGAATGGACATCGCGGATTTCCAGCTCACCCGCGTCCCGGCCGCCTTTCTCGAGGATCCCTACCCTTACTATGCGGCCCTGCGCGAGCGGGACCCGCTGCACGCGCTCGAGGGCGGCGGCATCCTCGTCTCGCGCTACGACGACGCGCTGGCGGTCTACCGCGACGCGCGCGCGAGCTCGGACAAGAAGGTCGAGTTCAAGCCGAAGCTCGGCGACTCGCCGCTCTACGAGCATCACACCACCAGCCTCGTGTTCAACGACCCGCCGCTGCACACCCGCGTGCGCCGGCTGATCATGGGCGCCGTGAACCAGCGCGCCATCGCCCGCATGGAAGCGCAGGTCACGCGGCTGGTCGACGCCCTGCTGGACGACCTGCAGGCGAGGGGGCGGGTCGACTTCATCGCCGACTTCGCGGCGCAGATCCCGATCGAGGTCATCGGCAACCTGCTCGACATCCCGCGGCCCGAGCGCAGTCCCCTGCGCGACTGGTCGATCGCGATCCTCTCGGGCCTCGAGCCGAAGCTGTCCCCCGAGATGCTCGACCGGGGGAACAGGGCAGTCACGGAATTCACGTCGTTCCTCCAGTCCCTCATTGCGGAAAGAAGGAGCAAGCCCGGAGACCCGGAAAGCGACGTGCTTACCCGGCTGATCCAGGGGGAGAAGGACGGCGAGCGCCTCTCGGAGACCGAGCTGTACCACCAGTGCATCTTTCTTCTCAACGCCGGCCACGAGACCACGACGAACCTCATCGGCAATGGCCTGTGGCATCTCCTGCATTCTCCTGAAGAAGAAGAGAAGCTGAGAGAAGACCCCGGCCTCATCCCCTCTGCCGTCGAGGAGATGCTGCGCTACGACGGCCCGATCCAGCTCAACAACCGCCGCCTGGTCGCGCCGATGCAGATCGGCGGCCGGCCTTTACCGGAAGGCACTTCCATCACCATCGCCATCGGCGCGGCGAACCGCGATCCGTCCCAGTTCCCCGACCCCGAGCGCTTCGACGTGGCCCGCAAGCCCAACCGCCACGTCGCCTTCGGCCACGGCGACCATGTCTGCGTCGGCATGAACGTCGCGCGCATGGAAGGACGCATCGCCTTCTCGCGCCTCCTGTCCCGCTTCCAGCAGATCGAGATGGACGCAGAACCGGAGCGCGACCGGCGCGTACGCTTCCGCGGCTTTCGGAAGCTCCCCGTCAGGGTTCGCTAGCGGCGTGCTTCCCCGCGGTCCAACCCTTCGCGCCGAGCGCTTTCCCGGCGACGGAGGCCGGGACCGGCTCGAGAGGCGTCGCCATGGAGTCGTTCCACCGGTTGAGGAAGCCGAACATCCCCACCACGCCGAGGATCTCGACGACCTGGCGCTCGCTCCAGTGCTCGCGTAGCGCGACGAAGAGCTGGTCGGTGACGGCATTCGGCTGCGACGCGGCGGCGAGGGAGAACTCGAGCGCGACGCGCTCCTTCTCGCTGAACAGCGGGCTGGTGCGGAAGTCCCACAGGGCCGCCATCCTCTCTTCACTCACTCCGAAATTCTTCGCGCCGAGCAGGGTGTGCGCCTGGCAGTAAAGGCAGCCGCCCGCCTTGCTCGCCATGTGCCCGATAAGGCGCCGGAAGCCGAGGTCCACCTCCCCCTCCGGGTCCATCACCGCGGCATTGAGCTGCGCGAACGCCTGCACGAGCTTCGGCTTGCGCTGCATCGTCAGCACGCTGTTCGGCGTGAAGCCGAGCGTGGTCAGGAAGAAATCGAAATGGGGCTGCAGCTCCGGGGTATGCGACGGGGGCAGAGGTTCCAGGCGGGGCATGGTCTTCCGTAACAGGGCAGGGGTAAGATGGATTGCATGAAATTTACCCCTTGGGACAACCCCATGGGCACGGACGGCTTCGAGTTCATCGAGTACGCCGCGCCCGACCCGGCCGCCATGGCCGCGGTGTTCGAGAAGATGGGCTTCCAGGCGATCGCGCGCCACCGCCACAAGGCCGTGACGCTCTACCGCCAGGGAGAGATCAATTTCATCCTCAACGCCGAGCCCGACTCGTTCGCGCAACGCTTCGCGCGCCAGCACGGGCCGAGCGTGTGCGCGATCGCCTTCCGGGTCCAGGATGCGGCGAAGGCATATGCCCGGGCGACCAGCCTCGGCGCCTGGGGCTTCGCCAACCAGGCGGGGCCCGGCGAGCTGAACATCCCCGCGATCAAGGGCGTCGGCGACTCGCTCATCTACCTTGTCGACCGCTGGCGCGGGAAGAACGGCGCGAAGGAAGGGGAGATCGGCAACATCGGCTTCTACGACGTGGACTTCGAGCCTCTCCCCGGAGCGACGCTGACGCCGGAGGGTCACGGGCTGCTGTACATCGACCACCTCACGCACAACGTGCACCGCGGGCGGATGAAGGAGTGGGCGGATTTCTACGAGCGCCTGTTCAACTTCCGCGAGATCCGCTATTTCGACATCGAGGGTCAGGTGACGGGCGTGAAGTCGAAGGCGCTCACCAGCCCCTGCGGCAAGATCCGCATCCCGATCAACGAGGAAGGCAACGAGAAGCGCGGCCAGATCACCGAGTACCTCGACTCGTACCACGGCGAAGGCATCCAGCACATCGCGATGGGCGCGAAGGACCTGTTCCGCACCGTCGACGCGCTGCGCGCCAACGGCGTGAAGCTCCTCGACACCGTCGATACGTACTACGAGCTCGTCGACAAGCGCATCCCCGGCCACGGCGAGGACGTCGCCGAGCTGAAGAAGCGCAAGATCCTCGTCGACGGCAAGGCGGGCGAGCTGCTGCTGCAGATCTTCAGCGAGAACCAGCTCGGGCCGATCTTCTTCGAGTTCATCCAGAGGAAGGGCGACGAGGGCTTCGGCGAGGGCAACTTCAAGGCGCTGTTCGAGTCCATGGAGCTCGACCAGATGCGCCGCGGCGTCCTCAGCCAATGATCCCCGAGGGGTGGAAGCGGGAAGAAGGCCGCGATGCGATGACGCGCGAGTTCGCCTTCCGGGACTTCAACCGCGCGTTCGCATTCATGACGCAGGTCGCGCTCCACGCCGAGAAGCACGACCACCACCCGGAGTGGTTCAACGTCTACAACAAGGTCCGCATCACGCTCAGCACGCACGACGCCGGCGGCATCACCGGCAAGGACCTCGAGCTCGCGGCGTTCATCGACGCGTGCTTCGCCCGATTCCGGGAATGATCGACCAGGGCTGGGAGCGCTACACGCCCGAGGAGCACCGCACCTGGCGGACGCTGTTCGAGCGCCAGACGAAGCTCCTTCCCGGCCGCGCCTGCGACGCGTTCGTCGACGGCATGAAGCGCCTGCCGATCGGCCCCGAGCAGATTCCGGATTTTCGCCGCCTCTCGGAGGTCCTCGCGAGAACGACCGGCTGGCAGGTCGTGGCCGTGCCGGGCCTCGTGCCCGACGAAGTGTTCTTCGAGCACCTCGCGAACCGGCGCTTTCCCGCCGGCAACTTCATCCGCAAGCCCGGCCAGCTCGACTACATCGAGGAACCGGACGTCTTCCACGACGTGTTCGGCCACGTGCCGATGCTGATGAACCGCACGCTCGCCGACTACATCCAGGCCTACGGCGTCGGCGGGCTGCGCGCGCAGAAGCTCGGCGTGCTCCCCCACCTGGCGCGCGTCTACTGGTACACGGTCGAGTTCGGTCTCGTCGAGCAGCCCGACGGCATCCGCATCTACGGGTCGGGAATCGCTTCCTCGCGCACCGAGAGCGTGTACGCGCTGGAGGATCCGTCGCCGAATCGCCTCGGCTTCGACCTCGAGCGCGTCATGCGCACGCGCTACCGCATCGATGACTTCCAGGAGACCTATTTCGTGCTGCGCAACTTCGACGAGCTCCTCGAGCTCGCGCAGATCGACTTCGCGCCGCTCTACGAGCGCGTGAAGCGCCTCCCCGACCTCGAGCCGGGCGACGTCCTCCCGCAGGACCGGGTCCTGCATCGCGGAACGGGGGCATACCATGCCGGCAAGCGTGCCGTTCACTGATCGCATCGTCGTCGTCACCGGCGCCGCCGGCAACCTCGGCCGAGCGGTTTGCGCCGCGTTTCGTTCCGAGGGCGCGCACGTCGTCGAGCTCGACATCGAAACGAATCTGCTGGACCAGCAGGTCGTCAATCGGGCCGTCGAGAAGATCGTTCTCGAAAGGAAAGCCATTCACGTCCTGTGCAACATCGCGGGCGGCTTTCGCATGGGGAAGCCCGTGCACGAGACCACGGACGAGGACTGGAACTTCCTTTTCGACGTGAACGTGCGCACGGTGCTGCACACGGCGCGCGCGGTGGTGCCGCACATGCTGGAGGCGGGCGGCGGGAAGATCGTCAACGTCGGCGCGTTCGCCGCGCAGCGCGGCGTCGCGAACATGGGCGCCTACACCGCCTCGAAGGCCGCGGTGATCCGCCTCACCGAGGCGATGGCGGCCGAGCTGCGGGAGAAGAACATCAACGTGAATTGCGTCCTGCCGACCGTGCTCGACACGCCGCAGAACCGCGCCGACATGCCGAAGGCGGATCCGGCCCGCTGGGTCGCGCCGGCCGACCTGGCGCGCACGATCCTGTATCTCGCCTCGGAGAACGCGCGTGCTATACATGGCGCCGCCCTCCCCGTTCCCGGATTGAGTTGACATGAAACTGCGCTACCAGAGCGGCTTCGGCAACACTTTTTCCACGGAAGCCGAGAGAGGCGCGCTGCCCGTCGGCCAGAACTCGCCGCAGCGCACGCCGCGCGGGCTGTACGCGGAAGTGCACTCGGGCAGCGCCTTCACCGCGCCGCGCCACGAGAACCTTTCGTCGTGGCTCTACCGCCTGCGGCCGTCGGCGATGCACGGGCCGTATCGGCGCATCGCTAACGGCAACCTGCGCTCCGGGCCCTTCGACGAAGCCCCGACGCCGCCGAACCGCCTGCGCTGGGATCCGCTGCCGATCGCCAGGGGTGATTTCATCGACGGCCTCTTCACGCTCGCCGGCTCCGGCGATGCCGCCTCGCAGGCCGGCCTCGCGGTGCACATCTACAGCGCGACGCGCTCGATGAAGGACCGCTACTTCTACGACGCGGACGGCGAGCTGATGTTCGTCCCGCAGCAAGGAACGATCGTCCTTCTTACGGAGTACGGGACGCTGCGGGTGGACCCGGGAGAAATCGCGGTGGTGCCGCGGGGAACGAAGTTGCGGGTCGACGTGGAAGGACCGACGCGAGGCTACCTGTGCGAGAACTACGGCGCGCCGTTCCGCCTGCCGGAGCTGGGGCCGATCGGCGCGCAGGGCCTCGCGCAGAAGCGGGACTTCCTCGCTCCCGTCGCGGCGTACGAGGACCGGACGGGCAAGTGCGAGGTGGTCGCGAAGTTCCTCGGCAAGCTGTGGGCGGGCGAGCTCGCGCACTCGCCGCTCGACGTCGTCGCCTGGCACGGCAACTACGCGCCCTACAAGTACGACCTGTCGCGCTTCATGGTGATCAACACGGTGAGCTTCGACCATCCGGACCCGTCGATCTTCACGGTGCTCACCTCGCCTTCGGGGCAGCCGGGCGTGGCGAACTGCGACTTCGTCATCTTCCCGCCGCGCTGGATGGTTGCCGAGCACACGTTCCGCCCGCCCTGGTTCCACCGCAACATGATGAGCGAGCTGATGGGCCTGGTGAAGGGCGTCTACGACGCCAAGGCCGAAGGGTTCTCGCCGGGCGGCGTGTCGATCCACAACTGCATGAGCGCGCACGGCCCCGACGTCGCCACGTACAGGAAGGCAGTCGACAAGCAGCTGACCCCGGAGAAGATCACGGACACGCTGGCGTTCATGTGGGAGTCGCGCTACGTGTTCCGGCCCACCGCCGCCGCGCTGAAGCACAAGGCGCTGCAGAAGCACTACGACAAGGTGTGGAATGGCTTTGAATCGAACGCATGACCCCGAGCTGAAGAGCTGGGTCGAGAGCGCCAACGACCCGGCGAGCGACTTCCCGATCCAGAACCTGCCCTTCGGCGTGTTCCGCCGCAAGGGCTCGAAAGAGAAGCCGCGCGGCGGCGTGGCGATCGGCGACCAGGTGCTCGACCTCGCCGCGCTCGGCATCGACACCGGGCCGAACCTCAACAAGCTCGCTTCGGCGGGACCGAAGGCGTGGCATGAGCTGAGAAACGCATTGTCGATCGCCCTTTCCGACGCCGGCAAGAAAAGGCGATTCGGAAAGCACCTCGTTCCGATGAAGAAGGCCGAGCTGTTCGTTCCGGTGGCGGTAGGCGATTACACCGACTTCTACGCGGGCATCCACCACGCCA
>DASZQH010000076.1:0-10944 GCA_035549805.1 Burkholderiales bacterium
ATCTTCCTCGACACCAGCGCGAACCACGCCTTCCTCACCCGCTCCGCGATCGAGACGAAGGGCCGCGAGACGATGAAGTGGGAAGACGGCAAGGAATACCCGGTCGTGAAGGTCGAGGTGTCCTCCGAGTCGCACTCGTACTACACCGGCAAGCAGAAGGTGATGGACACCGCCGGCCGGATCGAGAAGTTCAAGCGCCGCTACACGTCGAAGACCGCCAAGTAACTTTCCGGGGCATGAACCCGGCCCCGCGGTCCCGCAGCCTCCTCCTTCCCTCATCGGGCGCCGCCCTCGCGGCGCTCGCGCTCGCCTTCGTCCTGCCCGGCCTCTTCGGCCACGACCCCTGGAAGTCTCAGGACGCGCTCAATATCGGCATCGCCTGGGAGATGGCGCTCTCCGGCGACCCGATCGTGCCGCGCGTGGCGGACTTCGCGTGGCTCGCCGATCCGCCGCTCTTCCACTGGTTCGCCGCCGCGCTGGGGCGCCTCTTCGGCTGGCTGGTGCCTTTCCATGCCGCGGCGCGCATCGCGAGCGGCGCCTTCGTGCTCGCCGCGTTCTGGCTGCTGCACGTGGCGGCGCGCGACTGGAGCCTCGGCGAGGAACGCAGCGCCGTGACCGGCGCGGGCGCCGTCCTGCTTCTCCTCGGCTCGGTCGGCATCATGGTGCACGCCCACGAGGCGGTGCCCGAGCTCGCCGCGCTCGCCTCGCTCTGCGGCGCCTTCGCCGTCCTCCCGCACGCCGTGCGCCGCCCCGTCCCGGCAGGCGCGCTGTTCGGCGCCGCCCTCGGCTTCGCCTTCCTTTCGGCGACGTGGACCGCGCCAGCGGCGCTCTTCATCGCGGTCGCGGCGGCGCACGCGGCCTGCCCGGAATGGCGCACCCGCGCCGCGCCGGCGTTCCTCGGCACCGCCGCCGCCGTGGGGCTCGCCCTGTGCGTCTCCTGGCCGCTCGCGCTCTACCTGCGCTCGCCGGAGCTCTTCGCCGCCTGGTGGAAGCTCGCCGCGACGCCGGCGGGGACGTTCGCGTCCAACTTCCGCTACCTGTTCTCCACCGCGAGCTGGTTCGCCTGGCCGGCGTGGCCGCTCGCCATCTGGGCCGCCTGGTCGCTGCGGCGCCGCTGGAGCGATCCGCGCATCCTGGTGCCCGGCGTCACGGTGCTCCTGACGCTCGCCGGCCTCGCCGTCTGGGGACCGCCGCAGAGCGTGAACTTCATCCCGGTCCTCGCGCCGCTCTGCCTGCTCGCCTCGCAGGGCATCCCGACCCTGAAGCGCGGCGCGGCCGCGGCGCTCGACTGGTTCGGCGTGGTGACCTTCGCCTTCTTCGCCGGGCTGGTGTGGCTCGGTTACGTGGCGATGATGACCGGCTCGCCGCCGCGGGTGGCGGCGAACTTCACCCGCCTCGCGCCGGGCTTCGTGCCGCAGTTCGAGCTGCTGCCGCTCATTTTCGCGGCTGCGCTCACCGCCGGCTGGATCTACGTGGTCTTCGCCACCACGCCCTCGCCGCTGCGCAGCGTGATGCGCTGGGCGGCGGGCATGGTGTTCCTGTGGGGCACCTTCGCCATGCTGTGGATGCCTTGGGCCGACCACCAGAAGAGCTACCGCGGCGTAGCGGCGGAGCTGCGCGCGAAGATGCCGGCCGGCGCGGCGTGCGTCGCGGCGCTCGACATCGGCGTGCCGCAGCGCGCCGCCCTCCACTACCATGCGGGCATCCGCACGCGCCCCTACAACCCGCTCGAGCCGCGGGCATGCCCCCTGCTCATCGTGCAGTCGCACCCCAGCCAGACGCTCGGGCCGAAGGACGCGGTGAAGCTCGCCGACGTCGGCCGGCCCGGCGACCGCACCGAGCGCCTGCGCCTCTACCGTCTCAGGAAATGAGCCTCGATACCCGAAGCCCGCTGGAAACGAAGGCCTGGGCCGACCTCGCGCACCACGCCGAGAGCTGGCGCGCGGTGCACCTGCGCGACCTGTTCGCCCAGGACGCCTCGCGCCCGGCGCAGCTCTGCGCCGAAGGCGCCGGGCTGCGCCTGGACTTCTCGCGCCAGCGCGCCGGCGCGATCACCCTGCGGCTCCTGGCGCGCCTCGCCGAGGAGCGCGCCCTGCCCGCCTGGCGCTCCGCGCTCTTCTCCGGCGAGCCGATCAACCACACCGAGAAGCGGGCGGTGCTGCATACGGCGCTGCGCGCGGGCGCCTTTGCTCCCCCCGAAGTCCAGGAAGCGCTTTCCCGGGTCAAGGAACTCTCGGAAAAGATCCGTACCCGGTACAAGCGCGTCATCAATCTCGGCACCGGCGGCTCCGACCTCGGCCCGCGGCTGCTGGCCGATGCGCTCGGCGACGGGACGCTCGATGTGCGCTTCGCGGCCAACGTCGACCCGCGCGATCTGCAGCGCGCGCTCGAGGGCGCGGACCCGGCGAGCACGCTCTTCATCGTCGTGTCGAAGACCTTCACCACCCAGGAGACGATGGCGAACGCCGCCGCCGCCAAGGCCTGGGGCGGCCGGCATTTCATCGCCGTCAGCGCCAATGTCGAGGAGGCGAAGAAGTTCGGCGCGACCGACGTCCTGCCGATGTGGGACTGGGTCGGGGGACGCTTCTCGGTCTGGTCGGCGGTCGGCCTCGCCGCCGCGTGCGCCATGGGCTTTGCCGCTTTCGAGCAGTTCCTCCTGGGAGGAAAGGAAGTCGACGGCCACTTCGGCGAAGCCCCCCTCGAGAAGAACCTCCCCGTCCTCATGGCGCTCCTCGGCGTGTGGAACACGAACTTCCTCGGCTGCGCGACGCACGCAGTGCTGCCCTACTCGAACGGCCTGCGCCTGCTGCCCGCGTACCTGCAGCAGCTCGAGATGGAGTCGAACGGCAAGCGCGTCGACCGCGAGGGCCGCGAGGTGGGCTACGCCACCGCGCCGGTGCTGTGGGGCAGCGAAGGCACGGTGAGCCAGCATTCGTTCCACCAGCTCCTGCACCAGGGCACGCAGGTCGTGCCGACGGATTTCATCGACATCCATGCGGACGAGAAACTGAGCGCGAACTGCGTCGCGCAGGCCGATGCCCTCGCGTTCGGGACCGACCAGCCCGGCCTGCCGCCGCACAAGCAGTATCCGGGCAACCGGCCGTCGAGCCTGCTCTCCCTCGGCCGGCTCGACGCCCGCAACCTCGGCCGGCTGATCGCGCTCTACGAGCACAAGGTCTTCACGCAGGGCGTACTCTGGAACATCAACAGCTTCGACCAGTGGGGCGTCGAATTAGGGAAGCAACTTGCAAGCAAGTTGCTTGGCGGCTCGCAGATGGCCAACCAGCTCCTTTCGAAAGGGAAATGACCGTGGACCAGGAAACCTTCAACCTCAGCATCCGCAAGTTCCTGAAGATGGTGGGCGTGAACTCGCAGCGCGAGATCGAGCAGGCCGTCCAGCAGGCTCTTCAAAACAAACGCCTTTCCGGATCCGAAACGTTCCCCGTGAAGGTGACCCTCGAAATCCCGTCGCTCGGCGTCAAGGTGCCTTTCGACGGGGAGATCAAGCTAGGATAGGCAGATGAACAAGGCCCGCGAATTCGACCAGTCGGTCCTGACGGAGCTGAAGGCGCTCCTCGGCGACCGCGTCTCCACTTCCGCCGCGGTGCGCGAGCACCACGGCAAGGACGAGTCGTACTTCCCCTACGCGCTGCCCGACGCGGTGGTGTTCCCGGAAACGACGGAGGAGGTGCGCGACGTGGTGAACATCTGCCGCCGCCACCGCGTGCCGATGATCCCGTACGGCGTCGGCACCTCGCTCGAGGGCCACATCCTCGCCGTGAACGGCGGCGTGACGATCGACCTGTCGAAGATGAACCAGGTGCTCGCGGTGCACGAGGAGGACCTCGACGCGGTGGTGCAGGCGGGCGTGACGCGCAAGCAGCTGAACGAGCACATCAAGCACACGGGCCTGTTCTTCCCCATCGACCCGGGCGCCGACGCGACGATCGGCGGCATGAGCGCGACGCGCGCCTCCGGCACGAACGCGGTGCGCTACGGCACGATGCGCGAGAACGTCCTGTCGCTCAAGGTGGTGCTCGCCGACGGGCGCATCATCCAGACCTCGCGCCGCGCCAAGAAGTCGGCCGCGGGCTACGACCTGACGCGCCTCTTCGTCGGCTCCGAGGGCACGCTCGGCATCATCACCGAGGTGACGGTGAAGCTCTACGCCGTGCAGGAAGCGATGTCCGCGGCGGTGTGCGCCTTCGACACGGTCGACGGCTGCACCAAGACCGTGATCCAGACCATCCAGGCCGGCGTGCCGATCGCGCGCAGCGAGATCCTGTGCGAGAAGACGATGGACGCGATCAACAAGTACAAGAAGACAAGCTACCGCGTCGCGCCCACGCTGTTCTTCGAGTTCCACGGCTCGAAGGCGAGCGTCGCCGAGCAGGCGGAGCTGGTGCAGGAGATCGCGAAGGAGAACGGCGGCAAGGACTTCGTCTGGGCCACCCGGCCCGAGGACCGCACCCAGCTCTGGGAGGCGCGCCACAACGCCTACTTCGCCGGCCTGCAGATCCGCCCCGGCTCGCGCGCCGTGTCCACCGACGTGTGCGTGCCGATCTCCCGCCTCGCGGAGTGCGTGCACGAGACGATGGAGGACGTGAAGGACTACATCGCGCCGGTGCCGCTCCTCGGCCACGTCGGCGACGGCAACTTCCACCTCATGTTCCTCGTCGACCCGGCGAAGCCCGAGGAGACCGAGCTCGCCAAGCAGTTCAACGCGCGCCTCGTCGAGCGCGCCATCCGCATGGAAGGCACCTGTACGGGCGAGCACGGCGTGGGCCTCGGGAAGCAGGACTCGCTCAGGAAGGAGCTGGGCGACGACGTGATGGACGTGATGCGCGACATCAAGAAGCTCTTCGATCCCGAGAACCTCATGAACCCCGGCAAGGTCGTCTCCCTGCCATGACTCCGGAACAGAACCTCAGGAAGCTCGGCCTCGACCTCGGGACGGTTTCGCAGCCGGTCGCGAACTACGTCAACGCGGTGCGCACCGGCAACCTCCTGTTCCTCGCCGGCAAGGGCCCGCGGCCGGAAAACGGCAAGCGGCCCAGCGGCAAGGTCGGCCGCGAGTACACGGCCGAGCAGGCGTACCAGCACGCGCGCACGGTGGGCCTGGACCTCCTCGCCGTCATGCGCGCCGAGCTCGGCAGCCTGGACAAGGTGAAGCGCGTGGTGAAGGTGCTCGGCATGGTCAACGCCGTGCCCGAGTTCACCGACCATCCGAAGGTGATCAACGGCTGCTCGGACCTCTTCGTCGAGGTGCTGGGCGAGCGCGGCAAGCACGCGCGCTCCGCGGTGGGGATGGGCTCGCTGCCGATGGGCATCCCGGTCGAGATCGAGTGCATCGTCGAGGTCGAGTAGCCCGGTAAATAGGCCAGCGATGGCCGCGCAAGCCTTGCCTTTTCCCCGCCCCCCGGCAGGGTGATTCTCCTCGCTGCAAGAAATGCATGCCCTACAAAGGGGCAGGCACGGACCGTGCGTCATCCAGGGCTCCAGCAACGAAAGAAGGAGCAGACATGATGAAGCGCAACCTCATCGCAGCGGGCGTCGCCTCGGCATTCTTCCTCGCGGGCCCGGTGCTCGCGGGCGGCGACAAGAACGTCGAAAAGGACGCGAGCGTGAACAGCAAGACCGACACCAGCGTGTCTTCCTCGACCTCGACGCCGCTGCCGAGCGCTTCCGGTTCGACCTCGACTTCGGGCTCGGCTGACACGTCCGCCTCGGTGGGCTCGAGCGGCGGGTCGACCAGCGCGAACGAGCCGCAGAAGAAGCGCGGCCTCGACCGGGCGGATGAAGCCGCGGGCGAGCAAGGAAAGTACGGGCGGGACAACGCTCGTGAGAAGCAGGACCGGCGCTAAGGTCTGAGCAGTCCGCGCCGGTAAAAGCGGGCCCCGCAGCACGGGCCCGCTTTTCTTTTGCTCAGATCACCATCACCGTCTTGCGGTAATAGCGCAACTCCTCGATCGACTCGTAGATGTCGGCGAGCGCCTCGTGCTTGCCTTCCTTGCTGAAGCCCTTGAGGACATCGGGCTTCCAGCGCCTCACGAGCTCCTTGAGCGTCGAGACATCCAGATTGCGGTAGTGGAAGTAGGCTTCCAGGCGCGGCATCCAGCGCGCGAGGAAGCGTCGGTCCTGGCAGATCGAGTTGCCGCACATCGGCGAGCTCGCGGCCGGCACGAAGGGCTTGAGGAAGGCGATCGCCGCGTCCTCGACCAGCGCCTCGCTCGAGGTGGACGCGAGGACCTTCTCGATCAGGCCGGATTTGCCGTGCGTGCCGCGATTCCAGGAGTCCATGGCGTCGAGCACCTCCTTCGGCTGGTGGACGACCCAGACGGGGCTCTCGGCGAGGACATTGAGCTGCGGATCGCTCACCACGATCGCGACCTCGATGATCCGGTCGGCGTCGGGCTGCAGCCCGGTCATCTCCATGTCGATCCAGATCAGGTTGTTCGCGTCGCCGGCCATGATTTAATCTCAATTCTCTCATGGACCCCGCAGCCCTCCTGCCGAACGCCCTCACCTGGACCTTCGTCGCCGCGCTCGCGCTGGCGACCGCGACGCGCCTCTGGCTCGCGCGGCGGCAGATGCAGCACGTGGCGGCGCATCGCGCCGCGGTGCCCGCGCCGTTCTCGGACACGATCCCGCTGCACGACCACCAGAAGGCCGCCGACTACACGCTCGCCAAGGCACGCTTCGGCATGCTCGGCGTGGCCGTGGAGGCGCTGCTCGCGCTCGGCCTTACCGTCGGCGGCGGGCTGCAGGCGCTGTCCGACCTCGGCGCGCTGTGGCTCGCGCCGGGCTCGCTGCTGCACGGCACGGCCCTGCTCCTCTCGCTCTTCCTCGTGCAGGGGCTGGTCGGGCTGCCGCTCAGCGCCTGGCGGATCTTCGTCATCGAGCAGCGCTTCGGCTTCAACCGCATGACGGTGCGCCTCTTCCTCGCCGATCTCGTCAAGCAGACCCTAATCGGGCTTGCCCTCGGCGTGCCGCTCCTCCTCGCGCTGCTCTGGCTCATGGCGCAGGCCGGCCCCGCGTGGTGGCTGTATGCGTGGCTCGTGGTGGTGGCGTTCACCGTGTTCGTGCAGATGCTCGTGCCGACGGTCATCCTGCCGCTCTTCAACAAGTTCACGCCGCTTCCCGACGGGGTACTCAAGGAGAAGGTGGCGGCGCTGCTCGCCCGCACCGGCTTCCAGTCGAAGGGCCTGTTCGTCATGGACGGCTCGAAGCGCTCCTCGCACGGCAACGCCTTCTTCGCCGGCTTCGGTCGGGCGAAGCGCATCGTGCTCTTCGACACCCTGGTCACTCGCCTGCAGCCGGCCGAGGTCGAGGCGGTGCTCGCCCACGAGCTCGGCCACTACAAGCTGCGCCATATCCTGAAGGGCATGGCGCTCACCGCGGCAATGACCTTCGCGATGCTGTTCCTGCTCGGCGTGCTGCTCGACAAGCCGTGGTTCTACGCCGGCCTCGGCGTACGCGAGCCCGGCACCGCGGCGGCGCTCGCGCTGCTCATGATCGTGCTGCCGGAATTCACCTACTTCCTGCACCCGCTGCTCAGCATGTTCTCGCGCAAGAACGAGTACGAGGCCGACGCCTACGCGACGCGCTTCGCCGGCCGCGCCGACCTGGTGAACGCCCTGGTGGCGCTCTACAAGGACAACGCCGCGACGCTCACGCCCGACCCGCTGCATTCGGCGTTCTACGACTCGCATCCCCCGGCCGCGCTGCGCATCGCCCGCCTGCAGCGGGCATGAAGCGCGTCTACAGCTCCTGGAACCTGGCGGCGGCGCACCACGCGCGCAACGTCCTCGAGGTCGAAGGCATCCGCTCCGTGGTACGCAACGAGATGCTCTCCTCCGCCATGGGCGAGCTGCCGCCCGCCGAATGCCAGGTCGAGGTCTGGGTGCTCCGGGACGGCGACGCCGTTCGTGCGGAGGAAGTGCTGAAGAAAGGCCCCTCCAACGATGTCGCGTGGTGTTGCGACGGTTGCGGAGAGCAGTGCGAGGGCCAGTTCACGCAGTGCTGGCGCTGCGGCGCGTACCGCGAGAAGTGAGCCGCCGCTAGAGCAGCCGCGCCACGCCCACGACGCCGAGGACGAACACCCAGACTACAAGCGCGCGCCAGACCAGGCCCACGGTGCTGTCGAGGAACGGGCCGTCCGCGCCTTCGCCGACGCCCAGCTCGGGCCGCGCGTGCACCCCGTCGATCTCGTGCACCGGCATGCCGAGGCGCACGCCCATCGCGCCGGCGCCGGAGGCGAGCACGACGCCGGCATCGGGATCGGCCCATCCGCGCGCCTGCGTGCGCCAGCAGTACACCGCGTCCTCGAAGTCGCCCACCACGGCGAAGGAGGCGGCCGTGAGGCGCACCGCCGGCCACTCGAGCACGTGGAACGCCTTCTGCGCGAACTCGCCGAACGCGCCGAGCGGCTTCCAGCGTCCGGAGAGGTACGCGGCGAGCCGGTAGAGGATCGCGCCGCTCGGGCCCGGCAGGAGGATGAACCAGAGCAGCACGCCGAAGACGTGGCGGTGCGAGGCGAGCAACGCCGCCTCGATGGAGAGGCGGATCACTTCCTCGCGGCTGCGCACCACGCCCGAGGCGCCGCGCCAGGACTCGAGCTCGGAGCGCGCCCGGTCGATGTCGCCCGCCTTCACCGCGAGCTGGATCTGCGTGAAATGGTGGCTGAACTGGCGGAAGCCGAGCGTGAGGTAGAGGGCGGCGACGTTGAAGAGGAGCGCCAGGGTCCAGTGCAGCGCCTCGAGGATCTCGTGCAGGATGACCGCGGCGGCGACCGCCGGCACCACGGCGACGAGCCACGCGACGAGGCCATGGCGGCGCTCGCCGCCGTTGAACGACTGCTCGAGCCACCCGGCGAAGCCCCCCAGCGCCGAAGCGACGCTGCGCCGCTCGGCGAGCGGGCGCCACTGCTCGAGCACGAGCGCGGCGACGATGGCGAAGACACCCATGGGGAGATTCTAAGCGGCCGCGTGCTAGGCGCCGCCCAGCACGTGGCAGAGGTTGACGATCATGCCCGCGGTGGCGCCCCAGATGTAGCGCTCCCCGTAGGGCATCTCGTAGTAGCCGACGCTGCGCCCGTTCAGCACGCGGGTCTGGCGCCGGTGGTTGGCCGGGTCGAGCAGGAACGCGAGCGGCACCTCGAAGATCTCGTCGACCTCGCGCGGGTCGGGCACGAGCTCGAGCGGCGGCGCGACGAGACCGACGATCGGCGCGACGAGATACCCGGTGCGCGTGTGGTAGTCGGGCAGCCGGCCGAGGATCTCGACGCGCTCGGGCGCGAGGCCGATCTCCTCCCGCGCCTCGCGCAGCGCGGTGAACTCCGGGCTCGCGTCGCCCGGCTCCGCGCGCCCGCCGGGGAAGCTGACCTGCCCGGCGTGCGCCTTGAGGTGCGAGGTGCGCTTCGTGAACAGCACCATCAGGGCGTCCCTCTGGACGATCGGCACGAGGACCGCGGCGGGCTTTGGCGCCGCCGCGAGGTCGCTTTCCAGCCGGTCGTCGCCATATACTGCAAAGGCCGGCGGGGTGGCGCGACTCAGGCGCTCCCTCAGAACGGCGACATCCCAGCTCAACGGAGGCCTCGCATGAAACGCACTGCCCTAGCCGTGATCCTCGCCCTCTGCGCCTCGCCCGTCTTCGCGCACAACTGCCCCAACGAGATGAAGGCCATCGACGCGGCGCTGCCGAAGGCCAAGCTCGACGCGGCCAAGGCCTCGGAAGTGAAGAAGCTCCGCGCCGACGGCGAGAAGCTCCACAAGGACGGCAAGCACACCGAGTCCATGGCCGCCCTCGGCAAGGCCAAGGGGATCCTGGGAATCAAGTAGCTTTCTAGGGGATCAGGACCACGGATCCCGTGGTCTTGCGCCCCTCCAGGTCGCGGTGCGCCTGCGCCGCGTCGGCGAGCTTGTACTTCGCCGTGGTCTCGATCTTCACCTTGCCGGACTTCACGACCTCGAAGAGCGCGTTGGAGCGCTCGACGAGGTCGGCGCGCGTCGCGATGTGCGTGGCGAGCGTCGGCCGCGTCACGTAGAGCGAGCCCTTCGTCGAGAGGATGCCGAGGTTCACCGGCGCCACCGGCCCCGACGCGTTGCCGAACGAGACGATCAGGCCGCGCGGGCGCAGGCAGTCGAGCGAGCCCTCCCAGGTCGACTTGCCCACCGAGTCGTACACCACCGGCACCTTCTTGCCGCCGGTGATCGCCGCCACTTTCTCGACGAAGTTCTCGGTGCTGTAGTTCACCACGTGGTCGGCGCCGTGCGCCTTGGCGAGCGCGCATTTTTCCGGCGAGCCGGCGGTGCCGATGGTCGTCACGCCGAGCGCCTTCAGCCACTGGCAGGCGATCAGCCCCACGCCGCCCGCGGCCGCGTGCCACAGCACGGTCTCGCCCTTCTTCACCGGGTAGGTGGTGAAGATGAGGTAGTGCACCGTGAGACCCTTCAGCATCATCGATGCGGCCTGCTCGTCCGTGATGCCGTCGGGGATCTTCACCACGCGGTCCGCGGGCACCAGGCGCACGTCGCAATAGGAGCCCGGCAGCCCGGTGTAGGCGACGCGGTCGCCCTTCTTCAGGTCCTTCACGTCGGGGCCGACTGCCTCGACCACGCCCGCCGCCTCGTTGCCGGCCGTGCCGGGAAGCTGCATCGGGTACAGGCCCGAGCGCTGGTACGTGTCGACGAAGTTCACGCCGATCGCCGTGTGGCGCACCCGCGCCTGCCCGGGGCCCGGCTCGCCGACCTGCACTTCGTCCATCTGGAGGACTTCCGGGCCGCCCTGCTTGTGGTATCGAACCGCCTTTGCCATCGCTGCGTCTCCTTTATTTTTTCGGTTGCATGGCCTGCAGCGCCGCCTTCTGCATCTCCAGGCCCTGGATCGAGAACTTCACCATGTTGAGGTTCATATTGAGCCACGCTTCGACCGAGCGCAGGTCGG
>DASZQH010000077.1:0-6691 GCA_035549805.1 Burkholderiales bacterium
CAGGCGCTCAACCCGAAGCTGGTCTTCGACCCGATCAAGGACTTCGCGCCGGTGATGCTGGTGGGCACCGCGCCGATGGCGTTCTCGACCGGGGCGCAGAAGCCCTACAAGAGCTTCCAGGACGTGCTCGCCGCCGCGAAGGCGAAGCCCGACTCGGTGACGGTGGGCAACGTCGGCAACGGCTCGCTCGGCCACCTCGCGACCATCCTCGTCGGCCAGGCGACCGGCGCCAAGCTCGTCTCGGTGCCCTACAAGGGCGGCGGCCCGCTGCACGTCGACGCGCTCGGCGGCCAGATCGACCTCGCGATCGCCTCGGTCGCGGCGCAGGCGAACCACGTGCGCAGCGGCAAGCTGCGCGCGCTGGTGCAGACGGGCGAGAAGCGCTCGCCGCTCATGCCCGACGTGCCCACGCTCGCCGAGGCGGGCGTGCGCGGGGTCGAGCCGGCCTACGCGCTGTGGGGCATCCTCGCCCCGGCGAAGACGCCGCAGCCGATCGTCGACAAGCTGAATGCCGAGATCGTGAAGGTCCTGCAGCTTCCCGACGTGAGGAAGACGCTGACCGAGACCTTCGGCATGGACATCCAGGGCCTGTCGCCCGCGGCGACGGAGAAGTTCCTCGTCGGGCAGATCGAGCGCTGGGGCAAGGTCGTCAAGGACAACAACATCAAGAACGACTGATGCTCCGGCTGCAACCCCTCCTTCCGGGCATCGGCTTCGGCGCCGAGGCTTCCGGCCTGGACCTGAAGAGCGTTTCCCCCGAGGAAGCGAGGGCGGTCGAGCAGGCGATGGACCGGTACGCGGTGCTGGTCTGGCGCGGGCAGCCGCTCACCGAGGAGCAGCAGATCGCGTTCGCCAGGCACTTCGGCCCGCTCGACCTCGGCCTGAAGAAGGCGCGCAAGAACCCCGACCGGCACGCGCGCGACGAGATCATCGACATCTCCAACGTCTCGCCCGAGGGCGGGATCTACGACCGCGGCCACGCCAAGATCGTCAGCAACCTCGCCAACCAGCTCTGGCATTCCGACAGCTCGTTCCAGAAGCCGGCGGCGAAGTTCTCCATGCTCTCGGCGGTCGTCGTGCCTGCGGAAGGCGGGGAGACGGAGTTCGCGGACCTGAGGGCGGCCTACGACGCGCTTCCTCCGGGAATGAAGAAGGAAATCGAAGGAAAGGAAGCGGAGCACTTCGCCTGGCATTCGCGCCTGTGGCTCGGCGACACGGTGAGCGAGGAGCAGAAGGCGAAGTTCCCGCCGGTGCGCTGGCCTCTCGTGCGCCGCCATCCGTCGGGGCGCAACGCGCTGTTCGTCGGCGTGCACTGCACGCACGTGGCGGGGATGACGCTGGCGGAGGGGCGCGTGCTGCTCGCCGACCTCCTCGAGCATGCCACGCAACGCCAGTTCGTTTATCGCCACGCGTGGCGCCCGGGCGACCTCGTGATGTGGGACAACCGCGCCACGATCCACCGCGGCCGGCGCTTCGACCTCGGGGCCCGCCGCGAGCTGCGCCGCGTCACCAACGAAGACACGGTCGCCGCTTGAAGCTCGCGATCCTGGACGACTACCAGCGCGTCGCGCTCCAGTCGGCCGACTGGAAGAAGCTCGGCGTGGACATTCATGTGTTCCACGAGGCGTTCCGCTCGCTGGACGACGCCGCGGAGAAGCTCCGGCCGTTCGACATCCTGTGCGCGATGCGCGAGCGCACCGCGTTCTCGCGCGCCCTGATCGAGCGCCTGCCGAACCTGAAGTTCGTCTCGCTCACCGGCTTTCGCGCCGTGAGCATGGATTCGCAGTTCCTCGGCGAGCGCGGCATTCCGGTGAGCAATACCCGCATCGGCAACGGCACCACCGCGACGGCCGAGCTCACCTGGGGCCTGATCATCGCCGCCGCGCGCGCGATGGAGCAGGGGATGCGCAACATGCGCGAGGGCCGCTGGCACGAGGGCCTGCCGGCGGGCATCGGCCTCGCGGGCAAGCGGCTGGGGCTGCTCGGGCTGGGCAAGATCGGCTCCGCCGTGGGCCGCGTCGGCAAGGCGTTCGGCATGGACGTCGTCGCGTGGAGCCAGAACCTCACGCCCGAGAAGGCGGCGGAGCAGGGCGCGCGCCACGTCGCGAAGGAAGAGCTCGTCGCCACCGCCGACGTCGTCAGCATCCACCTCGTGCTCGGCGACCGTACGCGCGGGCTGGTCGGCGCGAAGGAGCTTGCGGCGATGAAGCAGGGCGCGATCCTGGTGAACGTCTCGCGCGGGCCCATCATCGACGAAGCCGCGCTCCTGGAGGCGCTGTCGGGAAGCAGGATTCATGCGGCGCTCGACGTCTACGACCGGGAGCCGCTCCCCGCCGACCATCCGCTGCGCAAGCTGCCCAACGTGACGCTCGCGCCGCACCTCGGCTACGTGAACGACGAGACCTACCGCATCTTCCACGAGGACTCGGTCGAGAACGTCGCCGCCTGGCTCGCCGGCAAGCCGATCCGCGTGATGAACGCCGAGCACCTGAAGAAATGATGCATCGAGGCAAGTAATGCACCGAGGCAAGGAATGAAGCTGTGCATGGTGCGCCACGGCGAGACGGCGTGGAACGCGGAAGGGCGCGTGCAGGGCCAGCTCGACGTGCCGCTCAGCGACACCGGCCACGCGCAGGCGCGCGCCGTGGCGCAGGCGCTCGCGGGCGAGTCCTTCGACGTGCTCTACAGCAGCGACCTCGTCCGCGTGCAGCAGACGGCCCGGCCCCTCGCCTCTCTCCTCGGAAAATCGCCCATCCTGGATGCGCGGCTGAGGGAGCGGCACTACGGCATCTTCCAGGGCATGACGTACGCGCAGGCCCGGGAGGAGCTGTCGGAGGACTTCCTGCGCTTCAGGAACAAGGATCCCGACTACGACTTCCAGACCGGCGAGTCGCTGCGCGCGTTCAGCGCCCGCGTCCTGCAGTTCATGCAGGACCTGCTGGAGAAGGAAAAGGGCCGGAGCGTCCTGGTGTTCACGCACGGCGGCGTGCTGGAGATCCTGTACCGCCACGCGACGAGCCGCGGCCTGTCGACGCCGCGCGACTTCGAGATCCCGAACGCGGCGCTGAACCGCTTCGAGCACGGCGCGGGCGCCTGGCAGATCCATTGCTGGGCGGACGTCGCCCACCTCGCCTCGTTGGTCGACGAGGCGCTGGACGATCTCCCGGACGGCTGAGATG
The DNA here is from genome assembly GCA_035549805.1 of Burkholderiales bacterium. Lineage (GTDB taxonomy): Bacteria > Pseudomonadota > Gammaproteobacteria > Burkholderiales > SG8-39 > SCGC-AG-212-J23. The sequence continues at coordinate 3,180 of DASZQH010000077.1, forward strand.
AAAGTGGGCGGATTCCGGCTCTCCTACCTGCCGCCGCTCATGGTGTACGTCGCCTTCGGCATCCAAGGCCTCACGGCGATCGTCGGCGGCTTCTTCGTCAAGGACTACCTCGACCTGTCGGCGGCGTTCCTCGCGGCGCTCGCCTTCTGGGCCGGCATCCCGTGGGCGCTGAAGATGCCGGTCGGGCACCTCGTCGACCTGATCTGGCGCTGGAAGGCGCTGCTGGTCTGGCTCGGCGCGGCGATGCTCGCGGCGAGCCTGTTCATCATGATCGGCCTGATCGAGCACCTCGACGCCATGCGCGAGGTGATGAGCGCGGAGCGCTGGTTCGTCCTCGCGGCGCTGCTCACGCCGACCGGATACATGATCCAGGACGCCGTGGCCGACGCCATGACGGTCGAGGCGGTGCCGCGCGTCGACGAGCGCGGCCAGCCGCTCCCCGAGGCCGCGCGCAAGGAGATGCACACCACGATGCAGACGCTCGGCCGCGTCGCGGTGATCGGCGGGCTCGCCGCCGTGTCGCTCGCCAACGTCTACGTCTTCCACGGCACCGACGCCCTGCCGAAGGAGCAGAAGCTCGCGCTCTACGCGATGATCTACAAGGTCGCGCTCCTCATCCCGGTCCTCTCGGTCGCGGGAGTGATCCTGCACCACTTCGTCCGGCACGAGCGCGCGCCGGTCGAGAAGACGCAGCCGAACTGGTGGGTCCTCGGCGGCAGCCTGGTGTTCGCGGCGGTCACGCTCGCGATCGGCGTGGGGAAGGTGCCCTACGCGCAGGAGCTGGTGTTCGCGGCCTCCCTCGCGATCATCCTGTTCCTGCTATGGCGGCTTGCGAGGGAGCTCTCGCCCGAGGCGCGCGAGACGCTCGTCGCCACCGCGCTCGTCATCTTCATCTACCGCGCCATGCCGAGCGTCGGGCCGGGCTACAGCTGGTGGACCATCGACATCCTGAAGTTCGACGAGGCCTTCCTCTCCAAGCTCTCGCTGGTCGCCTACGGCCTCACGCTGGCGGGCATGTTCACGCTGCGCAGATACATGGCGCGCACCGCCATCCCCGCCATCATCGTCATGCTCACCGTGGTCGGGACCCTGCTCACGCTGCCCAACATCGGCATGCTCTACGGCTTCCACGAATGGACCGCGAGCGTCACGGGCGGGGTGGTGGACGCGCGCGTGATCGCCCTCATCGACACGGCGCTCGAGTCGCCGCTCGGGCAGATCGCCATGATCCCGATGCTCGCGTGGATAGCGAACTCGGCGCCGGCGAACCTCAAGGCCACCTACTTCGCGGTGATGGCCTCGTTCTCGAACCTCGCCCTGTCCGCGGCGCAGCTCGGCACCAAGTACATGAACCAGCTCTACACCGTGTCGCGCGAGGTGAAGGACCGCGCCACCGGCGCGGTGAAGGCGACGCAGGACTACAGCCAGCTTCCCGAGCTGCTGATCGTCGTGACGCTGATCGGCCTGGTCGTGCCGCTGCTGGCGGTGGTGGCCGTGAAGGCGATGAAGCTCAGGACGGCCTGACAGGCTCTTCGCCCATCAGGGCGATCTGCTCCTTCAGCTCGAGGATGCGGTCCTGCCAGTAGCGCTGCGTGCCGAACCACGGGAACGCCGCCGGGAACGCGGGGTCGTCCCAGCGGCGCGCGATCCAGTACGAATAGTGGATGAGGCGCAAGGTGCGCAGCGCCTCGATCAGGTTGAGCTCGCGCCGGTCGAGCTCGGCGAACTCCTCGTAGCCGGCGAGCACGTGGTGCAGCTGCAGCGCCATCGCTTCGCGGTCGCCGGAAAGCAGCATCCACAGGTCCTGCACCGCCGGCCCCATGCGCGCGTCGTCGAGGTCGACGAAGTGCGGCCCTTCCTCGGTCCAGAGGATGTTGCCCGGGTGGCAGTCGCCATGAAGGCGGATGTTCTTCACGCTTCCCGCCCTCGCGTAGCAGGCGTCGATCGCTTCGAGCGACTGGTCGATGACCGCCTTCCAGGACGGGAAAAGGTCGTCGGGAACCGATCGATTCTCCATCAGCCACTGCGACGGTACCCTGCCGAACGATTGAGGCGTCAGCGCCTCCCTCACCTGGAAATCCCTGATCGCTCCCACGGCATGGATGCGGCCGAGGAAGCGTCCGATCCATTCCAGGGCTTTCGGATCCTCGAGGTTGGGCGTGCGGCCGCCGCGGCGCGGGTAGATGGCGAAGATGAAGTCGCCGAACACGTCGCAGTGCGTCGGGGCGACGACGGGAATCTCGCGCTCCGCGAGCTCGTGCGCGAAGGCGTGCTCCTCGTCGATCTGCGCGCGCGTCCAGCGCCCCGGGCGGTAGAACTTCACCACCACCGGGGCGCCTTCCTCCATGTAGACCTGGTAGACGCGGTTCTCGTAGCTGTTGAGGCCGAGCAGGCGGCCATCGGGACGCAGGCCGGCGGCGCTGCACGCGTCGAGCACGGCCTCGGGGGTCAGCGCGGAGTAAGGGTGCGGGGCGGGATGAGACACGGGGGGCGGTATAGTACGCCGATGCCCAAGCAGCCCCCGAAGCACATCGTGGAAGTGCGCGACCTGGGGTTCGCGTACGGCGACCTCGAGATCTTCCGCGGCCTGACGCTCGAGATCGAGCGCGGCAAGGTGACGACGATCCTCGGCGGCAGCGGCAGCGGCAAGTCGACGCTGCTCAAGCTGATCGGCGCGCAGCTCGCGCCGGCGCGCGGCAGCGTCAAGGTCGAGGGACGCGACATGCACCGCCTCGAGTCCGCGGCGCTGTACCGGGCGCGCCTCGAGATGGGGATGATGTTCCAGAGCTCGGGCCTGTTCACCGACCTCTCGGTCTACGACAACGTCGCGTTCCCGATCCGCGAGAACTTCGACGTCCCCGAGGACGTGCTGCGCCACCTGGTGCTGATGAAGCTGCATGCCGTCGGCCTGCGCGGCGCGCGCGACATGCGCCCCGGCGACCTTTCCGGCGGGATGACGCGCCGCGTCGCGCTCGCCCGCGCCATGGCGACCGACCCGAAGCTCATGATGTACGACGAGCCCTTCGCCGGCCTCGACCCGATCTCGCTCAACCAGGTCGGCGGCCTGATCCGCACCCTGAACGACTCGCTCGGCCTCACCTCGATCGTCGTGACCTACGACGTGAAGGAGGCGCTGAACGTGGCCGATTACGCCTACATGATCGGCGACGGCAGCGTGCTCGCGCAGGGCACTCCCGACGAGCTGCGCCGCTCGAGCGACCCCTTCCTGAAGCAGTTCCTCAACGCCGAGCCCGACGGCCCGGTGCACTTCCACTTTCCCGGCGAGCCCATCGCCGAGGCGCTGCGCCTTACCCCTTCGGGATAAACGTCAGCGCGACCCCGTTGTTGCACCAGCGCTGCCCGGTCGGGGGCGGGCCGTCCTCGAAGACGTGGCCGTGGTGCCCGCCGCAGCGCTTGCAGTGGTACTCGGTGCGGGCGTAGATCAGGTAGAAGTCCTTCTTCGTCTCGAACACGCCCGGGATGGTGGTGAAGAAGCTCGGCCAGCCGGTGCC
>DASZQH010000078.1:0-11053 GCA_035549805.1 Burkholderiales bacterium
TCCACCTCCCGCGCGGCGCAGTTCGCCTTCGCGCTCCTCGGCGCGTCGGCGGCGCAGCGCGGGCCGCTGTGGTGGGCCTCGCACCATCGCCACCACCACGCGCACGCCGACGAGCCGTCGGACGCGCACTCGGCGCGCCAGCACGGCTTCGCCTGGAGCCACGCCGGCTGGTTTCTCGCTTCTTCCAGTTTTGCCGTCCGCATGGATCGCGTACGGGACCTCGCCCGATACCCCGAACTGCGCTGGCTCGATCGGTTCGACGTGGCGGTGCCCTCCCTTCTGGCGTTCGCGCTGCTGTGGCTGGGGATGGAGTACTTCGTGTGGGGGTTCTGCGTGTCGACGGTCGCGCTGTACCACGCCACGTTCACGATCAACTCGCTCGCGCACCGCTACGGCACGCGACGCTATCCGACGCGGGACGACTCGCGCAACAACGTCTGGCTCGCCCTCCTGACGCTGGGCGAGGGCTGGCACAACAACCACCACTACTTCCCGCGCGCGGCGCGCCAGGGGTTCTACTGGTGGGAGTTCGACCCGACGTACTACGCGCTGCGCGCGCTCGCCGGGCTCGGCGTCATCTGGGACCTGAAGCCCGTGCCGGCGGACGTGCGGGAGCGCCGATGAGGATCGCCGTCATCGGCGCCGGCATCGCCGGCAACGTCGCCGCCTGGCACCTGCACCGCGCCGGCCACGAGGTGACCGTGTTCGAGGCCGGCAGCCACGTCGGCGGCCACACGCACACCCACGCCGTCGACGGCCTCGCCATCGATACGGGGTTCATCGTCTACAACGAGCGCACCTACCCGAACTTCTCGCGCCTGCTCGAGCAGCTCCAGGTCGCCTCGCAGCCCTCGAGCATGAGCTTCAGCGTGCGCAACGAGGCGAGCGGGCTGGAGTGGGGCGGCGCGACCCTGAATACGCTCTTCGCGCAGCGGCGCAACCTCCTGCGGCCGAGGTTCCACCGCATGATCGCGGACATCCTGCGCTTCAACCGCGAGGCGCCGCGACTGCTCGGCGAGGGCGGCGATGCGACGCTCGGCGAGTACCTCGCGCGCGAGCGCTATTGCCAGGCTTTCCTCGACGACTACCTGGTGCCGATGGGCGCCGCCATCTGGTCGACGCACCCGTCGCGCATGCTCGGCTTCCCGGCCCGCTTCTTCGTGCGCTTCCTCCACAACCACGGCATGCTCTCGGTGAACGACCGCCCGCAATGGCGCGTGGTCCGCGGCGGCTCGGCGCGCTACGTCGAGCGGCTCACCGCGCCGTTTCGCCATCGCATCCGGATCGAGGCGCCGGTGGCGTGGCTGCGGCGCCTGCCCGACGGGGTGCTGCTGCGCGCGCGCAGCGTGCTCGAGCGCTTCGACCACGCCTTCGTCGCCTGCCACGCCGACCAGGCGCTCGCGCTCCTCGCCGACGCGACGCCGCTCGAGCGCGAGGTGCTGGGCGCGATCCGCTACCAGGAGAACGAGGCGGTGCTGCACACCGACGCCTCGCTCCTGCCGCGCGCGAGGCGCGCCTGGGCCGCCTGGAACTACCACGTGCTGCGCGAGCCGGGGGAGCGCGTCGCGCTCACCTACAACATGAACATCCTGCAGGGGCTCGCCGCGCCCGAGACGTACTGCGTGACGCTGAACCGCACCGCGGAGATCCGGCCCGACCGGATCGTGAAGCGCCTCGTCTACCACCACCCGCTCTTCACGCCCGAGGCGGTGGCGGCCCAGGCGCGCCAGCGCGAGCTGAACGCGGGGCGCACCTTCTACTGCGGCGCCTACTGGCGCTTCGGCTTCCACGAGGACGGCGTGGTGAGCGCGCTCGCGGCGCTCGATCATTTCGAGGAGAGCGTGCGTGCACAGCGCGGCCTATCTCGGGTGGCTTAGCCACCGGCGCCGCGCGCCGCGGCCGCACGCGTTCCGCTACCCCCTGTTCATGGCCTGGCTCGACCTGGCGGAGCTGGACCAAGTCTTCCGCGGGCGCTGGCTGTGGTCTGCGCATCGCATGGCGGTGGCGCGCTTTCGCCGCGAGGACCACCTCGGCGACCCCGCGCTGCCGCTCGAGCGCGCGGTGCGCGATCTCGTCGAGACGCGCACCGGGCGGCGCCCGGCCGGGCCGATCCGCCTGCTCACGCACCTGCGCTACCTCGGCTACGTCTTCAACCCGGTGAGCTTCTACTACTGCTTCGACGCCGCGGGCGAGCGCGTCGAGACCGTCGTCGCCGAGGTCAACAACACCCCCTGGGGAGAACGCCATTGCTACGTCGTGAGCACGAAGGACCGCAGCCGCAAGGCGATGCACGTGTCGCCGTTCCTGCCGATGGACCTGGACTACCTGTGGCGCTTCAGCCCGCCGGGCGAGCGCCTCGCGGTGCACATGGCGCTGGAGCGCGAGGGTACGCGGCTGTTCGACGCGACGCTGTCGCTGCGTCGCACGAAGCTCGGCAACGGGCTGCTCCTGCGCTTTCCGCTCATGACGCTCCAGGTCATCGCGGCGATCCACTGGGAGGCCCTGCGGCTGTGGCTGAAGCGCGTGCCCGTCGTTACCCATCCCGCCAAGGCGTAGGCCTCGCCGAGCGGCTCCTCCGCCAGCGCCTGCGGCGGCTTGAGCACGGACGCATTCGCCTGGGGGCGGAAGCGTACGGCGAGCGCACGCAGCGCTGCGGCCTCGAAGCCGAGATCCGCGTCCATGACCCGCGCTTCTTCGCCGAAGTGGCGTGGGGCGGCTCGGTGGGGGCGGGCGAGGCGTACATGCTGGGCTATTGGGATGCGGACGACCTCGTCGCCGCGCTGCGCATCCTCGCGGTCAACCGCGAAGTCATGGACGGGCTCGAGGGCGGCTTCGCGCGGCTGTCGGCGCCGCTGCGCTCGGCGCTGCACTGGCTCGCGCGCAATACGCGGGAGGGCAGCCGGCGCAACATCGCCGCGCACTACGACCTCGGCAACGCGTTCTTCCGCCTGTTCCTCGACCCGACGATGATGTACTCGAGCGCCGTGTTCGAGCGGCCGGGCATGACGCTCGAGCAGGCGCAGGTCGCGCGCCTCGAGCGCATCTGCCAGGGACTCGCGCTGCAGCCCGGAGATCGCGTGATCGAGATCGGCACCGGCTGGGGCGGCTTCGCGCTCCACGCGGCGTCGCGCTATGGCTGCCATGTCACGACCACCACGATCTCCGCGGAGCAGCACGCACTCGCATCGAAGCGCGTGCACGAGGCCGGCCTGTCGGACCTGGTGACGGTGCTGCGCGAGGACTACCGCGATCTCACCGGGCGCTTCGACAAGCTGGTGTCGATCGAGATGATCGAGGCGATCGGGCACCAGTACTACGACGCTTTCTTCGCGAAATGCGGCACGCTCCTGGAGGACGACGGCCGCATGTTCCTCCAGGCGATCGTGATCGCCGACCGGCACTACGAGGCGGCGCGCGACTCGGTCGACTTCATCAAGCGCCACATCTTCCCCGGCTGCTGCATCCCGTCGGTCTCGGCGCTCACCGGCGCCATGGCGCGCGCGAGCGACCTGCGCCTCGCGCGCCTCGACGACATCGGCCCGCACTACGCCACCACCCTGCGCCTGTGGCGCGAGAACCTGCGGCGCAACGCGGGCGAGGTGCGCGTGCTCGGCTACCCGGAGCGCTTCCTGCGCATGTGGGAGTTCTACCTCGCGTACTGCGAGGCCGGCTTCGCGGAGCGCGCCCTGGGCGACATCCACGCCTATTTTGAGAAGCCGTTCACGCGTTAGCGTGACGAACTCCCGACAGCGGTCAACGGCGCGCGCGGCGCCACGTTGAGCTGCATAGAATCCGGCATCCCGCCATCCCGGCGGGGCCGAGATCGGGGAGAAAGACCATGAAACGCATCGCAACCTCCGCAATTGCGCTGGCCTTCTGTGTCGCCATGCCGGCGACGACCTTGGCCCAGGGAGCCAAGGGACCCGTCACCAATCCGTCCGCGGCGCAGGCCAAGAAGCAGGCGAGCGAGGACGACCTGCTTGCCGGCCGCAAGGGCAGCCCGCAGGCGAAGAAGGCCGACAGGAAGGCGCAATCCACCGTCCAGGGACCCGCCCAGGGCCCGCAGGGGCAGAGGAAGGCCGACATGAAGCACAAGGGGGACATGAAGGCCAAGGCGAGCATCAAAGGCGAAGCGATGAAGGACCGCGCGGCGGCGAGAGCCGTCAAGTAGCGATGAGACCCGCCCTGGCTTTTCTCCTCCTGCCGGCCTCGATCGCATTGGCGCAGGAGCCTCCGGTGCCGCAGATGTTCCAGGGGCTGCACGGCCAGAAGGGCCAGTGGCAGGTCGAGTTTCTCGAGGTGACCGGCCGCGAGGGCAAGGCGAAGCTGCCCGTCATGACGGTCTGCACCGACAACCTGCTGAAGTCGCAGGAGCAGCGCGGGCGCAAGCCGCGCGAGGAGCCGCGCTGCAAGCACACGCTGGTGCGCGACACGGCGAACGAGGCGATCGTGGAGAGCGAGTGCCCGGAGTCGAAGAACCGCGTCGTGATGACCCGCGAGGGCCCGAAGAGCTTCCTGCTCGCCGCGACGAGCAGCGGCCCGCGCGGCGAGCGCAGCTCCAAGATGCGCTACACGCACCTTGGAGCGTGCCGCGAGGGTCAGGGCGCGGTGACGATGGACCCGAACAGCGAGCAGTGCCGCAGGATGAAGGGGCGCGCGGCGAAGCTCGATCCGGAGAAGGCCTGCGCCCGTACGAAAGGCGACCGCGCCCAGTGCGAGGAGCGCGTGCGCGAGACGGCGAAGCAGCTCAGCGCGATGTGCGGCTAGCGTCCGCGGCCCGGCGCTGCGGCATGGCGCCGGAAGTCTCGAGGGCGGCGCGCCGGTCGTGCTCGGCGAGGATCACGTCGATCGCCTTGTCGAACACCTCGCGCGGCGGGCCGCCGGACTTGCCGCCGGTCCACAGGGCAACCTGGGAGGGATGGACACCGAGGTGCTCGGCGAGGCGCTCGCGCCCGCCGAGGATGACCTCGCACTGCTGGAGGATGCGGGCGCACATTTCGGCCCAACGGGGTTTTTGTTCCATGCGGCCCGCGCCGCAATCTACATGCCCAGCCGGCGCACCTCGGTCAGGTGCTTGCGCCAATACGGCGCTTCCAGGCGGTCGCTGCGCACCGCCTTCCCGGACGAGGGCGCGTGGACGAACATGCCGCGGCCGAGATAGATCCCGACGTGGCCGTACTTCTTTCCTTCCTGGTTGAAGAACAGGAGGTCGCCGCGCCGCACCTCGTCGACGCGCACGGCCCGCCCCATCGTGCGTTGCTGGTCGGTGCTGTGCGGCAGCCGCACGCCCGCCTGCCGGTACCCGTACTGCACCAGCCCGCTGCAGTCGAACCCCGTGGGGGCCGACCCGCCGAAGCGGTAGGGGCGGCCGATCATCTTCGCCGCGTGCGTCGCGGCATCGTCCGCCGCGGCGGGCGTGACGCGGGGGGACGGCGGGAGGGAGGCGCGCCTGGAAGGGGCGGGCGGGGCGCTGGCGCAGCCCGCGAGGACGAGGAGGATGAGCGCTGCGGCGAGGCGCCTCAGCGGCCCACCTTCCGGACGAAGGGGCAGCGCTCCGCGAGGGGCTCGAGGCGCTTCTGGACGGTCACCCCGACCAGGTAGCGGCAGTCGCGGGTCTTGAGGACGCCGGTGTCGGAGGACGATACGAGGATCCCGGTGCTGGTGACCCACATGCCGAGCCACGCGGCGACGAGGAGCGCGACGACGATCAGGAAGATTTTCATTTGGCGCGCATCCTAGCATCGGGCGCGGAGATTGCGGGAAGGCACTATTGCCGTGGAGCAGCTCGACTACAGGAGGCTTTTCGAGTCGGCGGCGGGCCTGTACGTGGTTTTCGACCGGGAATTGCGCATCGTGGCCGCCAGCGACGCGTACCTTCGCGCCACCGGGCGGCAGCGCGGGGAGCTCCTCGGGCGCACCCTGTTCGAGGCTTTCCCCGAGAACCCGGCGGCCGAGGGCGAGAGCGCCCACGACTTGGCGCGCGGCATGTACGGCCGCATATTCGCCGGCGGCCCGCCGGAGACCCTGAGCCTGAAGCGCTACGACGTTCCGCTCCAGGGCGGCGGCTTCGAAGAGCGCTACTGGGACGTGGTCTCGACGCCGGTCGCCGGCGAGGACGGCTCCGTCCGGTACGTGCTCTCGCGGCTGGTCGACGTCACGGCGAGCGAGGAGCGCTACCGGAGCCTGTTCGAGTCCATCGACGCCGGCTTCTGCGTGATCGAGATGATCTACGATGCCGGCGGCCGCGCGGTCGACTATCGGTTCCTCGAGACCAACCCGGCGTTCGAGCGCCAGACCGGACTGAAGGACGCGCCCGCCAAGACGATGCGCGAGCACGCGCCCGCGCACGAGGCGCACTGGTTCGAGATCTACGGGCGCGTCGCCGATGGCGGCGAGCCGGTGCGCTTCGTGCAGATCTCGAAGGCACTCGGGCGATGGTTCGAGCTCTACGCGTTCCGCGTCGGCGACCCCGCGCAGAAGCGCGTCGGCGTGCTGTTCAACGACATCAGCGAGCGCGTGCGCGCCGACGAGGCGCTGCGCGAGTCGGCGCGGCGCAAGGACGAGTTCCTCGCCACGCTCGCGCACGAGCTGCGCAACCCGCTCGCGCCGATCCGCACGGCGCTCGCCATCCTGCGCCTGAAGGACCTGCCCGACCCGGAGCTGCGCAGCGCGCGCCAGATCATGGAGCGCCAGGTCGGCCACATCGTGCGCCTGGTCGACGATCTGCTCGACGTGAGCCGCATCACGTTCGGCAAGATCGGCCTGCGCCGCCAGGTGCTCGACCTGCGCGTCGTCGCGGAAGAGGCTGCCGATGCGGCGCGTGCGCTCGCGGAGGAAGCGGGGCATCGCCTCACCGTGCGCGTGGGCACGGAGGCGCTCTGGGTCGACGGCGACGCCGTGCGCCTGGGCCAGGTGGTGTCGAACCTCCTCGTCAACGCGGTGCGCTACACCGCGCCGGGCGGGCAGATCCTGCTCGCGGCGGAGCTCGCCGGCGACGACGCCCTGCTTTGGGTGCAGGACAACGGCGCCGGAATCGAAGCGGCGCAGCTGGAGAAGATCTTCGAGGCGTTCGCCCAGGCGGCCCCCGCGGCGGGCGGCGGGATCGGCATCGGCATCGGCCTCACGCTCTCGCGCAAGCTCGTGGAGCTGCACGGTGGCACGCTCACGGCGCACAGTGAAGGCCCCGGCCGAGGCAGCCGCTTCGTCGCGCGGCTGCCGCTCGTGTCCTACCCGGCGAGCACGTCCGCGTACTCGGGAGTCTTGTCGAAGACGTGACGCGCGAAGGGGCAGAGCGGCAGCAGCTTCACTTTCTCCGCGCGCGCCCACTCTACCGCGGCCCGCACGAGCTCGCGGCTCGCGCCCGTGCCGCGCAGCGATTCGTCGACCTCGGTGTGGTCGAGGATGACCAGGGTCGGCGAGGCCGAATAGGTCATCTCGGCGAGCCGCCGGCCGCCCTCGCCGCCGATGAAGAAGGCGCCGCGGTGGCCCTTCCGCTCGTGGGCTACGCCGCTCAGGTGCCGCGGCCCCAGAAGCCGCAATAGCGGCGCACCACGTAGGCGCGGCCGTTGGCGTAGCCCGGCAGGTCCTTGTACTTGTCGAACTGCACTTCCTGCTCGGCGGGGTTCCAGCACTTGCCGGCGCGCGCCTGCTCCTTCACCACGTCGGAGGCGTGCTGCTGCAGCGCGATCTGGTCCTCGACGTCCTTCTTGGTGCCCAGCCGGTCGCCGGGCTGGCCCGGGTGGCCCGGAATCATGCGGTCCCAGTCCATGGCGAGGATCTTCTTCAGCGAGTCCATCGCCTCGACCGGGTAGAAGTCGATCATGCCGAGCCCCGGGAAGGCGCCCACCGGCACCAGGTCGACGAGGAAGATCAGCCGGTCCTGCGGCAGGCGCATGACGAGGGTGCTGTCGGAGTGGTTGAGGCCGACGTAGCTGAGCTCGACGACCTTCCCGCCGAGGCGGATCGTGCGGCCCGCGTCCTCGACCAGCTCGTCGGGCAGCGGCGTGGCCGGATCCATCACCTTCTCGAGGCGTTCCCTCGCCTTGCGGTGCGCGATGATCGTCGCCCCGGCGTCCTTGAACGCCTTGCCGCCGGCGATGTGGTCGTAGTGGTGGTGGCTGTAGATGAGGTACTTGATCGGCTTGTCGGTCACCTTGCGGATCTCGGCGACGTAGTCGGCGCCGCCGGTCGGCCGCCCGTAGGCGACCGGGTCGGTGGCGATGACGCCGTCGCTGGTGACCACGAACATCGCCTGGTGGTTGCCGTTGCGGAAGATGTAGACGCCCTCGGCGCCCTCCACCTTCTTCGTTTCTATCTGGGGACGCGACGTCTGGGCGACGGCGGGCAGGGCGAGGCTGAACAGCAGGGCAAGGGCAATCAACGACTTGGACATGGGAGATTCCTCCTCGGGGTTTGGAGGAGCTAACAGGCGCCGGTCAGGCGCCATTCCATGCCGCTAGCGGCGGGGGGTGTTGAGCTTGGGCGGGACGGTGTCGACCCACCCGGCGTAGAGGACTTCCTCGGTATAGCCCGCCTTCGCCTTGCGGGGCGAGGTGCGGAAGAACCAGAAGAGTCGCCGGATGAAAGTCATGACGCATCCTACGATGCGCTTCGATCCTTACATGGCGATTACGACAATCTGATCAAAAATGACCGTTGTAAAGGAAGCGCGACGCTGCCGTCGCCGTTCCGCCGCATCGTCATGGCGGGGCGAGGCGGACAGGGAACTGCATCTCGACGATCGACTCGTGCATGCGCGCCGGATCCGGGGGTTGCAGGAAGAGCTCCCGGCTCGGCCCGGCAAGCAGGTAGCCGCGCGTTTCCAGGAATTGACCGATTTTCGCCGTCACGAGATGCGCGTCCTCGGGCAGGCCGATGCGCACGCAGACGGCCATCCGCTCGACGGCTTCCAGCTCGCGCAGCCGCAGGATGGGATGTGAAACGGGACGCGCCTCTTCCAGCGCGAAGCCGAATTCCACGTCCAGGGCGTCCGCCTCGAACTCCGCGGCGTGGGCGACGGCTACCAGCTGCCGGGGAAGGCTCGCGGGGAGCACGCCGCGGGCGTGCTCCTTCAGCTCGCCGATGAGCGCGCGCGCCGCCCGGAACGAGTCGACGGTGCGCCGCAGGGAGAGAAACGGCCGCGCCGGCTCGGCCCGCAGCACCACGTCGTCCGCCGACAGCTCGCCCTGCGACTCGAGCTGGGCGAGGCGCGTCTCGATGTGGCGCAGGCGCTGCGCCTCCGCTTCCAGCGTCTGCGCCACTTCGTTGCGCCGGGCGAGGAGCAGGGCGCGCAGCTCCTGGGCGCGGATGCCGGCGCGCAGGAAGTCGCGGATCTGCTCCAGGCTGAAGCCGAGGTCCTTCAGCACCAGGATCCGGTTCAGCTCGGCGAGCTGGGCCGCCTTGTAGTAGCGGTAGCCGGTGTGCGGGTCGGCGTGCGCGGGCGCGAAGAGCCCGATCTCCTCGTAGAAGCGCAACTGGCGCGCCGAGACCCGCGCCAGGCGAGAGAAGTCACCAATCCTGAACATGCAGCCCCATCGCCTTCACGACAGGGACCTCCCGCGCGAGCGCCTCGCGGAATGCCGGGTGCGCGATGACACGGTCGACCAGGGCCGCGAGGGCCGGGAAGTCGGCGCGCATCGGGTCGAAGCCGAGATACCGGTACGTGACGACGTTGGAGGCCACGGCGACGTGGGCGACCGTGAGGTCGCCGTCCCAGGCGACGCGATCCAGGGTGCCGAAGTGCTCCGGCGCGGCGTAGCGCAGGACGTCGTCGACCTTCGCCACGTCGGTCGGGATGCCGCGGATCTTCGGGTGCACGACGGTCTCGTGGAAAAGGGGATGGACCACTTCGCGGAAGAGGGTACCGGCATACTGCTCGAGCTCCAACGTCTTCGCGAAGGCGCGCGCTTCGCGCGGATAGAGGGGCGGCTGCGGCTGCAGGCGCTCCATATAGAGACAGATCGCCGCTGAGTCGCACACGGTGAACTCGCCGTCCTGCAGCGCCGGGATCTTGCCGGTCGGGCTGAGGGTGCGCCAGTTCGCCGGCGGATTGCCCGGCAGGACCGGGACCACCGGCACGACTTCGTGGGGCAGGTCCTTCGCGATCGCGGCGACGATCGCCTTGCGGGTATGCACCGAGATCGGCGTGCCGTAGATCCTGAGCATGCGAGACTCCTGGGAGGTTGGGGAGCGCGCACGTTCGGCCTTCACGTAACGTCAGAGTCAAGCTTTGCGCTATAAATGCCCCATGTGGCTGAGCGTGCGTGAAATCCTGGCGGGGAAGGCCGCCAGGGATGCCCGGGTGACGGTGAAGGGCTGGGTGCGGACCCGGCGCGATTCGAAGGCCGGCTTTTCCTTCGTCAACGTCTCGGATGGCTCGTCCTTCCACCCGGTCCAGATCGTCGTTCCTTCTTCCCTTCGGAATTATCTGGAAGAAGTGCAAAAGCTGACGACGGGCTGCGCGGTCGAAGCGACCGGCACGATCGTGCCCTCGCCGGCGAAGGGCCAGCCCTTCGAGATGCAGGCCGCCGAGGTGAAGGTGCTCGGCTGGGTGGAGGACCCGGACCACTATCCGATCCAGCCCAAGCCGCACACCATGGAGTTCCTGCGCGAAGTGGCGCACCTGCGCCCGCGCACCAACGTCATCGCCGCGACGACCCGGGTGCGCCACACCGTCGCGCAGGCGATCCACCGCTTCTTCCACGAGCGCGGCTTCTTCTGGGTCAACACGCCGATCATCACGGCGTCGGACGCCGAGGGCGCGGGCGCGCTGTTCCGGGTGTCGACCCTGGACCTCGCCAATCTGCCGAGGAAGGAAGGCAAGGTCGATTTCTCGCAGGACTTCTTCGGCAAGGAAGCGTTCCTCACGGTCTCCGGGCAGCTCAACGTCGAGGCCTACTGCCTGGCGATGACGAAGGTCTACACCTTCGGGCCGACGTTCCGCGCCGAGAACTCGAACACCAGCCGCCACCTCGCCGAGTTCTGGATGATCGAGCCGGAAATTGCCTTTGCTTCTCTTCATGAAAATTCTCTTCTTGCAGAGGACCTGCTGAAG
>DASZQH010000079.1:0-7126 GCA_035549805.1 Burkholderiales bacterium
TGCGCGTCGTGGCGTAGAGCGCCGGGCGCCCGGGGGTCTCGCGATGGCCGACGGTGTCGATCCAGCCGCGCGCTTCCAGCGCCTGGATGATCTGCGTGGAAACCACCACGCCGCGGATGTCCTCGATGTCGCCCCGTGTGACGGGCTGGCGGTACGCGATGATCGCCAGGGTTTCCATCACGGCGCGTGAATAGCGCGGCGGCTTCTCCGGCTGCAGGCGCTCCAGGTAGGGCTGGAACTCGGCGCGCGTCTGGAACCGCCAGCCGCTCGCGAGGCTCACCAGCTCGATCGAGCGGCCCTGCCATTCCTGGCGCAGCTCCTCCAGAAGCTTGCGCAGGACGTCGACGCCCAGCTCCTGGCCGAAAAGCCGCTTCATTTCCTGCACTTGCAGCGGCTCCTGGGAGGCGAGCAACGCCGCTTCGAGGACCCTCTTCGCTTCTTCGGGGCTATGCATGGCCCAATTTTACGTAAATCGGCGCGAAGGATTCGGCCTGCGTGATCTCGATGAGCAGCTCGCGCGCCAGCTCCAGCACCGCAAGGAACGTGACGACGAGGATGGGCACGCCCTGGCGCGGATCGAACATCTCCGAGAACTCGAGCACGCGGTGCTCCTTGAGCTTGCGCAGGATGTCGCTCATGTACTCGCGGACCGAGAGCTCCGCGCGCGAGATGCGGTGGTGCTTCGACAGGCGCGCCCGGTGCAGCAGGCCGCGCCACGCTTCGGCGAGGTCGCGCGGGTCCACGTCCGGCAGGCGCTCGGCGACCGTCCGTTCGATCCACACCGAGATCGCCACCACGTCGCGGCCGACCTGCGGCAGCTCGTCGAGAGCCCGCGCGGCCTTCTTGATCTGCTCGTATTCCAGCAGGCGGCGCACCAGCTCGGCGCGGGGATCTTCCTCGACCTGCTCCGCCGCGGGCGGGCGGGGCAGCAGCAGGCGCGACTTGATCTCCATCAGCATGGCCGCCATGACGAGATACTCCGCGGCGAGCTCGAGGTTCTTGGTGCGCATGATCTCGACATACTCGAGGTACTGCCGCGTCAGCGGCGCCATCGGGATGTCGAGGATGTCGAGGTTTTCCTTGCGGATGAGGTAGAGCAGCAGGTCGAGCGGTCCCTCGAAGGCGTCGAGGATGATCTCCAGCGCGTCCGGCGGGATGTACAGGTCGCGCGGCATCTCGATCACCGGCTCGCCGTACAGGCGCGCGACGTGGGAAGGCGGCGGCGCCGGCAGCTCGATCACCTCGCTCATGTGTAGGTCAGTCCCATCGCTTCACGGACGTCGCGCATCGTTTCCTCCGCGAGCTTGCGCGCCTTCTCGCAGCCGTCGGCGACGATGTTGCGCACCAGCGTGGGGTCGTCGAGGTACGCCTGGGCGCGCTCACGCATCGGCGCGAGCTCGGCCTGGATCGCTTCGATCACGGGTTGCTTGCAGTCGAGGCATCCGATCCCGGCAGTGGTACAGCCGTTGTGGGCCCATTTCTTCTTTTCCTCGTCGGAATATACAAGGTGCAGCGCCCAGACGGGACATTTTTCCGGCGTGCCCTTGTCGGTGCGCTTCACCCGCGCCGGATCCGTCGGCATGGTCCTGATTTTCCTGGCGACCGACTCCGGCTCCTCGCGAAGCGCGATCGTGTTGCCGTAGGACTTCGACATCTTGTGGCCGTCGAGGCCCGGCATCTTCGAGGCCTCGGTAAGAAGTACATCGGGCTCGACGAGGATCTTCTTGCCCGTGCCTTCCAGCCAGCCGTAGAGGCGCTCGCGGTCGACGCGCGCGAGGTTCTGCTGCTCGTCGAGCAGCGCCTGCGCCCGCGCGAGCGCCTCGGCATCGCCGGACTCGAGGAACTTGGTGCGCAGGTCGTTGAGCAGGCGGGCTTTCTTGCTGCCCATCTTCTTCACCGCGACCTTCGCCTTGTCCTCGAAGCCCGGCTCCCGGCCGTAGAGGTGGTTGAAGCGCCGCGCCACCTCCCGCGTGAATTCCACGTGGGGCACCTGGTCCTCGCCGACCGGCACGTACTTCGCGCGATAGATCATGATGTCGGCGGACTGGAGCAGCGGGTAGCCGAGGAAGCCGTAGGTCGACAGGTCCTTGTCGGCGAGCTTCTCCTGCTGGTCCTTGTACGTCGGCACGCGCTCGAGCCATCCGAGCGGCGTCATCATCGACAGGAGCAGGTGCAGCTCGGCGTGCTCCATCACCTGCGACTGGATGAAGAGCATCGCCTGGTTGGGATCGACGCCCGCGGCGAGCCAGTCGATCACCATGTCCCAGGTGTTCGCCTGGATGTCCCCCGGCGACTCGTAGTCCGTGGTGAGGGCGTGCCAGTCGGCGACGAAGAAAAGGCAGGGGTATTCGGCCTGGAGCCTGACCCAGTTCTTCAGTACGCCGTGGTAGTGACCGAGATGCAGCCGGCCCGTGGGCCGCATGCCCGAAAGAACGCGCGCTTCGTACATGTCAGTAGACGATCGAGCGGATCAGCGCATCGGAGGCGCCGACCAGCGGCTCGAGCACGAGACCCAGCACGTTGGTGAAGAGCAGCAGGAGGAGCAGCGGGAGGCCCCACGGCTCGAGCTTGGCGTAGCGCCACGCCGCGCGGTTGGGCAGCAGGCTGGTGAGGATCCGGCCGCCGTCGAGCGGCAGGATGGGGAGCAGGTTGAGGAACATGAAGACGAGATTCACGACGATGCCCGCCCGCGCCATCAGCTCGAGCGGCGTCGAGAAGCCGCCTTCCGGCAGCAGCACCGCGACTTTCAGGAGCAGCGCCCAGAGGAGCGCCATCGCGAGGTTCGCGCCGGGCCCGGCGGCGGCGACCCACGCCATGTGCGGGCGCGGATTGCGCAGCGCGGAGTAGTTCACCGGCACCGGCTTCGCCCAGCCGAAGAGAAAGCCGCTCGTGCCGGCGAGCAGGCTGCCGACGAGGATCGCGACGGGAACCAGGATCGTGCCGACCGGATCGATGTGCCGCAGGGGATTGAGGCTGATCCGCCCCTGGGCGTGCGCCGTGAGATCGCCGAAATGGCGCGCGACGTAGCCATGCGCCGCCTCATGCAGCGTGATCGCGAACAGCACGGGGAGCGCATAGATGGCGATCGTCTGAACGAGGAGAGTGACGTCCATCTTTTGCGCGCGATTTTATCAGACGGGCTCGACGGAAAAGCGCTCCAGCGAGCCCTTGCCGGCGCGCACAAGGACCGGCTGATCGCCGGTGAGGTCGAGCACGGTGCTCGGCTCGATGCCGCACGAGCCGCCGTCGATCACCAGGTCGAGCTCGCGCGAGAGGCGCTGGCGGATCTCCTGCGCGTCGGAAAGCGGCACGCCTTCGCCCGGCAGGAGCAGCGTCGCGGACAGGATTGGCTCGTCGAGCTCGTCGAGCAGCCCGTGCGCGACGGCATGGCCGGGCACGCGCACGCCGACCGTGCGGCGCCGGGCGTGCATGACGCGCTTGGGCACTTCGCGCCGCGCGCGCAGGATGAACGTGTAGCTGCCGGGAATCGCGCTCTTCAGCAGCTTGTAGTGCGCGTCGTCGACGATCGCGTAGCGGGCGATCTCGGACAGGTCGCGGCACATGAGCGTGAGGTGATGCCGCTCCCCGAGGCCCCGCACGCGGCGCAGCCGCTCGAGCGCCTTCGCGTCGCCGAGGTGGCAGCCGAGCGCGTAGCAGGAGTCGGTCGGATACGCGATCAGCCCGCCCCCGCGCAGCACATCGGCCGCCTGCCTGACCAGGCGCTGCTGCGGATGCGTCGGATGGATCTCGAGGTACTTCACCCGAGGAAGTCCTCGAGCAGCCGCGCCACCGCTTCGGGCTGGTCGTGGTGGAGCATGTGGCCGGCGTCGTGCACGGTCTCGAAGCGCAGGTCGCGGAACGCCGCGCGCCGCTCCGCGAGATGGGCGGGATCGAGCTTCATGCGCGACAGGGTATCGGACTGCGCCGCTTCGACCCAGAGCACCGGCGCCGTCACCGCGCTCCAGATCGCGCGCACTTCCTCGTAGCGATAGAGGAGCGGATTGACGATCTTGTGCGCGGGATCGCTGCGCAGCACGACGCGCCCGCCCTCCTCCCTCCCCCACTGGCGTGCGAGAAAGTCGGCACGCGCGTCGGTCAGGCGCGGGTTGTTCTTCTGCAGGCGTTGCGCCAGCGCGCGGAAATCCTCGTAGGGGCGCAATTCCGGTCGCTCGCGCAGCTCGTCGAGCCAGTACCGATAGCGCTTGGGCGCCTGCTCCGGGCGCGAGGCCGGGAGCCCGAAGCCCTCCAGGTTGACGAGCTTCGCGACGCGCTCGGGCTTCACACCCGCGTACAGGCAGACTACGTTGCCGCCGAGGCTATGTCCCACCAGACGCACCGGCGCCTCCGGCTCGATGCGCTCGAGCAGGAAATCCAGGTCGGCGACGTAGTCGGGAAACCAGTAGCAATCGGACCGCGTCCATTCGGTGAGGCCGTAGCCGCGCCAGTCGGGGGCGTAGACGTCCCAATCGCCGCGCAACGCGTCGACCAGGAACTGGAAGGAGGCCGACACGTCCATCCAGCCGTGAAAGAGGAAGACTTTGGGCGCGCCGGCGCGCCCCCAGCGGCGCACGTGGTAGCGCAGGCCGCGGATGTCGAGGAACAGGGATTCGCTCGCCTTCATCGCAGGAATCCGAAGTCGACGCCCGGCTCGCGGCCCGAGACGAGGTCCGCGATCGCACGGCCGGAGCCGCAGGCGAGCGTCCATCCCAGCGTACCGTGCCCCGTGTTGAGGAAGAGGTTGCGCAGCCGGGTGCGGCCGATCAGCGGCACGTTGCCCGGCGTGGCCGGCCGCAGGCCCGCCCAGCGGTGCGAAGGCTCGATCGAGCGCAGCGCCGGGAAGAGCTGCCGGATGCGCGCGACGATCGCGTTGCAGCGGACCGCGTCGATCGACGTGTCATACCCCGACAGCTCGGCAGTGCCGGCGGCGCGCAGGCGGTCGCCGAAGCGCGAGATCACGATCTTTCGCGCCTCGTCGGTGAGGCTCACCGTCGGCGCGCCCGCTTCGCCCGGCGGCAGCGGCAAGGTGATCGAATAGCCTTTCAGCGGATACACGGGCACGCGGATGCCGAGCGGCCGGAGCAGCAACGGGCTGTAGCTTCCGAGGCTCACCACGTACGCATCCGCTTCCAACGTCCGGTTTTCGAGGACCAGGCCTTCGATGCGATCGCCGGAGCGTCGCAGCGAGCGGATCGTTCCCGAGGCAAAGCGCACTCCCTTCCCGGCGCATCTCGCGGCGAGCTCGCGGGTGAACTTGTAGGCGTCCCCCGACTCGTCCTCGGGCGTGTAGATGCCTCCAGCGACTTCGACGCCGCGCAGCGCCGGCTCGATCTCGAGGCATTCCTGCGCGGACTTCACCACGCGCTCGACGCCATGTGAGCGCATCGTTTCGGCGTGCCGCGCGAGCGCCTCGAAGTCGCGCGCCTCGGTGCAGAAGTGCAGGATGCCGCGCGACAGCTCGTCGTAGCGGATGCCGGTGCGGCTGCGCAGCGCACGCAGGCATTCCCGGCTGAACGCGGCAAGGCCGGCGAGCGCCCGCGTGTTGCGCTCGAAGCGCCCCGGCAGGCATTCGCGCACGAAGCCCAGGCCCCAGCGCCACTGCGCCCAGTCGGCGCGCGGCCGGAAGCGCAGCGGCGCGTCCTCGCGCCCGAGCCACGCGAGGATCTTCGGCAGCACCGCCGGGCGGGCCCAGGGCTCGGCGTGGGAGGCGGAGACCTGGCCGCCGTTCGCGAACGATGTCTCCTGCCCCGGCTCGGCGTGCCGGTCGACGAGCGTCACTTCGTGCCCTTCGGACGCGAGGTACCACGCGCCGGCCACGCCGACCACGCCCGCACCGAGGACGATGACTCTCACTGCATTATGATAGGGCCATGCCCATCTTCTCCATCGGCGAGCGGGCCCCCCGGCTCGTCGGCGAGCACCACTACGTCGCGCACGACGCGACGATCGTCGGCGACGTCACGCTCGAGAACAACGTCAACGTCTGGTTCCAGGTCGTGATCCGCGCCGAGAACGACCGCGTGCACATCGGCGAGAACTGCAACATCCAGGACGGGTCCGTCCTGCACGTGGACCCGGGCTATCCGCTCACGCTGGAGCGCAACGTCAGCATCGGCCACAAGGTGATGCTGCACGGCTGCACCATCGGCGAGGGCACGCTCATCGGCATCAACAGCGTGATCATGAACGGCGCGAAGATCGGCAAGGGCGTGCTGATCGGCGCCAATACGCTCATCGCCGAGGGCAAGGTCATCCCGGACGGCGTCCTCGTGATGGGGTCGCCGGGAAAAGTCATCCGGCCCCTCGAGCCGAAGGACCGGGACTACCTGCTGAAGATCGCGAGCGGCTACGTCGAGCGCTCGCGCATGTACGCGAAAGATCTCAAAAGGCTTACTTAGGCGCCATCCTGATCGCGCCGTCGAGGCGGATCGTCTCGGCATTCAGCATCTCGATCTCCACGATCGACTTCACCAGCTGCGCGAACTCCCCCGGCCGGCCGAGGCGCGAGGGGAACGGCACCTGCTTGCCGAGGGACTCCTGCGCCTCCTTCGGCAGCCCGGCGAGGAGCGGCGTCTCGAAGATTCCCGGCGCGATGGTGCAGATGCGGATGCCGTTGCGCGACAGGTCGCGCGCGATCGGCAGGGTCATGCCGACGATGGCGCCCTTCGACGCCGAGTAGGCGGCCTGGCCGATCTGGCCGTCGTAGGCGGCCACCGACGCCGTGTTGACGATGACGCCGCGCTCTCCGCTTGCGTTCGGCGAAGCCTTCGCCATCGCGTCCGCGGCGAGCCGGATCATGTTGAACGTGCCGATGACGTTCACGTTGATGACCTTCTGGAACCGGCCGAGGTCGTGCGGCGCTTCCTTGCCGAGGGTGCGCTCCGCCAGCGCGATGCCGGCGCAGTTGACGAGGACGTGCAGGCCGCCGAGCTCCTTGAGCGCGAGCGCGACCGCCGCCTTCCCGTCGGCCTCGGAGGACACGTCGGTCCGGACGAACCGGCCGCCCAGCTCCTTCGCGAGTTTTTCACCCAGGTCCGCGTTCAGGTCGGCGATCACGACCTTCGCGCCGTTCTCCGCGGCCATGCGCGCGCTGGCCGCGCCGAGGCCGGACGCACCGCCGGTCACCAGG
>DASZQH010000080.1:0-5688 GCA_035549805.1 Burkholderiales bacterium
TGCCTCGCGTTGCAGGGAAAGCTGATCGATGCGGAGCTGGAAACCGCCATCAACACCGATCTTCCGGGCCAGATCCGCGCCATCGTTTCCACGCCTCTATATGCAGAACAGGGTAGAGAGCCGCTCGTTCCACCGGGATCACGCCTCAATGGCGTCTACAACTCGACGCTGCGCAAGGGTCAGGTCCGCGTGTTCGCGATCTGGAACCGGCTCATCCGGCCTGACGGCGTGGAGATCACGCTGGATTCGGCCGCGACCGACGCGCTTGGCCGCGCCGGATTGGCGGGTGAAACCGACAACCACTTCGGCCAGATCTTCGGCATGTCGGCCCTCCTGAGCATCATCGGCGCAGGCGCCGGAACTGCGGCCGTAAGCAACGACGCCCGCTACAACTCCGCGGATGCCTACCGCCACGAGATCCAGCAAAGCTTCGGGCGCACGGCCGACCGCGTGCTGGAACCCTACGCCAACATCCCGCCGACCATCTCGGTTCCCCAGGGCGAGCGCATCAAGGTGTTTTTGAACCGCGATCTCGACTTCTGCCCCCTGAAGGCCGCTGCCACCGAGCGCATGGACCTGGTACTGCCATGAACGCGCGAGTGCTTCCTGAGGATCTGCTTGCGGAACGCGGGGGCGCGGCACTGCGCACGCACCTCAGGCCACTGCAGCGCTGGTTCGAGGCGCAGGGGATCACCGAGGTCTCTGTAAACCGCCCGGGCGAGGTCTGGATCGCCCGCCAAGGGGAGGCGTACATGGAGCGCCACGCCGCCAGCGATCTTACTGCCGCGGTACTGCTGGAGCTCGCGCAGCAGGTCGCTACCAATACCGGGCAGGAAGTCAGCAAGGAAAGGCCGCTGCTTTCCGCCGAACTGCCGAATGGCTGCCGTGCGCAATTCGTGCTGCCGCCGGCCTCCGGCGGCGACGTCGCGGTCTCGATCCGCAAACCCGCTGTGCTGGACCTGAGCCTCGGCGACTACGAGAGCGGTGGCGCCTTCGCTCTCACCAACCGGCGCACGGCAGAAGAGGAGCAGTGCGAGCGCGACCTGCGCGATGCCTACGCGCGGCGCGACTTCGCGCCGTTCCTCGGGATCGCCGTGCGCGCGCGCAAGAACATCCTGATCTCGGCCGGTACCGACAGCGGCAAGACCACGCTCCTCAATGCGATGCTGAAGGAGATTCCGCTCCGCGAGCGCCTGGTCATCATCGAGGACGCGCGGGAACTTCGGCCGCCGCAGCCGAACTCGGTGCGCCTGTTTTACTCGCGCGGGGAGCAGGGCCTTGCCCGCGCGACCGCCCAGGACCTGTGCGAGGCCGCCTTGCGGTTGCGGCCGGACCGCATCCTTCTCGGCGAGCTGCGCGGCAAAGAGGCCTTCACCTATCTGCGCACCATCAACAGCGGCCATCCGGGCTCGATCACCACGATTCATGCCAACAGCCCCGAGCTTGCGTTCGAGCAGCTTGCATTGATGGTCATGCAGGGCTTTCCCAGCATCGACAAGTCGCTGGTCATCGACTACGTGCGCTCGATCATCCCGGTCATCGTGCAGGGCAAGCGCTCGGCTGGGCGCCGCTTCATTTCCGAGATCTACTATGCAGACGCGGACCGTCCTCTGCCTGCTTCTTAGCCTCGCCTCCGGCTTCGCGTCCGCGCAATGGCAGGAAGATCCTGCGAAGCAGCATGCGCGCGATGCGGCCAGGAAGACGATCCTGGAGGACGAGCTTGCCGCCGAGGCGAAGCTGTTCGTCGAAGCGCATTCGGAACGATCAGCGGAGCGCATGGGCCAGCATCGCCGGAATCTGGCGGCGTTAACCCGTGAGTTGGCGCGCGGCGAAGCAGAGGTCGAAAAGGCGTCGATCAAGAGACCGGCAGGTGGGCGGCCGGATTGGCTGATCTCGCCGTGACGCGCGACGACAAGAGCATCGTTTTCGTCGGCTTCCTCCTTGGCCTGCCGGTCGTAGCGTGGATTTGCGTGGGGGCGTGGCGCTACGGCCTCGACCGGCCCGTCCTTCGTGGGCTCGTAAGGGTCGCGAAGCTCACCCCGGACGACAACGTGTTGATGGGCGCGCTTATGGTGGGCGTGTTCGCCGGCTTCTTCCTGGGCGACTGGATCGTCCGGCGCTACGACAGCCGGTTCGGCGGCGCGGCGTTCCGCCGTTTCCTGCGCGGGACGCGCATGATCAGCCACCGCAGCCTGCAGAACCGCACGCGCGAGTCCGGCAAGGCTCAGGTCCTGGTCGCCGACACGCCGATCCCGACCTGGCTCGAAACCCTTCACCTGCTGCTGGCCGGCGCTACGGGCACCGGCAAGACCGTCGCACTAGGGCAGATCATCGAGACGATCCTGCGCCGGGGCGACCGGCTGATCATCGTCGACCCGAACGGCACCTTCCTGTCCCGCTTTTTTTTGCCGGGCGACGTCATCCTGAACCCGTTCGACCGGCGCTCAGAGTCGTGGAGCATCTTCAACGAGCTGCGCGACGCCTACGACTTCAAGCGGTACGCGCTCTCGGTGGTGCCCAAGGGGCTGACCGACGAGGCCGAGGAGTGGAATGGCTACGCCCGGCTGCTCTTCCAGGCAGCCACGAGGAAGATGGCCGCGGTCGGCAACACCGACATCTTCTCCCTGATCAAACTGCTGTCCGCCGAGAGCGACGAGTCGCTGAAGGAGTTCCTCGGCGACACCGAGGCCGAAGGCCTGTTCGTCGGCGCGAAGCAGGCGCTTTCGAGCGCCCGCTTCATCCTCGCCAAGTACCTCGATCCGCACCAGTACCTGAAGGACGGCGGCGAGTTCTCGATCCGCCGCTGGCTCGAAGACGAGGATGCGGGCAACCTCTACGTCACCTGGCGCGAAGACATGCTGGAGGCGCTCAAGCCGCTCGTCTCCACTTGGGTGGACATCCTCTGCACGTCGATCCTCAGTCTGCCGGAGAGCCCTTCGCGGCGCATCTGGATGGTGATCGACGAGCTGGACAGCCTGCAGAAGCTGCCTTCGCTCGAAGACGCCCTGACGAAAGGCCGCAAGCACGGACTGAGGATCGTGGCCGGCATCCAGTCGACCGCGCAGCTCGAGCGCACCAACGGCGAGAAGGACGCCACCGTGCTGCGCAGCTGCTTCCGGAATATTCTGGTTCTGGCAGGCGGACGCTCTGACAGCAAGACCGCCGAGGATCTGAGCAGGAGCCTGGGCGAGCACGAGGTAGAGCGCGAGACGGTCGGCGAGACCGCGAACGAGCGCGGCGGCAGCCGCAGCCGCACGCTGCGCATCGAGCGCGAGCGGGTCGTCATGGCTTCCGAGATCCAGTCGCTGCCGGAGCTGACCGGCTACGTCGCCTTCGCCGGGGATATTCCCATCGCCAGGGTGAAGCTCGCACCGCGGTCGTACGCGGCACGGCATCCGGCCATCGTGGAGTGATCGGATGCTGACCCATCACGCGATCCAGAACGCCGGCAGCGCCGCGCACTACTTCTCGGCGCAGGACGACTATTACTCGAAGGAGGGCCATGGCATCTGGCTCGGCACCGGCGCCGGGAACCTCGGGCTCAGCGGCGAAGTGGAGGCGGCGCGGTTCCGGGCCCTGCTGGACGGCAGGTTGCCGGACGGCAAATCCATTCATGCAACCTTCAAGACGAGCACGTCGAGCAAGCGACACGGATGGGATTTCACCTTCTCGGCGCCCAAGAGCGTCTCGATGCAGGCCCTGATCGGCGGCGATCGAGCGGTGGTCGAAGCCCACAACCGCGCGGTGCGCGATGCGGTCGAATTGATGGAGCGCCATGCCATCGCCCGAAAGAAGTTCAACGGCACCAGCCACCGCCAAGCGACCGGCAACCTGGTGGCAGCCGCGTTCCAGCACGAGCTATCCCGCGCCAAGGACCCGCAGCTGCATACGCACGTGGTGGTCATGAACATGACCCAGAGGAGCGACGGTGAATGGCGCGCTCTCTCGAACGAGGACCTCTTCAAGCGCACCAAGCTCTTCGGCGCTGCCTACCGTGGCAGCCTGGCGCGCTCGCTCCAGGAATTGGGCTACGAGATCCGCCTGACCGACAAGGAGGGCGGCTTCGAGCTGGCGCACATCGGCCGGGCGCAGATCGAGGCATTCAGCCAGCGCAGCCAGATGATCGAGGAGGCGCTTGAGAACCGCGGCAAGAGCCGCGCCGACGCCTCGACGCTCGAGAAGCAGGTCATCACGCTCGCCACGCGTCCGAAGAAGGACCGCCTCACCGAGCTCGACCGGCAAGTGCTCATGGAGCATTGGAAGGAGAAGAGCCGGGCAGCCGGCATCGATTTCCAAAGCAAGGTAAGTGCTACGCATAGCGCTGAAGGCGCCGCCCGGGAGTCCATCGAGTTCGCCATCGCGCACCTCACCGAGCGCCAGTCGATCATGATGGACAGCATGCTGATGACGACCGCCATGCAGCACGCGGTCGGCCGCGCCACGCACGACGAGCTGCGCGCCGAGGTGAGCCGGCGCATAGCCGCGGGCGGCGTGATCGCCGAGGCCCCGCTGTACCGACCGGCCGCCGAGCGGGACAGTGCGCCCGCCAGGACGCGCACGCAGCTTGAAGCTGAGGCAAGAGGTGACGGCCTGAAGCTGGCCGAGGCCGTGCGGCGCGTAGACGCATCGATCCGGTCCGGAGCGCTCGTTGCCGTAGAGGCCCGCTACACGACCGCTGTCGCATGGCGAACCGAGCAGACGATTCTCCGGCTGGAGCGCGAAGGCCGCCGCCGGCTGGCGCCCGTCATGATCACCGGCCGGGCGGAAGAAGCCCTTGCGCGGACAAATCTCAATCGCGGCCAGCGTGCCGCGGCGCTTGCCGTTCTGACCACCTCGAATCGCGTGATCGGCATCCAGGGATCGGCCGGCGTCGGCAAGTCGCACCTGATCGGGACGGCGACGGCCATCGCAGAACGCGAAGGCCATCGCGTCGTCGTGCTCGCGCCCTACGCCAATCAGGTCGAGCGGCTGCAGGCGGACGGGCTGAAGGCATCGACACTGGCCACGTTCCTGGCTGCAAAGGAGAAGATCATCGACGACCGCACCGTCCTCGTCATCGACGAGGCCGGCCTGGTACCGACGCGGGAGATGGAAGCCGCGCTGCAGGCCGCGGAACGCCATCGCGCGCGCGTCGTGCTCTCCGGCGATATCCAGCAGCTCAAGGCAGTCGAGGCCGGCCGCCCATTCGCGCAGCTTCAGGCGAACGGCATGAAGACGGCCATCGTGGACGAGATCCAGCGCCAGAAGACGCCGGATCTCAAGCCTGCCGTCGAGCTAGCGGCCAAGGGCAGGGCACAGGAATCGCTCGCGCACATCGAGCGGCACGTGCATGAGCTGCCGGAGGGCAGCCTGCGCTATGAAGAGATCGCCCGGCGTTACGCCGGCATGGAGGAGGCGGCGCGCAGCAGGACATTGATCGTATCCGGCACCAACGCTGCCCGCCGGGAGCTCAATGCCTTGGTGCGCCAGGAGCTGGGGATCGAGGGCAAGGGTCGGGAGTTCGAGACCCTGTCCCGCAAGGACTCGACCCAGGCAGAACGCCGCCAAGCGCCGAGCTACCGGGTAGGCGAGTTCGTGCAGCCGGAGAAGGACTACGCGCGGACCGGGCTGCGTCGTGGTGAGCTGTATCGCGTTGCCGAGATCGAGACGCGCAACCGGTTGGTCTTGGAGCGCGACGACGGCAGCCGC
>DASZQH010000081.1:0-6521 GCA_035549805.1 Burkholderiales bacterium
CAACTTCAAGAGCGCCTGGGTCGCCGAAGGCGGCTACGAGTCGGTCGCCGAGGCGATGTTCAGCGCGAAGGTGGACGCGTTCTTCATGGAGTTCGACTCCGCGCGCGCCGGCACCTTCGAGCCGCTGCGCCACCTGCCCAAAGGAAAGATCGCCGTGCTCGGCCTGGTCTCCTCGAAGACCGGCGAGATGGAGAGCAAGGACGAGATCAAGAAGCGTATCGGCGAAGCGGCAAAGCACGTGCCGCTCGAGCAGCTCTGCCTGTCCCCCCAGTGCGGCTTCTCCAGCACCCACCACGGCAACGCGCTCACCATGGATGAGCAGTGGCGCAAGCTCGAGCGCGTGGTCGAAGTGGCCCGGGAAGTGTGGAAGTAGAGATCAACGGCGAGCGCCGCGCGGTCGAAGCGGCGCCCGAGACGCCGCTCCTGTATGTCCTG
Organism: Burkholderiales bacterium; assembly: GCA_035549805.1. Lineage (GTDB taxonomy): Bacteria > Pseudomonadota > Gammaproteobacteria > Burkholderiales > SG8-39 > SCGC-AG-212-J23. Next base: position 436 of record DASZQH010000081.1, read on the forward strand.
AGGAACCACCTCGGCCTGGTGGGCAGCCGCTTCGGCTGCGGCACCGGCCAGTGCGGCGCGTGCTACGTCCTCGTCGACGGCCATCCCATGGCCTCCTGCGACCTTCCCTTGTCCTTCGTTCTCGACAAGCGCGTGACCACCGTGGAGGGCCTCGGCGGTGCAAGCGGGTTGCATGAAGTGCAGAAAGCGCTGATCGAGCACCAGGCGGCGCAGTGCGGCTACTGCATGAGCGGCATCGCGGTGTCCGCCGTCGCGCTCTTGAGCAACGAAAAGGAAATCACGGAAGACAAGATCCGATCCGCGCTGGACAGGCACCTCTGCCGCTGCGGAGCGCACAACCGCGTCGTCAAGGCGATCCTTTCGGTCGCGAAATGACGAGCCGCGTCCGCGTCGAGGAGGACGGCACCGTCGTCGTCATGAGCGGCAAGGTGGAGCTCGGGCAGGGCATCACTACCGCGCTCGCGCAGATCGCCGCCGACGCGCTCGGCGTGCCCCTCGAGAAGATCCGCATGCTTCCCGCGAGCACCGCCTACAGCCCCGACGAGGGCGTCACCTCGGGCAGCCTCTCGGTCTCCGAAGGCGGCACGGCGCTGCGCAAGGATTGCGAGGAGCTCGCGCCGCTTTTCGGGACGAAGAGCCCCGTCCTCGGGAGGAGCGTTCCGCGGCTCGACCTGCCGCGCAAGATCGCCGGCCGGCCGAGCTATCTCCAGGACATGGTCCTCCCGGGCATGCTGCACGGCCGGGTCGTTCGCCCTCCGTTCGGCTTTCGGAAGCTTGTCTCCATTCCGGAAGGCGAGTTCGTCCGGGACGGAAGCTTCGTCGGCGTCCTGGCGCAGCGCGAAGAGGACGCGATCGCCATGGCCGCGAAGGTGCGCGCGAAGGCGCAGTGGGAACGAAGCCCCGAGCCGCCGCAGGATATCCATGCCTGGCTCAAGGCGAACGTCGCGGAAACGCATGTTGCGTCCGACAAGGGCCCACTTTCCCGGGCAACCTTGAAAGCGGAGTACAGCAAGCTCTGGATCGCCCATGCCTCCATCGGCCCGTCGTGCGCGATCGCGCGCTGGACGGGGAAGAAGCTGGAGGTCTGGTCGCACACGCAGGGGATCTTCAATCTGCGGCGCGACCTCGCGATGGTGCTCGGCATGCCGGAAGAGGACATCGTGGTGACGCACGCGGAAGGCGCGGGCTGCTACGGCCATAACGGCGCGGACGACGCGGCGCTCGACGCGGCGCTGCTCGCGCGCGCGGCGGGCGGGCGGCCGGTACGGCTGCAATGGAGCCGCGAGGACGAGTTCGCGTGGGAGCCCTACGGCGCGGCGATGAGCGTCGCGCTCGAGGCGACGCTCGACGCGGGCAGGGTGGTGTCCTGGCAGCACCAGCTCTGGAGCAACGGCCACACCAACCGCCCCGGGCGCGCGAAGCAGCCGACGCTGGTCGCCGCCGCGCACCTCGCGGAACCGATGGCGCTGGCGCCGCCCGTCAACCCGCCGCTTCCTTATGGCGGCGCCGACCGGAACGCCATTCCGTACTACGACTTCCCGGCGCAGCGGGTGCTGAACCACTACGTGCGCGAGGCCCCCGTGCGCAGCTCGTCGCTGCGCAGCCTCGGCGCCTACGCCAACGTGTTCGCGATCGAGTCGTTCATGGACGAGCTCGCGCTCGCTTCGGAACAGGATGTCGTAGCGTTCCGGTTGAAGCACCTGAAGGATGAAAGGGCAAGAAAGGTCATCGAAGAGGCCATAAGAAAATCCTCTTGGGGCAGCTTCAAAAAGTATGACGGCGCGGGGCACGGCCTCGCGTTTGCGCGGTATAAGAACCTGAGTGCGTACTGTGCCGTCGTCGCCGAGGTGGAAGCGGGCGAGGAGCTTCGCGTGAAGCGGCTCGTCGCGGCGGTCGACGTCGGGCTCGCCGTGAACCCGGACGGCGTGGCGAACCAGGTCGAGGGCGGCTGCATCCAGGCGGCGAGCTGGACGCTCAAGGAAGGCGCGACCCGTCCCGCCAGCTCGTGGGAGGACTATCCGATCCTGCGCTTCTCCGAGGTGCCCGCCGTGGAGGTCTCGGTTCTCCGGAACGACTTTCCTTCCATGGGCGCAGGGGAGTGCGCCATGGGTCCCACCGCAGCCGCCATCGCCAACGCGCTCCACGATGCCCTCGGCGTGCGCGTGCGCAGCCTGCCGCTCACCGCGGAGAACATCGTCAAGGCGATGCCGTGACCCCGTTCCGCCTGAACAAGATCGGCCACGTGGTGCTGCGCGCGCGCGACCTGCGCCGCTCGGTGGACTTCTACACGAAGGTGCTGGGCTTCAAGCTCTCCGACACCTACGGCGAGGACATGATGCCCGGCGGGATGGTGTTCCTGCGCTTCAATCCGGATCACCACGGCATCGCGCTCGTCGGCGGCATGGGCGGCCAGGCCGAGAAGCGCGAGATGCACCACATGGCGTTCGAGGTGGGCACGCTCGACGAGGTGTTCGCCGCGCGCGAGCACCTGCGCAGCCACAAGGTGCCGATCGTGTTCGAGGGCCGGCGGCGCGCCGGGGTGCAGATCGCGGTCGAGTTCCTCGACCCGGACGGGCACCACCTCGAGATCTACTGGGGGCTGGACCAGGTCGGCGAGGACGGGAAGATCCGGCCGCGCAGCGAATGGCGCGAGGCGCATTCGCTGGAGGAGGCGGTGGCGAATCCGGTGCCGGGGCAGAAGACCGGATGAAGGTCCTGCTGGGGGACTACCCGGTCACGCATGCGTTGCGGTCCGGGGAGCTGAAATCGCCGAAGCTGCCGATGGAGTTCGCCGACGTGCGCCTGCCGCAGCACGCCTTCAAGCGGCTCGTGAACGGCCTGGAGTTCGACCTCGCGGAGATCGCGGTGGTGACGTTCCTCCTCGCGAAGGCGCATGGGCGGCCGTATCGGCTGCTGCCGGCCGTGGTGATGGCGCGCTCGCCGCACGGCTACCTCTGCTACAACGCCGCGCGCGGGCCGCTCTTCCCCGGCGACCTGAACGGCAAGACGGTCGGCAAGCGCTCCTACTCGGTGACTACCTCGACGTGGATCCGCGAGATCCTGTTCAAGGAGTACGGCGTGCACCAGGACAAGGTGAACTGGGTCACGTTCGAGGCGCCGCACCTCGCCGAGTTCCGCGACCCGCCGAACGTGAGGCGCGCGCCCGAGGGCCGCGACATGGAGTCGATGCTGCTCTCCGGCGAGCTCGACGCCGCGATCCTCGGCGAGCCGCCGAAGGACCCGCGCATCCGCCCGCTCATCGCCGATCCCGAGGGCGCCGCGCGCGAGTGGCGCAGGCGAACGGGCGCCATCCATATCAACCACATGGTGGTGGCGAAGAACACCGTTTCTCCTGCTGATTCCGATCTTTTCCTTTCTCTCCTGAAGGAAAGCAGGGCGCGAGCGGGCAATCCCGACATGACGCCTTTCGGGCTGGAAGAGAACCGGCGCAACCTCGAGGTCGCGATCGCGACCACGCACCGCCAGGGACTGATCCCGCGGCGCTTCACGGTGGAGGAGCTGTTCGAATGATCGTCGACTGCCACGGCCACTACACGACCGCGCCGCAGGCGCTGTGGGACTGGCGCAAGCTGCAGGTCGCGGGAAAGAAGCCCGATCCCCTGAAGATCTCCGACGGCGAGATCCGGGACAGCATCGAGAAGAACCAGCTCAAGCTGCAGAAGGAGAGGGGCTACGACGTCACCTTCTTCTCCCCGCGCGCGGGCTCGATGGAGCACCACGTCGGCGACGCGAAGACGAGCGCCGACTGGTCGCGCGTCTGCAACGACCTGATCCAGCGCGTCTGCGCGCTGTATCCGAAGAACTTCGCGCCGGTGTGCCAGCTTCCGCAGTCGCCGGGCGTGGACCCGGCGACCTGCATCCCGGAGCTCGAGCGCTGCGTGAAGGAGATGGGCTTCATCGCCTGCAACCTGAACCCGGACCCCTCGGGCGGCTACTGGAAGGACCGGCCGCTCACCGACCGCAGCTGGTACCCGCTCTACGAGAAGCTGGTCGAGCTCGACGTGCCCGCGATGGTGCACGTCAGCTCCTCGTGCAATCCGGCGTTCCATTTCACCGGCGCGCACTACATCAACGCCGACACGACCGCGTTCATGCAGTTCCTGACCTCCGATCTCTTCCAGGACTTCCCGACGCTGAAGATGGTGATCCCGCACGGCGGCGGCGCGGTGCCCTACCACTGGGGCCGCTACCGCGGCATCGCCCAGGACCTGAAGCGCCCGCCGCTGAAGGAGCTCTTGCTGAAGAACGTGTTCTTCGACACCTGCGTCTACCACCAGGCCGGCATCGACCTGCTCCTCAAGGTGATCCCGGTGGAGAACATCCTCTTCGCCTCGGAGATGGTCGGCGCGGTGCGCGGCATCGACCCCGAGACCGGGCACTACTACGACGACACGCGCCGTTACGTCGAAAATAGTTCTTTGGATTCAAGCGCCAAGGAGAAGATATTCCATGGGAACGCGCGGCGCGTATATTCGCGCTGGAAGGGGGAGCCATGAGAAACCTGATGCTTGCAGCGCTCGCATCGTTACCGATGGCAGTCTTCGCGCAGACGGCCGAAAAGCCACTCGCGACCCGTGAGATGGACGTGGACGGGATCGTGGCCGAAGTGATCGAGTCCGTGCGCGACGAAGGCGTGCTCACCATCCGGGTCCGCTTTCGCAACACCGGCGACAAGCCGGCGAAGCTTTCCCTGGTGGGCAACCAGGGCTACGTAGATACCTACCTGTCGGCCGGCAAGAAGAAATACCCGCTCATCAGGGATGACCGCGGCCGCGAGGTCGCGACGCCTCGCGATGGCGGTGGCTGGCTTGAGCCGACGATCCGGCCCAAGGCCACGTACACCTGGTGGGGCAAGTTCCCGGCGCCGCCCGAGAAGAGCTACTCGCTCTACCTCAAGGTCGGGCCGCCGATCGACGGCATCCCGATCGTCGACAAGAAGTCCTAGGACGCGAGCCAGGCCAGGCCCGCGGCCGCGGCCCGGATGTCCTCCGGGAGCGGCTCTCGGGAAAACTGCTCCGCCATGTGCCGCGCCGCGGTGGCGTCGAGGGTGCGGCTGTAGCCGAAGCCGACGCGCCCGTCCTCCGCGACCGCGCGGGTGACGAGCGCCTCCTCGCCGGAGGCGAGGCGCACGGACTGGGTGTGGACGAACGGCCGCTTCACTTCACCAGCGCGGCGGGCGCTTCTCGTTGAACGCGTCGAGGCCTTCCTGCGCGGCGTCGGTCTCGATGATGTTGCAGATCGTCTCGACCACGTTCTCGATCGCGCGGCGGTACTCGAAGTCGTTCTGGCGCATGAAGGAGTCGCGCGCGAGCTTCATCACCACCGGGGACTTGGCCGCGAACTCGAGCGCGAGCCTGCGCGCTTCGTCCATCAGCCGCGCGCGCGGCACCGCGGCGTTGAGCAGGCCGCGCTGCGCCGCCTCGACCGCGCCGATCTCGCGCCCGGTGAAGAGGAGCTCAAACGCCTTGTGCCGGCCGATCTGGCGCGGCAGGTGCACGAAGTGCATCGCCGGGATCACGCCGACGTTGATCTCGGGGTAGGAGAGGGTGACGTCGTCGGCGGCGATCAGGCAGTCGCACGACACGGCGATCGTGACGCCGGCGGCGCGCGCCGGGCCGTTCAGCGCCGCGATGGTGGGCTTGCCCATGCGGTACTGCAGGTCGTGCATCTCGAAGTAGAGCTTCTCCAGGAAGCGGCGCAGGTCCATGCCGCTGCCGCCGCGCATCATCGCCAGGTCCATGCCGGCGCTGAACGCGCGGTCGAAAGCGCTGGTGAGGATGATCGCGCGCACCTCCGGGTCGTCCTTCGCGCGCCGGTAGGCGGCGAGCAGGGCCTCGACGAGCTCGTGGTTGAGCGCATTCACCGGCTCGCGGCGCAGCGTGATCGTCGCGACGCGGTCCGCGACTTCGTACGAGATCATGAAACCGCCAGTCCGCTGCGCGTGACGCGCCCGTGCAGCTCGCGCCCCAGGACCTGCTCGCAGTACTCCGCGGTCTCGAGCAGGCCCTTCAGGTCGATGCCGGTGTCGATGCCCATCGATTCGAACAGGTTCACCAGGTCCTCCG
>DASZQH010000082.1:0-4434 GCA_035549805.1 Burkholderiales bacterium
AAAAACACTATAATTCAGGATTTTAACCGCACTCCATGGTGGTCACGCACGGTTTTCTGCCTGCGTTCGCAGGCCGCGGCTGGGCCGTGACGATCGGCAACTTCGACGGCGTGCACCGCGGCCACCGCGCGCTGCTCGACCGAGTGAACGCCAGGGCGCGCGAACTGGACATCGGCTCCTGCGTGCTGACCTTCGAACCCCACCCGCGCGAGTTCTTCGCGGCCGACGCCGCGCCGCCCCGCCTCACGCGCCTGCGGGACAAGCTCGAGCTGCTCGCCGCGGCGGGCGTGGGTCGCGTCCATGTGGCGCGCTTCGGTGCGCGCCTTGCGTCGCTGTCAGCCGGCGAGTTCATCGACACCATCCTGGTGCGCGGCCTGCAGGCCCGCGCGCTGGTCGTCGGGCGTGACTTCCGCTTCGGCAAGGGCCGGGGCGGCGACGTCGGGGCCCTGCGTGGCGCAGGCCTGGAGGTCGAGGCGCTGCCGGACGTCGTCGACGGGGAGCGCATTTCGAGCTCGGGGGTGCGTGCCGCGCTGCAGGCGGGCGACCTGCGACGCGCCGAGCGGCTGCTCGGCCATCCCTACGTCATCAGCGGGCGCGTGGTGCGGGGGGCCGGGCTCGGCCGGCAGCTCGGCTGTCCGACCGCGAATATCCCGCTTCCCCGCAAGCCGGCGCTTGCGGGCATCTTCGTGGTGCACGTGGAAGGCCACGGCCGTGGTGTCGCCAGCCTCGGACTGCGGCCGACGGTGAATCCGCTGCCGACGCCGCTCCTCGAGGTGCACCTGCTCGACGTCGAGCGGGACCTGTACGGCAGGCGCCTGAAGGTCCGCTTCCTCGCGAAGCTGCGCGACGAGCAGAAGTACGACGACCTCGAGGCGCTGAAGAGCGCGATCTCCACCGACGTGCGCAACGCGCGCCACTACTTCGAAAACCATGGCTGACTACAAAGACACCCTCAACCTTCCGGACACGCCGTTCCCGATGCGGGGCGATCTCGCCAAGCGAGAGCCGGAGCGGGTGCGGCAATGGGAAGAGAAGGGGACGTACCGCCGCCTGCGCCAGGTGGCGAAGGAGCAGGGCCGCCCGACCTTCGTGCTGCACGACGGCCCGCCGTACGCGAACGGCGACATCCACATCGGCACCGCGGTGAACAAGATCCTCAAGGACATGGTGGTGAAGTCGAAGTCGCTCGCCGGCTTCGACGCGCGCTACGTGCCGGGCTGGGATTGCCACGGCATGCCGATCGAGGTGCAGATCGAGAAGAAGCACGGCAAGAATCTGCCGGCGGGCGAGACGCAGCGCCTGTGCCGCGCCTTCGCCACCGAGCAGATCGCGAGCCAGAAGGCGGACTTCAAGCGCCTCGGCGTGCTCGGCGACTGGGAAGACCCGTACCTCACCATGGCCTACGGCAACGAGGCCGACGAGATCCGCGTCCTCGGCAAGTTGCTGGAGAAGGGCTACGTCTATCGCGGCCTCAAGCCGGTGAACTGGTGCTTCGACTGCGGCTCGGCGCTCGCCGAAGCGGAAGTCGAGTACGAGGACCGCAAGGATCCTGCCGTTGACGTGGCCTTCGAAATCGAAAAGCAGGACCTGTCGAAACTGTGGGAGGCGTTCGGGAAGGGCGCGGTTTCGGGCAAAGCCGTTTTTGCGGTGATCTGGACGACCACACCCTGGACGCTGCCGGCGAACCAGGCATTGAACGTCCACCCTGACCTGACCTATCAGCTCGTCGAGACGGACAAGGGGCTCCTCATCCTGGCGGATGAGCTGCGCGAGGCGTGCCTGAAGCGATACGGCCTCGAAGGAAAGGTCGTCGGGGAAACCAGGGGCAGGAGCCTCGAGGGGCTACGCTTCCGCCATCCGTTTTACGACCGGCTGTCCCCGGTCTATCTCGGCGAGTACGTCACGACCGAGAGCGGCACGGGCGTCGTGCACTCGTCGCCGGCGTACGGCGTGGAGGACTTCGACTCGTGCCGCCGCTACGGCATGAAGGACGACGAGATCCTCACGCCGGTCATGGGCGACGGCAAGTACGTGCCGTCGTTGCCGCTCTTCGGCGGCCTCTCGATCTGGGACGCCAATCCGAAGATCGTCAAGGCGCTCGAGGAGAAGGGCGCGCTCCTCGCGGTCGAGTGGAAGCATGCGCACAGCTACATGCATTGCTGGCGGCACAAGACGCCGGTGATCCTGCGCGCGACCACGCAATGGTTCGCCTCGATGGACAAGAAGGTCGGCGGCGCAAGCCTTCGGGGAACGGCGCTGCGCGGCATCGAGCAGACCCGGTTCTTCCCGGGCTGGGGCCAGGCGCGACTGCACGGCATGATCGCCAACCGGCCGGACTGGACCCTCTCGCGCCAGCGGCAGTGGGGGGTGCCGATGCCGTTCTTCCTGCACAAGGAGACCGGCGCGCTGCATCCGCGCACCCCGGCGCTGCTCGAGGAGGTGGCCAAACGCGTGGCGAAGGGGGGCATCGAGGCCTGGCAGGCCGTGACGGCGGAAGAGCTGCTGGGTCCTGAAAGCTCGTCTTATGAGAAGAGCCGCGACACGCTGGATGTGTGGTTCGACTCCGGCACCACGCACTTCACCGTGCTGCGCAACTCGCACAAGGCGCAATCGACCTACCCCGCCGACATGTACCTCGAGGGCTCCGACCAGCATCGCGGCTGGTTCCATTCGTCGCTGCTCACCGCGTGCATGCTGGACGGCCACCCGCCCTACCGCAGCCTGCTCACGCACGGCTTCGTGGTCGCGGGCGACGGGCGCAAGATGTCCAAGTCGCTCGGCAACGTCATCGCGCCGCAGAAGATCTCGAGCACGCTGGGCGCCGAGATCCTGCGCCTCTGGGTGGCGAGCACGGACTACTCCGGCGAGCTGACGATCTCCGACGAGATCCTCAAGCGCGTCGTCGAGAGCTACCGGCGCATCCGTAACACCCTGCGGTTCCTCCTCGCCAACACGTCGGATTTCGACCCGCGGCAGCACGCCGTGCCGGTCGCCGGCATGGTCGAGATCGACCGCTATGCGCTCGCGCTGGCGGCGAAGATGCAGGCGGCGGCGGCGGAGGACTATGCCGGCTACCAGTTCCACCTGGTGGCGCAGAAGATCCAGACCTTCTGCTCGGAAGACCTCGGCGCCTTCTACCTCGACATCCTGAAGGACCGCCTCTATACGAGCGCGGCGGGCTCGCCCGCCCGGCGCTCCGCGCAGACGGCGCTGTTCCACATCACGCAGGCGCTGCTGAAGCTGATGGCGCCGATCCTGAGCTTCACCGCCGAGGAGGCCTGGCAGGTCCTGGTCCGCGACGACGAGAAGAGCGTGTTCTTCGAGACCCTCCACGCGTTCCCGGCGGACGTCGCGCAGGACGAGGCGCTCATGCAGCGCTGGGCGAGCATCCGCCAGTTCCGCGACATCGTGACCAAGCGCATCGAGGAAAAGCGCGAGCGCAAGGAGATCGGCTCTTCGCTCGCCGCGGAGCTCGACATCCATGCGTCAGGCCCCGTCTTCGAGGCGTTGAAGCATCTCGGCGATGAGCTGAGGTACGTCCTGATCACCTCCCGGGCGACGCTTCACCAGGGCGGCGAACAGCGTGTCGAAGTCGCCGCGAGCGCGCACCCGAAGTGCGATCGGTGCTGGCACTACCGGGCCGACGTGAACGACGGCCTGTGCGGCCGTTGCGCGGACAACCTCAAGGGGCCAGGTGAGAAGCGCACGCACGCTTAGCTGGTTCGGCATCGCCGCGGCGATCATCGCGCTCGACCAGCTCGTGAAGGCGCTGGTGCTGGCCTGGTTCACGCCTTACGAGCGGGTAGAGGTCACGGGCTTCCTGAACCTCGTCCTGGTGTTCAACAAGGGCGCGGCGTTCAGCTTCCTCGCGCAGCAGGACGGCTGGCAGCGCTGGGGACTGGCCGCGTTCGCGCTGGTGGCGTCGGTGGTCCTGGCGGTGCTGATCGTGCGCAATCCGGCGAAGCGGCTGTTCTGCGCCGGGCTCGCGCTCATCCTCGGCGGCGCGCTCGGCAACCTGATCGACCGCGTCCGCTTCGGGCACGTGGTCGACTTCGTCGACGTCCATGCCGCGGGATGGCACTGGCCGGCGTTCAACGTCGCCGACTCGGCGATCAGCATCGGCGCGGCGCTCCTCATCTACGAATCGTTCTTCCCGGCCGTGCGAAAATAGGCCGTGGACGTCCTGCTCGCCAATCCCCGGGGCTTCTGTGCCGGCGTAGAGCGCGCGATCGAGATCGTGGAGCGCGCCCTGGTCCAGCACGGTGCGCCGATCTACGTGCGCCACGAGATCGTGCACAACAAATACGTGGTCGAGAACCTGCGCGCGAAGGGCGCGGTCTTCGTCGAGGAGCTCGACGAGGTGCCGCGCGGCGCGACGGTCATCTTCAGCGCGCACGGCGTCGCGAAGGCGGTGCAGGCCGACGCCGAGCGGCG
>DASZQH010000083.1:0-1774 GCA_035549805.1 Burkholderiales bacterium
CTCGGTGGCCGAATCGACGCGCTCGCGCAGCTCCTTGCCGGCCTTGAAGTGGGGGACGTACTTTTCCGGCACCTGCACCTTCTCGCCCGACTTCGGGTTGCGGCCGGTGCGCGGGGGACGGTAATTCAGGCCGAAGCTGCCGAAGCCGCGGATCTCGATGCGATGGCCCGAGAGCAGGCTCTGGGTCATGGCATCGAGGATCATCTTGACCGCGTACTCGGCGTCCTTCGCCACCAGCTGCGGGTAGCGCTGCGCCAATCGCGCAATCAGTTCGGACTTGGTCACCCTTCCCCTCCCTCGCTGTTGTTGGCGACGGCCTCTGCGTCCCTACTTCTCGTTGCCGCCGCCCTTGTCGAGCTTCGCGCGCAGCAGCGCGCCGAGGTTCGTGGCGCCGGCGCTCGCCGCCGCCTGCTCGCTCCTCAGCGCCTTCATCGCGTCGCTCTCCTCGGACAGGTCCTTCGCCTTGACCGAAAGGTTGATCGAGCGGTTCTTGCGGTCGACGTTGATGATCATCGCCTGCACCGTGTCGCCTTCCTTCAGGTGCTTGGTGAGGTCGTCGACGCGGTCGCGCGAGAACTCGGAGGCGCGCAGGTAGCCCTCGGCGCCGCCGATGTCCACCACCGCGCCCTTGGCGTCGACCGATTTCACCGTGCCGTTGACCACGCTGTTCTTCTCGTGACTGGCGATGAAGTTGGTGAACGGGTCGCCCTCGAGCTGCTTGATGCCGAGCGAGATGCGCTCGCGCTCGACGTCGATCGACAGCACCACCGCCTCGACTTCCTCGCCCTTCTTGAAGTTCTTGACCGCCTCCTCGCCCGCGGCGGACCAGGAGAGGTCCGACAGGTGCACCAGGCCGTCGATGCCGCCCGGCAGCCCGACGAACACGCCGAAGTCGGTGATGGACTTGATCTGGCCCTTCACCTTGTCGCCCTTCTTGTACTCGCGGGCGAAGTCTTCCCACGGGTTGGGCATGCACTGCTTCATGCCGAGGGAGATGCGGCGGCGCTCCTCGTCGATCTCGAGGATCATCACCTCGACCTCGTCGCCCACCTGCACCACCTTGGACGGATGGACGTTCTTGTTGGTCCAGTCCATCTCGGAGACGTGCACGAGGCCCTCGATGCCGGACTCGACCTCGACGAACGCGCCGTAGTCGGTGAGGTTCGTGACCTTGCCGAAGAGGCGCGTGCCCTGCGGGTAGCGGCGCCCGATGCCGACCCAGGGGTCCTCCCCGAGCTGCTTCAGGCCCAGCGAGACGCGGTTCTTCTCGGCGTCGAACTTGAGCACCTTGGCGGTGACCTCGTCGCCGACGTTGAGGACTTCGGACGGGTGCTTCACGCGGCGCCAGGCGAGGTCGGTGATGTGCAGCAGGCCGTCGATGCCGCCGAGGTCCACGAACGCGCCGTAGTCGGTGATGTTCTTGACGATGCCCTTGACCGTCGCGCCTTCCTGCAGGGTCGCGAGCAGGTTCTGGCGCTCGGCGCCCGCGGTTTCCTCGAGCACGGCGCGGCGCGACACGACCACGTTGTTCCTCTTGCGGTCGAGCTTGATGACCTTGAACTCCATCTCCTTGCCTTCGTACGGCGTGGTGTCCTTCACCGGGCGCAGGTCGACGAGCGAGCCGGGGAGGAAGGCGCGGATGCCGCGCGCCATGACGGTGAGGCCGCCCTTCACCTTGCCGGTGATGACGCCCTGGATCTTCTCGCCGCTCTCGAGCGCCTTCTCGAGGTCGAGCCACGCGGCCATGCGCTTCGCCTTGTCGCGCGACAGGCGC
>DASZQH010000084.1:0-3520 GCA_035549805.1 Burkholderiales bacterium
TCATCCGCCAGATCGCCGAGCAGGAGAAGTACGACATCATCTTCCAGGATGTCGTGTACTTCAGCCCGCGCATCGACATCACCGAGAAGGTGATCAAGGCGCTCGACGCAGCCAAGCCGCCGGCCAAGTAGCACGATGTCCGGGCCGCTGACGCTCGGGGAGATCGCGTCGCGCCTCGGCGGCCGGGTCGCCGGCGACGCGACCACCCGCGTGCGCCAGGTCGGCACCCTGGAGAAGGCGGGGGCCGGCGAAATCGCCTTCCTCGCTAATCCGCGCTACACCGCGAAGCTCGCCGGCACCCGCGCCGCGGCCGTCATCCTCGCCGCCGAGCACGAGGCGCTGACGGCGCTTCCGCGCATCGTCTGCGACGATCCCTACGCCTACTTCGCCCGCGTCTCCCAGCTCTTCAACCCGCTGACGGCGCAGCCGGCCGGCGTCCATCCTTCCGCCGTCGTGGCGGGCAGCGCGCAGCTCGGCCGCGACGTTTCCGTCGGCGCGGGCTGCGTGGTCGGCGATGGCGTGCGCATCGGCGACGGCACCTGCCTCTATCCCGGCGTGGTGGTGTACCCGGGCTGCACGATCGGAGCGCGCGGCATCCTCCATGCCGGCGTCGTCATCGGCGCGGACGGCTTCGGCATCGCCCGCACCGGCGCGGGGTGGTTGAAGATCCCCCAGATCGGCCGCGTCGTCATCGGCGACGACGTCGAGATCGGCGCCAACACCACGATCGACCGCGGGGCGATCGACGACACGGTCGTCGAGGACGGGGTGAAGCTCGACAACCAGATCCAGATCGGCCACAACGTGCGCGTCGGCGCGCACACCGCGATGGCCGGCTGCGTCGCGGTCGCGGGCAGCGCCGACATCGGCCGCAACTGCACCATCGGCGCCGCGGCGGTGATCCTCGGCCACCTGAAGCTCGCGGACCACGTGAACGTCTCCGCGGGGACGGTGATCTCACGCTCGATCCTGCAGCCCGGCACGTATACCGGCATGTTCCCGTTCGACGAGAACGCGGCGTGGGCGAAGAACACCGCGGTGGTGCGGCAGCTCGCGGACCTGCGCGACCGCGTCCGCGCGCTCGAGGCGCAGTCCAGGACCACGTCCAGGGAGAAGAAGAATGGCTGAGATGGACATCAACGAAGTGCTCGCGCACCTGCCGCAGCGCTATCCCATCGTGATGATCGACCGTGTCAAGTCGCTCGAGCCCGGCAAGCGCATCCTCGCCCTGAAGAACGTGTCGGCGAATGAGCCCTACTTCCAGGGGCACTTTCCGCACCGGCCGATCATGCCGGGCGTCCTGATCCTCGAGGCCATGGCGCAGGCGGCGGGGATCCTCGTGTTCAAGACGCGCGGCACGCGCCCGGACGACAAGTCCCTGTACTACTACGTCGGCATCGACGCGGCGCGCTTCAAGCGCCCGGTCCTGCCCGGCGACCAGCTCGAGCTCGAAGTCGTGCTGGAGCGCGAGCTGCGCAGCATCGCCAAGTTCACCTGCCAGGCGCGCGTGGACGGGAAGACGGTCGCCGAGGCGACCATCCTGTGCTCGGTGCAGTCGATCGCCGAGTGATGGCCGGCGCCATCCATCCGAGCGCGATCGTCGACCCGAAGGCCCGGCTCGCCGCCGGCGTCACGGTCGGACCCTATTGCGTCGTGGGCCCCGACGTCGAAGTCGGGGAGGGCACCTGGATCGGCTCCCACGTCGTGCTCGACGGCAGGCTGCGCATCGGCCGCGGCAACCGGATCTTCCACTTCGCCTCGATCGGCGGCCCGCCGCAGGACAAGAAGGATGCCGGCGAAGGCGCGCGCGTCGAGATCGGCGACGGCAACACCATCCGCGAGTACGTCACGATCAACCGCGGCACGACGCTCGATGCCGGCGTCACGAGCGTCGGCAACGACAACTGGATCATGGCCTACGTGCATTTCGCCCACGATTGCCGCATCGGCAGCCACACCATCGTCGCCAACGCATGCCAGGTGGCGGGCCACGTGACGATCGGCGATTGGGCGATCCTCGGCGCGACGACCCTGGTGCACCAGTTCGTGAGCATCGGCGCGCACGCATTTACCGGCATGGGCAGCTACCTGCCGCAGGACCTGCCGCCGTACGTCACCGCGGCCGGCAACACCGCCCGGCCGTACGGGATCAATGCCGAGGGCCTCAAGCGCCGCGGGTTCCCGCCGGCGACGATCGCGGCGCTCAAGCAGGCGTATCGCACGCTTTACCGCAACGGCCTGTCGCTCGAGGACGCGCGCCGCAGCCTCGAGGAGCAGGCGCAGGCCTGCCCGGAGGTGCGCGCGATCCTCGACTTCCTCGGCAGCGCACGGCGCGGCCTGCTCCGCTGATGGAGCGCGCGGCGCTGCGCGTCGGCATGGTCGCCGGCGAGGCCTCCGGCGACCTCCTCGCCGCCCACCTCATCGCGGCGCTCAAGGCGCGCCGGCCAGGCTCGGCTTTCGCCGGCATCGGCGGCCCGCGCATGCAGGCCGAGGGCTTCGAGTCCCATTTCCCGATGGAGAAGCTTTCCGTGCGCGGCTACGGCGAGCTGATCGGCCACTACGGCGAGATCATGGGGATCCGCCGTCGTCTGGCGCGGCAGCTCCTCGCGGCGCGGCCGGATCTCTTCATCGGCGTCGACTCCTCCGGGTTCAACCTCGGGCTCGAGCGGCGCATGAAGGAGGCGGGGATCCCCGCGATCCACTACGTCAGCCCCTCCATCTGGGCCTGGCGAGGCTACCGCATCCGCGAGATCGCGCGCTCGGTGAGCCACATGCTGGTGATGTTCCCGTTCGAGGAGCCGATCTATCGCAAGGCCGGCGTGCCGGCCACGTTCGTCGGCCATCCGCTCGCCGATGTCATCCCGGCCGACCCGAAGAAGGACGAGGCGAGGGCGCAGCTGCGCCTGCCGCAGGGACGCCTCATCGTCGCGCTGCTGCCGGGAAGCCGCCGCTCCGAGCTCCATTACATGGCGGAAACCTTCGTCCTCGCCGCGCATCGCTTCCGCCAGGAAGTGCACGACGTGCATTTCGTCGTGCCCACGGTGACGCGGCAGACCCGCGACATGTTCGAGCGCGTGCTGCACGAGCAGCAGCGCACCGACCTGCCGCTCACGCTCCTCTTCGGCCATTCCCACGAGGCGCTCGCCGCGGCCGACCTCGCGCTCGTGGCGAGCGGCACGGCGGCGCTGGAGGCGGCGCTCTTCAAGACGCCGATGGTGATCACCTACCGGCAATCGCCGATCACCTGGGCGATCATGAAGCGGCTTCTCTACCTGCCCTACGTCGGCTTGCCCAACATCCTCGCGGGCGAGAAGCTCGTTCCCGAGCTGCTGCAGGATGCGGCGACGCCTGCCGCGCTCTCTGCGGCGCTGCTCGACCTGCTGCGCGATACCGCGGCGAGGGACCGGCAGATCGCGCGCTTCCACGAGTTCCACGAGACGCTGCGGCAGAATACGGCGGCGAAAGCGGCCGGCGCGGTGCTGGAGGTCGCGGAGGGAAGGCGTGGCTGACCTGCTGGTGT
>DASZQH010000085.1:0-3817 GCA_035549805.1 Burkholderiales bacterium
GCCGGTCGGCCCGGTGACGAGCACGATGCCGCGCGGCTGGTCGGCGATCTCGGCGAAGATCTTCGGCGCCTTCAGGTCCTCGAGCGAGAGGATCTTGGACGGGATGGTCCGCATCACCGCGGCGGCGCCGCGCTGCTGCACGAACGCATTTACCCTGAAGCGCGCCAGGTTCGGCACCGCGAACGAGAAGTCGCACTCGAGGTTTTCCTCGTAGAACTTGCGCTGCCCGTCGTTCATGATGTCGTAGATCATCCCGTGCACGTCCTTGTGCTCCATCGGCGGCACGTTGATCCGTCGCACATCGCCATGCACGCGGATCATGGGCGGCAGGCCGGACGACAAATGCAGGTCCGACGCCTTGTTCTTCACCACGAAGGCGAGCAGCTCTGTGAGATCCATTACAATCCTCCCGAGGCGCGCGAGTCGTTTTTTTCTCGCGGATTCAGGCCATTATGGCAACAATCGCGGACAACCTGCAAGCTGTAAAAAGTCGGATCCGCCGCGCCGCGGAGGCCGCCGGCCGCGACCCGGAATCGGTGCGGCTGCTCGCGGTTTCGAAGACGCACGCGGCGCCGCTCGTCGCGCAGGCGGCGGCCGCGGGGCAGCGCGCCTTTGGAGAAAATTACGTGCAGGAAGCGGTGGAAAAAATGGCGCAGCTCCCCGATGGGCTCGAGTGGCACCTGATCGGCCCGCTCCAGAGCAACAAGACGCGCCTCGCCGCCGAGCGCTTCGACTGGGTGCACACCGTCGCGAGTGAAAAAATTGCACGCCGCCTGTCGGAGCAGCGACAGGAATTGTCAGATGCGGGCCGGCCGCCTTTGAATGTCCTCATCCAGGTCAACGCTTCGGGCGAAGAGACGAAGTCCGGCGTCGCGCCTGCGGCGGTCGCTGCGCTTGCCTCCGCGATCGCGGCGTTCCCGGGAATAAGGCTGCGAGGGCTGATGGCGATTCCGGAGCCGGGTGCGTCCCGGGAGCGTTTCCATGAGGTCAAGAGCCTGTACGACGCGCTGAAGGGCGAGTGCGCGTTCGACACGCTTTCGATGGGCATGAGCGACGACATGGAACTCGCGATCGCCGAAGGCTCGACGATGGTGCGCATCGGCACGGCGATCTTCGGTCTTCGAACCCGGCACGAGAGCCAAACGGTATGAAGCTCTGCTTCCTCGGCGGCGGCAACATGGCGAGCGCGCTCATCGGCGGCCTGATCGCGAAGGGCACCGCGCCGCGGGACATCGCGGTGGTGGAGATGAGCCCGCAGGCGCGCGAGAGGCTCGGCGCGAAGTGGCCGGTCCGCATCTCGACGGCGCCCGACGCGGCGATGCAGGGCGCCGACACGCTGGTGATCGCGGTCAAGCCGCAGGACATGCGGGCGGCCCTCGCCTCGGTTTCCGGCTTCTCGAAGGAGAAGCTGGTCATCAGCGTCGCCGCGGGGATCGGCATCGAGGCGCTGTCGCGCTGGCTGGGCGGGCACCGCAAGATCGTGCGCTGCATGCCGAACACGCCCGGCCTCATCGGCGCGGGGATCACCGGGCTGTTCGCGTCTCCCGACGTCTCCCCCTCGGAAAGGCAGCAGGCGGAAAGCATTCTGAAGGCCGTCGGGGAGGTCGTCTGGCTTGCGGAGGAGCGCCTCATCGACCCGGTGACCGCGGTGTCGGCGAGCGGCCCGGCCTACGTGTTCTGGTTCATCGAGCAACTCGCCGCCGCGGCGGTGAAGCTCGGCATCGGGAAGGACGACGCGCTGAAGCTCGCCAAGCAGACCGTGCTGGGTGCCGCGCAGCTCGCCTCCCAGAGCGCCGACTCTCCCGAGACCTTGCGGAAGAACGTGACTTCGAAAGGCGGAACGACGGAGGCGGCGCTCAACGTGTTCGAGGAGGAAAAGCTCGCCGAGCGGTTCATCCGCGCCGTCGAGGCGGCGAGCAAGCGCGGCGAAGAGATGGGCCGCGAACTGGGGAAAGACTGATGCTCGGCCAGATCGCGGTCTTCCTCGTCGACACGCTGTTCACGTTCTTCGTGTTCCTGCTGCTCGCACGCTTCCATTTCCAGTGGCTGCGGGTGCCGTTCCACAACCCGGCGGGCGAGTTCGTGCTCGCGGCCACGAGCTGGCTGGTGATGCCGGTGCGTCGCGTCGTGCCCGGCCTGCGCGGCTACGACATCCCGACGCTGCTCCTCGCCTGGATCCTCCAGGCGCTCAGCCTGGTCGCGCAGATCGCCATCATGGGCGGCGAGCCGCGCGCGGTGCCGGTGATCGCCGTGGCCTTCGTTGACCTCGTGCGCTACAGCATCTACCTCCTCGTGTTCGCGGTGATCGTGCAGGCGATCCTCTCTTGGGTGCGCACGTACTCGCCGTTCTCGCCCGTGCTCGAGGCGATGACGCGCCCGTTCCTGCGCCCGTTCCGCCGCTTCGTCCCGCCGCTGGGCGGCTTCGACCTCTCGCCGCTCGCGCTGCTCATCGTCCTGCAGGTGGTCCTGATCGTCCTCGGCCACGCCAAGCCGGTGGCGGCGACCCTGGGATGAGCGAGCGGATCGTCCTGGAGCTGCATGTGCAGCCGGGAGCGAAGAAGACGGAGTTCGCCGGCCAGCACGGCGCGCGCACGAAGGTCCGGCTCGCGGCGCCGCCGGTCGACGGCAGGGCGAACGAGGCGCTGATCGAGTTCATCGCGGGGCAGTACGGGGTGCCGAAACGCAACGTGACAATCGAAGCCGGCGAGCATTCGCGGCAGAAAAGGGTGGCGGTATGGAAGAAGAAAAGCTGAAGTCGCTGAGGACGCTGACGATGGTGATCTACGGGCTGCAGGCGGCCGGGTTCTTCATCGGCCTGACGTGGATCGTGGCGGTGGTGATGAACTACGTGAAGCGCGAGGAGGTGGCCGGCACGGTCCTCGAGTCGCACTTCGCCTGGCAGATCCGCACGTTCTGGTGGGGCCTCGCCGGCGCGGTGCTCGGCGCGCTCCTGATGATCGTGCTGATCGGCTGGCTGGTCTGGGTCGCGGTCGGGATCTGGCTCATCTACCGCATCGTCAAGGGCTGGCTCAACCTGAACGACAACAAGCCCGTGCCGGCGACGCTCGTCTAGGTCGCCCTGGCCGCGGGCGAGTCGGCCGCGGTCATGAAGAGCTTCCGGAAGCGCAGCGGGTCGGCGATGCTCTTGAAGGGCGCGCTCTGCACCCCGGTGCCGGTGAGCGTGACGGTGCCGTAGTCGAAGATCCGGCCGAGGATGCCCTGGTCGACCTGGACGCTCTCCACCTTCGAGATGAAGAGCTCCACGGTCTTTCTCTGGATCAGCCCGGTCTTCGCGATCACGCGCTTGTTGGTGACGGCGAGCTCGGTGGTGGCGTAGCGGATCCACGCCCAGACGAGCAGGACGAGCCCGATGCCGACCGGTAGCAGCAGCACGCCGAAGAAAAGGAGCGGCGCGAGGGACCATTTGCTGATGCGCGCCCGGTGCACCACCTGCTCGCCGGGGATGAGGACGCTTTCAACATAGGAGGCCATCGCGCCGCAGTTTAGCGGCAACCGCTAGGCCGCGGCGAGCTTGGGCTTCTTCGGGTCGAAGAACTGCTCGTCCTCGGTCGAGCCATGCAGCGCCGTGGTCGACGCCTTGCCGCCGGTGCAGGCCTGCGTGATCGCGTCGAAGTAGCCGGTGCCCACCTCGCGCTGGTGCTTGACCGCGGTGAACCCCTTCTCGGCCGCGGCGAACTCCTTCTGCTGCAGCTCGACGAACGCGGTCATGTTCTCGCGCGCGTAGCCGTAGGCGAGCTCGAACATCGAGTAGTTGAGCGAGTGGAAGCCGGCGAGCGTGATGAACTGGAACTTGTAG
>DASZQH010000086.1:0-11220 GCA_035549805.1 Burkholderiales bacterium
GACCACGGAGCGAATCGTCGCTCCGCGCCGGAGACCAGAAGCGGAAGCTGTGGCCGGCGTGCGCCTGCACGGCGAGGGCGACGTTGTCGAGCGTCGTGAACTCGGGGTAGATGCTGGTGATCTGGAACGAGCGCGCGAGCCCCTTGCGCGCGCGACGCGGCGCGGGCAGGTGCGTGACGTCCTCGCCGGCGAAGCGGATGGTGCCGGCATCGGGCCGCAGGTTGCCGGCGAGCTGTGCGATGAAGGTGGTCTTTCCCGCGCCATTGGGGCCGATCACCGCGTGCGTCTCGCCCTCGACGACGGCGAAATCGATGCCGTCGGAGGCGCGCAGCGCGCCGAAGTTCTTCTGCAGGCGTTTGACCTCAAGCATCGGGCTTGTAGAAGATTCCGGCGAGGCCGCGCTTGAAGAAGATGACCGAGATGATGAGCAGGGGGCCGAGCACCACCTGCCAGTGCTCGGTCCAGCCCTTCAGGATCTCCTCGAGGATGAGGAGCGCGAAGGTGCCGAGGACCGGCCCCGCGGTCGTCGCCATGCCGCCGAGGATCACCATGAACATGAGCTCGCCCGACTGGTGCCAGGCCATGAAGCTCGGCGTGATGTAGTTGGTGTGGTTGCCGTAGAGCGCCCCCGCCAGCCCGCACATCGCGCCGGCGATCACGAAGGCCGCGAGCCGGTAGGGGTAAGGCGAGAAGCCGATCGCGCGCGAGCGCGCCTCGTTCGACTTCGAGGCGCGCAGCACCATGCCGAAGCGCGAGTTCACGATCCGGTAGACGAGGAACACCGCGAGCAGCATCAGCGCGAGCGCCAGGTAGTAGAACTGCAGCGGGTCGGCGAGGTCGAGGATGCCGAGCTGGCTCTTCGCCTTGAGGCGCATGCCGTCGTCGCCGCCGAACTCCGCGAGGGAGATGCCGAGGTAGTAGAGCATCTGCGTGAAGGCGAGCGTGATCATGATGAAGTAGATGCCGCTGGTGCGGATCGACACGGCGCCGATGGCGAGCGCGACGAGCGCCGACGCGCCGATCGCGACCGCCCATTGCAGCCAGCCGTTCGTCACGCCGTAGAAGGCGAGGATGCCGACCGCGTAGGCGCCGACGCCGATGTAGGCGGCATGGCCGAAGGACACGAGCCCGCCGTAGCCGAGGATCAGGTTCAGGCTCGTCGCGGCGATGGCGAGGATCATGATGCGCCGCACGAGGTCGATGTAGTACGGCTGGCCGAGCGCGGTGACGACCGGCGGCAGCGCGGCGAGCAAGGCGGCGGCGGCGATCCAGAGGACGAGGCGCGATTTCAGGAAGACGCGCATCAGCCCCTCGCCGAGAACAGGCCGGAGGGCCGCACCGCGAGCACCACGGCCATCAGCAGGTAGATCAGCATCGAGGCGAGCGCCGGGCCCGCCGCCTCGGCCGCGGTGGGCGAGATCACGTGCCCGAGCAGCGGCTTGAGGAACGCGCGGCCCATCGTGTCGACCAGGCCGACGATGATGGCGCCCACCAGCGCGCCGCGGATCGAGCCGATGCCGCCGATCACGATCACCACGAACACCTGGATGAGGATCAGGTCGCCCATGCCCGGCTGCACCGCGTAGATCGGCCCGGCCATCAGGCCGGCGAGGCCTGCGAGCGCGGCGCCGAAGCCGAACACGACCGTATAGAGGAGTCGGATGTTGACGCCGAGGGCGCCGACCATGGCGCGGTTCGACGCGCCGGCGCGGATCAGCATGCCCAGGCGCGTGCGCGTCACGACGTACCAGAGGAGCAGTGCGACGACCAGGCCGACGCCGAGCACCACCATGCGGTAGACCGGGTAGCGCGCGCCGCCGAAGAGCGGGATGAAGCCCTGCAGCCATTGCGGCAGCGACGTGTAGAGCGCGGTGCGGCCCCAGACGATCGCGACCAGCTCGTTGAAGAACAGGATCAGGCCGAACGTGGCGAGCACCTGGTCGAGGTGGTCGCGCTCGTACAGCGTGCGCAGCGCGATCACCTCCACCAGCATCCCGACGACCAGCGTCCCCAGCAACCCGAGCAGCACGCCGAGCAGGTAGTTGCCCGTCCATGCGGTGGCCGCGACCGCGAGATACGCGCCCACCATGTAGAGCGAGCCGTGCGCCAGGTTGACGAGGTTCATGATGCCGAACACCAGCGTCAGGCCGGCGGCCATCAGGAACAGCATCACCCCGAACTGCAGGCCGTTGAGGAATTGCTCGAAGAGCAGGACGGTCATAAAAAAAGGGCGCGAGGTGCGCCCTTTTCCTTTCGGCTAGCCGGCGCCTACCACTTCATCTTGCATTCTTGGTGGTAGGAGTCCTGGTGCTTCTCGAACACCTTGCGCTTGATCTCCATGTGCGCGCCGTCCTTGCCGCCCTTCACCGCCTGGAGCAGGTAGAAGTCCTGGATCGGGTGGTGGTTGTTGTTGAACTTGAACGGCCCGCGGATCGAGTTGTAGTCCGCCTTGCGCATCGCCGCGATCACCGCCTTGCGGTCCTTCAGCGTGCCCTTGTTCGCCCGCACCGCGGAATCGATCAGCATGATGCCGTCGTAGCTCTGCGCGCCGTAGTAGGACGGCGTATAGCCGAACTTCTTCTCGAAGTCCGCGACGTACTTCTTGCTCGCCGGGACGTTCATGTCCGGGCTCCAGAAGCGCGCCTCGTACTGGCCGATCGCCGACTCCTTCAGCGCCGGCAGCGTGGTCTCGTCCACCGTGAACACCGAGTAGAGCGGGATCTGCTCGCGCAGGCCGGCCTGCACGTACTGCTTCACGAACTGGATCCCCATGCCGCCCGGATAGAACGCGAACACCGCCTTCGGGTTCTTCGAGCGCAGCTGGGTGATCTCGGCCTGGTAGTCCTGCTGGCCGGGCTTGGTGTAGATCTCCTCGACGATGTTGCCCTTGTAGTAGCGCTTGAGGCCCGCGACCATGTCCTTGCCCGCCTGGTAGTTCGGCGCGAGCACGTACAGGTCCTTGATGTTCTGCTCCTGCAGGTACTTGCCCATCGCCTCGGGCGACTGGTCGTTGTTCCAGGAAGCCGAGAAGTAGGCCTCGTTGCAGTCCTTGCCGGCGAGGGGGCTCGCGCCGGCGTTCGTGCCCACCATCACCTTGCCGGCGCCCGTGACGACCGGCACCACCGCCATCATCACGTTGGACCAGATGATCCCGGACATGATGTCGACCTGGTGCTTCTTCAGCATTTCCTCGGCGACCTGGACGCCCACGTCGGGCTTGAACTGGTCGTCGCCGTAGATCACCTCGATGGGAACGCCGCCCATCTTGCCGCCGAGGTGCTCGACCGCGAGGTCCACCGAGTCCTTCATGTGCTTGCCGATGACGCCGGCCGGGCCGGAGAGCGTCGTGATGAAGCCGATCTTGATCTTCTGCTGCGCCATCGCCGCGGGGGCGAAAGCGAGCGTTACTGCGGCTGTACCTGCGAGCAGCAGGCGGAAAGATTTGTCCACGGGTCCTCCTCCGGAAATATAGTTCAATCAAAACCTATGCTTATGCAGTCTAGCAAAACTCCGCGACTACAAGCTAGGCGAACGATTGAAGGTGAGCCAGTAGTCCTTCACCGCCCGTGCCATCGCCACCGTGTCCTCGAAGCTGGTCGGCTTGACGAGATAGCCGTTCGCGCCGACGAGGTACGCGGCCTGGATGTCGGCGTCGCGGTTCGAGGCGGTGAGGAGCAGGGCGGGCACCGTCGGCGTGCGCGAGCGGCGGCGCAGCCAGTCGAGGACCTCCAGGCCGGAGCACGCCGGAAGGAGCTGGTCGAGCAGCACCAGGCACGGCCGGCTCCGCTCCAGGAACGCGATGGCGGATTCGCCGTCCTGCACGACGTGGACCTCGTTCGACACCCCCGCTTCCCGGAGCGCCCGCGCGACGAGGCAGGCCTCCGCCTCGTTGTCGTCCGCGACCAGGATCGGCCCCATGCCAGGTTGGAGCGCCCGGACGGTAGGATGTTCCGGTGCTGAGGCTCGAAAGCGTCACCAAGCGGTTCGGCGCGCGCACCGTGCTGAACGGCCTGTCCCTCGCGGTCGCGCCGGGAGAGTTCGTGGCCGTGACCGGCGAGTCCGGGATCGGCAAGTCCACGCTGCTCAACGTGGTCGCCGGCCTCGAGCCGGTCGACGCGGGACGGATCTTCCTCTTCGAGCGGGAGCTGACCGCGCTGGACGACGACGCGCTGGCGCTGCTGCGGCGGGAGAAGCTCGGCTTCATCTTCCAGGCCTTCCACCTCCTGCCCCATCTCACGGTGCTGGAGAACGTCGCGCTGCCGCTGCTCCTGCGCAAGGAGCGCAAGGACGTCATGGAAGGGAAGGCGAGGTCCCTCCTCGCCGCGGTCGGGCTCGCCGGCCGCGAGCGCAGCATGCCGCGCGAGCTCTCCGGCGGAGAGCTGCAGCGCGTGGCCATCGCGCGCGCCCTGGTGGGCGAGCCGGCGCTGCTCCTCGCCGACGAGCCGACCGGCAACCTCGATCCGGACAGCGCGCGGCAGGTGATGCGCCTCCTGCGCGAGCGCGCCCGCGAGCAGGGCGCCGCGGTGGTGCTCGTCACGCACGCCGACTGGGCGGCGGCGCAGGCCGATCGCGCCTACCGGCTCACGGCGCAGGGCGCCGAGCGGCTGGCTATTCCTTCGGGTTGACGCGGCGCAGGTCTTCGACCAGGCCGACGAGGCGCGCGGCCTGGCGCTCGATGGTCTCGACCGCCTTGCGACCGTCGGCATCGAGGGTCGCGCTGCGCTTCAGGACCTCGGTGGAGGTCGAGATCGGGCCCAGCATGTTGCGGAACTCGTGCGCGAGCATGCCGAGGAAGCGGCGCGTGCGCTCGTCGGAGGCCTCGTGGCGCTTGCGCTCGGAGACGTCGGTGAACAGGAACAGCTTGTGCCCGTCCAGGGAGGTCATGGTGGCCTGCACCGCGGTCGGGTCTCCGTTGGCGCGCAGCAGGCGCAGGTCGGCCTGCGCGTTGGCGCGCGCGGCGAGCATGGTGCGCAGCGCGTGCCGGTCGGGCTCCGCGACGTGCTGCGCGAGCTTGGTGCCGAGCAGCCGCGCCGCCGGCATGGCGAGCATCGTGACCAGGCGCTCGTTCGCGTAGACGATCGTGCCGTCGGCGTCGACCGTCGCGGCGCCCTGGCGCATCTGCTCGACGAGGACGCGGTAGGGCGCCTGCGCGCTGTCGAGCATGCGGACCTGCTTGCCGTCGACGACGAAGGCGTCGACGCTCCCGCTGCGGATCGCCTCCAGCGTCGCGCGCGCGTCCTCGGCGTCCTGCGCCTGGACGGGCGTGACGAGCAGGGTAGTGAAGTCGTCGCTCGAGCTCACGAGCGACAGCGTGACCGGCAGCGGGTCGCGCGCGCCGCGCTGCAGCTCGACCCCGATGTCGCGCTGGCTGAGGCTGCCCTTCGCCGCGGCCGCGACCTGCGCGGCCTGCTCCGGCAGGACCCAGCGCTGCAGGGGCGTGCGCAGCACGTCGGCGAGGTTCTCGCCCACCATGCGCGCGAACGCATGGTTCGCGAACAGGATCTCGCCGCCCGGCGACACGGTCACCGCGCCCTGGATGATGTCTTCCACGATCTGCCGGTAGCGGGCGTACGCGCCCGACATCAGCAGCACGCGCTTGTCCTCGTCGTCGCGGCCGACGACGACCGCGTCCACCTCGCCCATGCGGATGGCGTGGCAGACGTCCTCGGCATCCTGCAGCTGCTCGCGCAAGGTGGTGAGCTCGCTGCCTCCGGTCGTGCTCGGTTCCATGTCGCCTACCTTGGCCGCAGCTCGAGGCCCACCAGGGTGCGCTCGACGTCGGAGAGGTCGCCGATGATCTTGCGGATCGGGTTGGGCAGCTTGCGCACCAGCGTCGGGATGGCCACGATCTGGTGGTCCTTGGCGAGGCGCGGATTGGCGAGGAGGTCGATCACCTCGATCTCGTACTGCCCCGGCAGGTGCTGCTCGCAGACCTTCTGCAGGTTGCGGAACGCCGCCAGCGACTTGGGCGTCTGGCCCGCCGTGTAGAGGCGCAGCTCCCACTTCTCCTTCGTTTCCTTCGGGCCCCCGCCCGAGGGTTTGCCGCCCTTGGTGCTCATTTCCCTTTCCCTTTGCGTGGTAGCGGGACCGCGTCGGCGCCGCGGCGAACGGCCGCGGCCGCGCGGTCCTCGGTGACAAGCCTTTCGCGCAGCTCGTTCTGCGTGCGGGCGATCGCGGCCTCCTGCTCGACGGCGTCGAACTCGGCACGCAGCGCCGCGATCTGCGCCTCGAGCGCGGTGCGGCGCAGCTGCAGCTCGCGCTCCTTGCGCTCGGACTCCTGGCGGCGGGTGATGCCCAGCGCCGCCTCCTTGGCTTCCTGCGCCGCGCGCATCGATCCGGTCAGCACGCCCTCCGGGCCGACGTACACGTCGAGCAGGTCGATGCCCTCCGGCGTGATGACGAACTCGCGGATCTGGTTGGAGTGCTTCATGCCGCGCGACTTGAGGATGTACATGCCGCGGTTGCGCTCGCCGCCCAGCTCGATGTCGCGCACCAGCAGCCAGGTGTCGATGATCGACGAGATGCCGACCTCGGTCTTCTCCGTCGCCTCGCCGCCGCTGGTCAGGTTCACCAGCATCGCCGTGGTGCCGCGCGCCTTGAGGAAGTCGATGAGGCGCATCAGCATCGCCTCGGAGTCGTTGCGCGTCCCGCTCGAGGTGAAGTTGCTCACGGGGTCGATGATCACGACCGCCGGGTCGAGCTCCTTCACCAGCTTGTGGATGTGCGCGAGGTGCATCTCCAGGCCGTACAGCTGCGGGCGCGAGGCCTCGAACCTGAGCAGGCCCTTCTTGATCCACCGCTCCAGGTCGAGGCCGATCGACTTCATGTTGCGCGCGAGCTGCGCGCGCGACTCCTCGAAGGCGAGGTAGAGGCAGCGCTCGCCGCGCTCGCAGGTGGCGTTCGCGAAGTGCGCGGCGAGGCTCGTCTTGCCGCTGCCGGCGGTGCCGGAGACGAGGATCGAGGAGCCCCGGTAGTAGCCCTGGCCGCCGAGCATCGCGTCGAGGCGCGGCACGCCGCTCGAGATGCGCTCGGTGCTCGCGGCGTGGTCGAGCCCCATCTCGGTGACGGGCAGGACCGAGATGCCGTCCTCGTCGATGAGGAAGGGGTACTCGTTCGTGCCGTGCGTGGTGCCGCGGTACTTGACGATGCGCAGGCGCCGCGTCGAGACCTGGTCGTGCACGCGGTGGTCGAGCAGGATCACGCAGTCGGAGACGTACTCCTCCAGGCCCTGGCGCGTGAGCTGGCCGTCGCCGCGCTCGCCGGTGATGATGGCGGTGACGCCGCGGTCCTTCAGCCAGCGGAAGAGGCGCCGGATCTCGGCGCGCAGCAGGCCCTGGTTGGTGAAGCCGCCGAACAGCGTCTCGATGGTGTCGATGACGATGCGCTTCGCGCCCACCGCGTCGATCGCCATGCCGAGGCGCAGGAAGAGGCCTTCGAGGTCGTAGTCGCCGGTCTCGGCGATCTCCTGCGGCTCGATGTGGATGTAGTCGACGGCGATCTTCTCCTGCGCCACCAGCCTGTTGAGGTCGAGGCCGAGCGAGCGCACGTTCTCGCTCAGGTCCTTCTCGGTTTCCTCGAAGGCGATGAACACGCCGTTCTCGCCGAAGTCCTGCGCGCCGCGCAGGAGGAACTCCATCGCGAAGAGCGTCTTGCCGCAGCCGGCGCTGCCGCACACGAGCGTGGGACGCCCCTTCGGCAGGCCGCCGAGCGTGATTTCGTCCAGTCCGGAGATGCCGGTGGGCGTTTTGGGCAGGGAGTTGCGTGCCCTGGCGCGGCTGGCCGGCTCCGATTTCCCCATGGTCTGGCGATTTCTTCAGGCGGTGGGAGAGGGGGGGGAGTGTACGTCAGCCCACCCAAGCGCCTCAAGAAAAAGGCGTTTTGAAAATTTTGCCAGCCGGGTAGAGAAGCGCTCGCCCGCCGAGCGCCTCCTCGATGCGCAAGCCCTCGTTCCACTTGGCCATCCGCTCCGAGCGGGAAAAGCTGCCGACCTTGAGCTGTCCCACGCCCCAGCCCACCGCCAGGTGGACGATCGAGACGTCCTCGGTCTCCCCCGACCGGGCCGAGACGATCGCCCGGTACCCGGCCGTCTTTGCTGCATCCCAGCACGCTTTCGTCTCCGTCAGGGTGCCGACCTGGTTGGGCTTGAGGAGGACCGTGTTGCAGGCGCCGGCGGCCTGGCGGACCCGCTCCGCCGAGGTGACGAAATAGTCGTCGCCGACGACCTGCACTCGCGCGCCGAAGTCCCGCGTGAACGCGCGCATGGCCTCGTGGTCGGTCTCGGCGAACGGGTCCTCGATGGACACGATCGGGTAGCGCTCGATCCAGCGGCCGAGCATCGCGTGGAGCTGGCCGGCCGCGAGCTGCCGGTTCTCGAGCGCGAAGTGGTATGCCCCGGCGCGATGCAGCTGGCTCGCCGCGATGTCGAGGGCGATCGCCGCGTCGCGCCCCGGCTCGAGCCCCGCGTCGGAGATCGCGCCGACCAGCTCGGCGAGCGCTTCCTCGTTAGACTTGAACGCCGGCCAGTAGCCGCCTTCGTCGGCCACGCCCTGCAGCAGGCCGCGCTTCGCGAGGCGCCGCCCGGCCGCGGCGTAGATCTGCGCGGTCCATTCCAGCGACTCGCGGAAGCTGCCGGCGCCGATGCAGATCACCATGTAGTCCTGGATGTCCACCCGGCCGGAGGCGTGCGCGCCGCCGCCGAAGATCTGCACCTGGGGCACCGGCAGGGCGACGCGGTCGGCGCCGGCAAGCTTGCGCCACAGCGGCATCTTCTGCGCCGCCGCATCGGCATGCGCGCAGGCGAGGGAGACGGCCACGATCGCGTTCGCGCCGAGCCGGCTCTTGTCCGGCGTGCCGTCGAGCTCGATGAGGCGCCGGTCGATCGCCTCCTGGTCCGACACGCTGAGCGCCTTCAGCGCATCGTGGATCCGGCGGTTGATGTTCTCGACCGCCAGCGCGGCATCGATCGCGCGCGCCTCGCCCTTGCCGGTCGAGGCGCCGGCCGGCGCGATGGCCCGGCCGGTGGCGAGCGGCGTGGTGCCGCGGCCGACGACGACCTCCGCTTCCACGGTGGCGCGGCCGCGGGAGTCCCAGACCTTGCGGCCCCTTACGGCAAGGATCTTCGCCACAGGTCCCGGATGTCCTTCAGTGCGGTTCTCGGATGCAGGAGCAGCTCCGCGGCGACGCCGCGCGCCATCTCCTTCTCGTTCTCCCCGGTGACGTACTCGACCGGCGACTTTCCGTCGATCCGGGCGAGGAGCAGTCCCGGCAGCAGCGCGGCGGTCCTCGCCTCGAGCGCGTCGTTCCCCGGTTCCAAGCAGGCGCCCGAAAGCGCATCGAAGCAGGCGAGAAATCCCGATGCTGCAGCGCGATTCCAGAGGCACTTGAGCAGGAGATGGTTGAGGCAGAACGCGAGGTCGAAGGCGGGATCGCCGTACCACGCGCATTCGGCATCGAGGAACACCGGCCCCCGCGGGCCCGCGAGGATGTTCTTCGGGCTCACGTCACCGTGCACCAGGCACTGCTTCGTCGATGCCGTGACCTTCAGGAGATGGAGCAACCGGTCGCGCAGGCGCGGGTGCCTGCCGGCGGTGAAGGCGAGGTAGGGCTCCAGGCGCAGCGCGAAGAAGAGCGCATCGGTGGCGAAGCGGCGCGCCAGGTCCTCGCGGCCCGCGGTCGCGGCGTGGATGCGCGCGAGCGTGGCGCCGACCTGCGCGGCGAAGGCCGGGTCGGCGTTGCCGTCGCGCAGCATCGCCTTCCACACCGGAAAGCGCTCGGGCGGCAGGTACTCCATCGCGAACGCGCCTTGCCCCTGCGCCAGCACTCGCGGCACCGCGCCGGGCGCCGCCTTCGCCGCTTCGAGGAGCCAGTCGTGCTCGTAGGCATTGCGCTCGACCGGGGCCTCCCAGACCTGCACCACGCGCAGGCGGGGCAGGGCGCGCTTCACGCAGACCGGGCCGCGCGCGAGTTCCACGCGCCAGATGTCGGAGGAAATCCCGCCGGCGAGGGGCGTTGCCGAGACCGCCGCGCCCAGGCCGCTTTCGGTCAGGAATCTCTGCACTTCCTCAGGGAGCAAGGCGCTCGATCCGCCAGGAAGGCGCGGCTGCGCCGCCGCCGCGCCGGTAGACGAGACGGTCGTGGAGGCGGTCGGCGCGGCCCTGCCAGAACTCGATCGCCTCGGGGCGCACGGCATAGCCCCCCCAGTGCGGCGGGCGCGGCGGGTGCTCGCCGTGCGCCTGTTTCATTTGCTCGTACGCGCGCTCGAGCGTCTCGCGGCCCGGGACGGGCGCGCTCTGCCGGGATGCCCACGCCGAGAGCTGCGCGCCGGCGGGGCGGCTCGCGAAGTACGCGTCGGATTCCTCGGCAGTGACTTTTTCCACGCCGCCCTCGACGCGCACCTGTCGCTCGAGGTCCGACCAGAGGAAGACGAGGCAGGCGCGCGGGCGGCGCGCGAGCTCCTCGCCCTTGCGGCTCAAGTAGTTGGTATAGAAGACGAACCGCCCGCGCTCGAGGCCTTTCAGCAGCACGACGCGCGCCGAGGGTGCGCCTTCGGCCGAGACGGTCGCGAGCGTCATCGCGTTCGGCAGCGGCACGCCGGCCTTCACGGCGTCCGCCATCCAGCGCTCGAACTGGCGCAGCGGATCGGCGTCCGCCTGCGCCTCGGCGAGCCCGGCGCGCATGTATTCCTGGCGGATCTCGGCGAGGTTCACGCGCGCATTTTACGCGGCGGCACTCTTAAAGTGCTTTGTCAGGAAGGCGACTGGTCGAGGGAGATGCGCTGGTTTTCCCTCTGAAAAGCGTTGACACGCCTCTCGGAAATCGGCATCTTCTCGTCACCGCTCGACGGTGAGCGGAGAAAAATCCGGCAAAAAAAGCAAACCGAAGCAGCGAACCGACTCGTTCAGAGGAGAATCGAAGATGGCGAAGAAGAAGGCGAAGAAGGCGGCGGGCAAGAAGCGTAAGCCAAACGCAGCGTTCATGAAGGCGATGACGCCGAGCGCGACGCTCGCGGCGGTCATCGGCTCGAGCGCCATGCCGCGCACCGAGGTGACCAAGAAGATCTGGGGCTACATCAAGCGCAACGGCCTCCAGGACAAGAAGAACAAGCGCATGATCAACTCGGACGAGAAACTCAAGCCGGTGTTCGGCGGCAAGTCCCAGGTGTCGATGTTCGAGATGACCAAGCTGGTCAGCAAGCACCTGAAGTAACGAACGCTCAGGGAA
>DASZQH010000087.1:0-5226 GCA_035549805.1 Burkholderiales bacterium
AAGGCGATCCGCGCCGGCCGCGCCCAGCTCGCCGACGGCTACGTGATGGTGAAGGGCGGCGAGATCTTCCTCATCGGCGCCAGCATCGCTCCCCTGCCGACGGTGTCGACGCACTTCGTCGCCGATCCGACGCGCACCCGCAAGCTTCTCCTGCACGCGGAGGAGATCAAGCGGCTCATCGGCAAGGTCGAGCAGCGCGGCTACACCCTGGTGCCGCTCAACCTGCACTACAAGGCGGGGCGGATCAAGCTCGAGATCGGCCTCGGCCGCGGCAAGCTCAAGGGCGACAAGCGGGCGGCGGAGCGCGAGAAGGACTGGAACCGCGAGAAGCAGCGCCTGCTACGCAGCCGCTGATTTCTTCGTCGGCGGCGGCGCGTCGGCGAGGGACAGCCAGGTCGAGATCACGGTATCCGGGTTGAGGGACATGCTTTCGATGCCCTCCTCCATCAGCCAGCGCGCGAGATCCGGGTGGTCGGAGGGACCCTGGCCGCAGATGCCGACGTACTTGCCCTGCTTGCGGCAGGCCCGGATCGCCATGAGGAGCAGCGCTTTCACGGCCGGATCGCGCTCGTCGAAGCCCTCGGCCACCAGGCCCGAATCGCGGTCCAGGCCGAGCGCGAGCTGCGTCATGTCGTTCGAGCCGATCGAGAAGCCGTCGAAGAGCTCGAGAAACTCCTCGGCGAGCACGGCGTTCGACGGCAGCTCGCACATCATGACGATGCGCAGCCCGTTCGCGCCGCGCTTGAGGCCGTTCTTCGCCAGCAGGTCCATCACTTGGCGCGCCTCGCCCAGGGTGCGCACGAAGGGGACCATCAGCTCGACGTTCGTCAGCCCGAGCTCCTCGCGCACCTTCTTCATCGCCGCGCACTCAAGCTCGAAGCACTCGCGGAAGCTCTCCGCCACGTAGCGCGAGGCGCCGCGGAAGCCGAGCATCGGGTTCTCCTCGTCGGGCTCGTAGCGCTCGCCGCCGATCAGCTTCTTGTACTCGTTGGACTTGAAGTCGGAGAGCCGCACGATCACCGGCTTGGGCCAGAACGCCGCGGCGATCGTCGCCACGCCCTCGACCATCTTCTCGCGGAAGAACGCGCGCGCATCGGGATAGCCCCGCGCCTTCTCGTCGATCTTCTTCTTCAGCTCGGCGGGCAGCGCGGCGTACTCGAGGCAGGCCTTGGGATGGATGCCGATCTCGTTGTTGATGATGAACTCGAGGCGCGCCAGGCCGACGCCGGCGTTCGGCAGCTGCGCGAACCGGAAGGCGAGCTCCGGGTTGCCGACGTTCATCGCGATCTTCACCGGGATGCGCGGCATCTCGCCGCGCTCGCGGCTGGAGATCTCGAACGGCAGGAGGCCTTCGTAGACGTTGCCGGTGTCGCCTTCGGCGCACGAGACCGTCACCGCCTGGCCGTCCTTCAGGCGGTCGGTGGCGTCGCCGCAGCCGACGACCGCCGGGATGCCGAGCTCGCGGGCGATGATCGCCGCGTGGCAGGTCCGGCCGCCGCGGTTGGTGACGATGGCCGCGGCGCGCTTCATCACCGGCTCCCAGTTGGGATCGGTCATGTCGGTGACGAGCACGTCCCCTTCCTTGACGCGGGACATCTCGGCCGCGTCGGGGACGATCCGCACCATGCCGCTGCCGATCTTGTGGCCGATGGCACGCCCGGTGGAGAGGATCTTCGAGCTTCCCTTGAGGGTGAAGCGCTCCTCGACGTCGCGCTTGCGGGACTTGACGGTCTCGGGACGCGCCTGGAGGACGTAGAGCTTGCCGTCCCGGCCGTCCTTGCCCCACTCGATGTCCATGGGGCGGCCATAGTGCTTCTCGATCGCGACGGCGTAGCGCGCGAGCTCCAGCACGTCCGGATCGCCGAGCGAGAAGCGATTGCGCTCGGCTTCGGGCACCTCGAGGATCCGGGTCGACTTGCCGGCGGCCGCCGAGCTGCCGAACACCATCTTCTGCTGCTTCGCACCGAGGCTTCGCCGCACGATCGCCGGGCGGCCCTTCTCCAGCATCGGCTTGTGGACGTAGAACTCGTCCGGGTTCACCGAGCCCTGCACCACCATCTCGCCCAGGCCGTAGGCCGCGGTGATGAACACCACGTCCGGGAACCCGGACTCGGTGTCGAGCGTGAACAGGACGCCGGAGGCCCCGAGGTCGCTGCGAACCATCTGCTGGACCGCCGCGGACAGGGCGACCGACCCGTGGTCGAAGCCCTGGTGCGCTCGGTACGAGATAGCCCGGTCGTTGTACAGCGAAGAGAAGACATGCCGGATCGCCTCCAGCACGTTCTCCACCCCGCGAATATTCAGGAAGGTCTCCTGCTGCCCCGCGAACGAGGCGTCCGGCAGGTCTTCGGCCGTCGCGGAGGATCGGATGGCAAATGAGGCTTCACTTCCAGTTTGCTTCTCAAGCTCTTGATAATAAGAACGAATATCTCTATCAAGATCCTTCGGGAACGGGCACTCGAGGATCCAGGAACGGATCTCGGCGCCGCACGCCGCGAGCGCCTGCACATCCTCCGGGTCGAGGTCGCGGATGCGCCTCGCGATGCGCTCGTCGAGCCCGTCGTTCGCCAGGAATTCGCGGTAGGCATCCGCCGTGGTGGCGAAGCCGCCCGGCACGCGGATTCCGGCCGCCGAGAGGCCGCCGATCATCTCGCCGAGGGAGGCGTTCTTGCCGCCGACCTGATCGAGGTCCTTGAGTCGCAGATCGCGGAGCCAGGCTAGGCGCATTGCCATAGTATTTTATCGATATGAGTCAGCGGCGGACGGTCTTCTTCGTCTCGGACGGCACCGGGATCACGGCGCAGATGCTGGGGCACAGCCTGCTCACCCAGTTCGAGGGGGTGGCGTTCCACCAGGTCACCCTGCCCTTCGTCGACTCGGCGGAGAAGGCCGAGGAGATCCTCGCGCGCATCGAGGCGGCAGGCGCCGACGGCCACCAGCCGGTGGTGTTCTCGACGCTGGTGAACCAGGAAGTGCGCTCGGTCGTGCGGCGTGCGAACGCGCTGTTCCTCGACTTCTTCGAGACCTTCATCGACCCGCTCGAGGCGGGGCTCGGCATCAAGTCGAGCCACACCATCGGCCGCTCGCACAGCGCGATGGACAAGAAGGAATACCAGCAGCGGATGGAGGCGATCAACTTCTCGATGGCGCACGACGACGGCTCTTCCCACCGCGAGCTCGGGCAGGCCGACGTGATCCTGATCGGAGTGTCGCGCAGCGGCAAGACGCCGACCAGCCTATACCTCGCCATGCAGTTCGGCGTGAAGGCGGCCAACTACCCCCTGATCCCGGAAGACTTCGACCGCATGAAGCTGCCGGAGGCGCTGCGCGGCAACAAGACCCGCCTCTACGGGCTGACGATCGCGCCGGAGCGCCTGCACGAGATCCGGCGCGAGCGCCGGCCCGACAGCAAGTACGCGGCGCTCGAGAACTGCCGCTTCGAGGTCGCGGAGGCCGAGGCCCTGATGCGGCGCGAAGGCATCCGCTGCATCAATTCCACCAGCAAGTCGATCGAGGAGATCGCGACCACCATCCTGCGCGAGCTCAAGATCTCCCGCCAGGTCTACTAGCCTTCTCGTAGAAGCACACCGCCGCCGCGGCGGCGACGTTGAGCGACTCGGCGCCCGCCGCCATGGGGATGGTCACGCGCACCGCCGCGCGCGCAGCCAGTTCCGCGCTCACCCCGGCGCCTTCGCTGCCGAAGATCCAGCCGATCGGCCCGGACAGGTCCGCCTTGCGCAACGGCTGGCCGTCCCGGACCACCGTGCAGACCAGTTTGCCGGCGTACGCCTCCACGCCGGCGTCCAGCGCCGGCACCTGCTGCACGGAAAGCCGGAAATGCCCGCCCATCGCCGCCCGCAGCACCTTCGGCGACCACGGATCAGCGCAGGCGCGATCCAGCACCGCGGAGGCGAGGCCGAGCGCGGCCGCGCTCCTGAGGATCGCGCCGACGTTGCCCGGGTCCTGGATTCCCTCCAGGAAAACGCAGTCTCCCTTCACCAGCCTCGGCTTGGGAATCTCGATCTCGGCCGCGATGCCCTGCGGCGTTTCGGCGTCCGCGATCGCTCGGAAAGCCGCCGGGGAAAGCACCGCTGGCTCCCCTCCCGCCTTCCGCAGGAGGGCCGAGATTTCGGGATTCGAGAGAGCATCTTCCGAAACCAGGATCGCCTTTGTCCCCAGGCCCGCCAGGAGCAAGGCCTCGAGCAGGTGCGGCCCCTCGACCAGCGCCCTGCCCTCGGCGCGCCGGAGCGAGGACTCCTTCGCCAGCTTCGCCCAGCGCTTGACCTGCGGGTTGTCCTTGGAACGGATCAGGCGGAACGCTTCGCGCGCGAAGGTTTTCCGGCCCGCACCACGGCAATGGCCGTCTCGCGCTCCAGCTTCACAGCCTCGCAGGCCTTCCGGAAGCCGCGCAGGCGCTGGGACTCGGCCATCGAGCTCCATTGGCGGCCGAAGAGATCCTGCTGGTAGAACACGCCGACGGCGTAGAAGCTGCGCCGGTGGACCTCGGACGGGCCATGGCGGCCGAGGGCCTCGAGGTGCTCCGGCGTGCCGTAGCCCTTGTGCTGGTCGAAGCCGTATTGCGGATAGCGCTCGTGAAGCGCGCGCATCTCCGCGTCGCGCGCGGTCTTCGCCAGGATCGAGGCGGCCGAGATCGGGCGGTGCTTCGCGTCGCCGTCCACGAACGCGCGCGCGGGGCAGCGCAGGTCCGGCGGGCAGGCGTTGCCGTCGATCCACGCTTCCTGGGGCGCGACGCCGAGCGCGGCCACGGCGCGCCGCATGGCGAGCATGGAAGCGTGGAAGATATTAAGACGATCGATCTCCTCCACGGTGGCGAACGCCACCGCCCACGCGACCGCGCGCTCCTTGATGCGCCCGGCGAGGGTGTCGCGGCGCTCGGCGGCGAGGACTTTCGAATCCGCGAGCCCGTTGACGCGCCGCGCCGGATCGAGGATCACGGCGGCGGCATAGACCGGCCCCGCCAGGGGACCCCGGCCCGCCTCGTCCACGCCGCACACCAGCAGGTCAGCCACGCTTTCCCTCCGCGACCTCCAGCACCGCGCCGGCCGCTTTTTCAGCCGTATTCTGCCGCAGCGTCTCGTGGAACTCTTGGAAGCGCGCGATCTGCCGTTTCCTCGCCTCGGTGTCGCGCAGCAGGTCGACGAGCGCGATGAGTGATGACGGGTCGGATGATGCGCCGCGGGTGATGTGGAGCGCGGCGCATCATCC
>DASZQH010000088.1:0-4667 GCA_035549805.1 Burkholderiales bacterium
GAAGCCGTGCAGGAGCAGCACGCACGGGCGGCCGGGGTCGCCGGCCTCGAGGACGTGCATCGAAAGGCCGTTCACGCCGTCGATGCGGCGCGAGCGCACTCCTTGCGGCAGCGGGCTCAGTCGGCCTTCGCGCCGGTCTGCTTGACGATCTTCGCCCACATCTCGGTGTCGCGGCGGATGATCGCGGCGAACTCCTCGAGCGAGTCGCTCACCGGCTCGGCGCCCTGGAGCTGCAGCGCGTCCTGGAACTCCTTCGTGGCGAGGATCCTGCGCGTCTCCGCGTTCAGCTTCGCGACGATCTCGGGCGGCGTCTTCGCCGGCGCGAGCAGCCCGTACCACGACACCGCGTCGTAGCCCGGGATGCCGGACTCCGCCACCGTGGGGAACTCCGGCGCCGCGCTCGAGCGCTTCGCGCTGGTGACGGCGAGGCCGCGCGCCTTGCCCGCTTTGAGGATCGGCATGGCGCTGAAGACTGGCGTCACGGCGACCTGGATGTCGTTGTTGCTGAGCGCGCTCAGCTGCGGTCCCGCGCCCTTGAACGGCACGTGCAGCATGTCGATTCCCGCGGCGTGCGTCAGCATGGCTCCGGTCAGGTAGAGCAGGTTGCCGGCCGAGCCGTAGGCGAGCTTGCCGGGGTTCGCCTTCGCGTGCGCGATCAGCTCCTGCAGGTTCCTCGCCGGCACCGAGGGATTGACGAGGATGATGCTCGGCAGCACCGCGACGCGCGTGATGCCGACGAAGTCCTTCACCGGATCGAAGCCGGGGTTGGGATACAGCGTGAAGTTGATGCCGTGGGTGCCGACGGTGCCCATGATGAGGGTGTAGCCGTCCGGCGCCGCCTTCGCCGCGGCGTCGGAGCCTACCGCGCCGCCCGCGCCGCCGCGGTTCTCGACGTAGAACTGCTGGCCGAGGTTCTCGGAGAGCTTGGTGGTGATGAGGCGCGTGATGAGGTCGGTCGCGCCGCCGGCGGCGAAGGGCACGATCACGCGCACCGGCTTCGTGGGATAGGCCTGCGCATGGGCGAGGCCGCAGGCTGCGGCGAGGACGAGGGAAAGAAGGAGTTTCATGTCGTGGCTTTCTTCAGGGAGTACTGGATCACCGCGCCGAGCACTTTCGTGGCGTCGGCGCGGATGCGCTCGAACCCGGCGGTCTTCTTGAACGTCTTCGTGTCCATGAAGAGCTTCTTGTTGATCTCCACCATGATGCTCTCGACGCCGCCGGCGGCGTCGCCGAAGCGCGCATTGAGCTCGCCGCCGTTGTAGGGGAAGTTCATGCCGACGGAGTAGCCGAGCCCCTTGAGGGTCGCCTCGACGAACTCGATGAACTCCTTCGACGAGGTCTTGCCGTTCACGTTGCCGAGGTTGAAGTCGGGGCGGTCCTTGCCCGGATCGGGATGCGTCGGCGCGCCCACCGCGGACATGCAGTGGCACGAGAGCTGGGCGACGAAGCCGAACGAAGACCGGAGGCGGCGGATGTTCTGGCCGAGCTCCGCGTAGTAGGGCCGGTGGTACCTGTCGAGGCGCTCCATGACCTCGGCGACCGTGAGCTTCCTCTCGTGCACCGGCTCGCCGTAGCGCGACTTCGACTTGAGCAGGCCCAGGCCGCGCTTCGACACCGTCGGCTGCAGCGGCACCGGCCACTCGCCCTCGATCAGGTCGGCGTCGATGTCGAGCTCGTTGCGGTTCGCGTCGATCCAGAAGCTCGGGAACGACGCGTAGAGCAGCGTCGCGCCGAGGTTCGGCGCCTCGCCCCAGATCTGGTCGACGTACATCGAGACGTTGTCGTGCAGCACGGTGAACGGCACGTTGGATCGGAACTCCTCCGGGTATTCCCGGCCGCTGCGCGAGACGTCCACCACCACCGGCACCGGCCGGACCACCGGGTCGAAGCGCTGGAACACGCCGCGCATGAGATGCGTTGCCATCGAATCCTTTCTAGAGCCTGAAGATGCGTTGCGCGTTGTAGCCGCGCACCTGGTTGCGAATGCCGCCGCGCAGCGCATCGACGCGCGACAGGCAGCCCGCCATGTCGCCGATGGTGTGCGGATAGTCGGAGCCGTAGAGCACGTTGTCCGGCCCGCACACCGAGACGCACATGTCGAGCACGTCCTGGCGGAACACCACGCTGTCCACGTAGACGCGGCGCATGTAGTTCCTCGGCGGCTCCTCGGTTTTCGCGCTCGCCGCGGGGATGTTGTCCCAGCAGATGTCGAGGCGCCCGACGAGGTAGGGCAGCGCGCCGCCGCCGTGCGAGGCGATGAGCTTCAGGTTCGGGTAGCGGTCGAGGAAGCCGTCGAAGATGCAGCGCGCGATCGCGAGCGAGGTGTCGAACGTGAAGCCGATCGGCGCGGTGAGCTGGAACTCGTGCATGCCGAGCTCCTTCGACCCCGGCGGCGCGGAAGGATGGACGAGGACCGGCAGGCCGCGGCGGTCGATCTCCCGCCAGATGTTCTCGAAGCCCTTGTCGGTCAGAGCTTTGCCGCCGATGTTCGCGAGCACCATCACGCCGACGGCGCCGTCCTCGCAGGCCCGCTTCAGCTCCTGGAGCGCCAGCGCTTCGTGCTGCCACGGGAGCGAGGCGAAGAAGCGGATGCGGTCGGGCCAGGTGCGCTGCGCCTTCGCCATGTCCTCGTTCATGATGCGCGCCGCCTTGAGGCTGATCTCCGGGCCGCCCCAGTAGGCATTGGGGCACGAGAGCGACGTGATGGCGATGTCGACGCGCGCCTTGTTCATGTTCTCGATGCGCTTCTCCCAGTCGAACATGTTCGGCACGGGCGTCATGAACGGCGAGCCGTCGAGATGGATGGCGTGCAGGCCGCCCTTCACCTCCTTCACCTCGTACGCCGGCTTGCCGTGCTGCTTCAGGAGATCCCACCACGCCTGGGTGAGCATGTGGGTGTGGACGTCGATGACCGGCGCGCGGTTGTGCATGCGTTTCTTTCGGCTCAGTCGAGCTTGATGTTGCCGGCCTTGATGACGTCGGCCCACTTGACCGTTTCGGCGCGGATCATCGCGGAAAACTCCTGCGGCGTGGTGCTGAACGGCTCGTTGCCGGCGTCGGTGGCGATCTTGCGGATCTCCGGGACCTTCAGCGCCGCGGCGATCTCCTGGTTGAGGCGCTGCACGATCTCGGCCGGCATGCCGGCCGGCCCGACCACGCCGAACCAGCCCACCGCCTCGTAGCCCGGCACGCCTGCCTCCTCGAAGGTGGGCACGTCCGGCGCGGCGCTGATGCGCTGCTTCGAGGTCACCGCGAGCGCCTTCAGCTTGCCAGCGCGCACGTTCGCGATCGCGGAGGTGACGTCGACCACGCCGATCGGGATCTGGTTGCCGAGCACCGCCGCCGACACCGGCCCGCTGCCCTTGAAGGGCACCGACTGGATCTTCAGGCCCGTCATCATGTTGAACAGCTCGCCCGCGAGGTGCATGGTCGAGCCGTTGCCGCCCTGGCCGTACTGGAAGTTCGGCTTCGCTTTTTCGGCGGCGATGATCTCCCTCACCGTGCCGGGCTGCGACGGGTGCGCCACGAGGAAGAACGGCACCATCGCGAGCGGCGTGATGTGCACCAGGTCCTTCTCGGGATGGAACGGCATCTTCGGGTACAGGCTGATGTTCGACGACAGCGCGCCGGCGGCGGCAAGGCCGATGGTGTAGCCGTCGGGCGACGCCTTCGCGACCCGGTCGACGCCGAGCATGCCGCCGGCGCCCGGCACGTTCTCGATCACCACCGGCTGGCCGAGGCGCTCCGACAGGCGCGGCCCGATCGCGCGCGACATGAGGTCCGAGCTGCCGCCGGGCGGGAAGGGGATGATGTAGCGGATAGGCTTCGACGGCCAGGCCTGGGCGGCGGCGGAGCCGAGCCAGAAGACGAGCGGGAGCAGCAGTGCGATGCGCATGATGGGAAGCCTCCTCGCGCGGAACGATACAAAACTCCGCGGCCGGCTGCGCGTGATTTCGCACGCGCCGTGATACGATAAAATGGAATCGTATTCCATATATTAGAAAGCTGCCATGCCACAGATCAAAGGCCTCCGGGAAATCTCCTATTTCGACTGCGCCGGCGGCGGCCAGGTGTACATCCAGGGCAACTACGCCTACATCGCGCACATGGACGCGCCGGCCGGCACGTCGATCGTGGACATCAGCGATCCGCGGCACCCGAAGCAGGTGGCGCACATCGAGATCCCGCCCGGGGTGCACACGCACAAGGTGCGCGTCGAAAACGGCCTGATGCTGGTGAACTGGGAGTGCCCGCCGCCCTACGTCTACGACGAGTCTTTCCAGGGCGGCCTGCTGGTCTACGACGTGTCCGACCCGCGCAAGCCGAAGAAGCTGTGCTTCTGGAAGTGCGGCGGCGCCGGCGTGCACCGCTTCGACTTCGACGGGCGCTACGCGTACGTCACGCCGCCGGTCGACGGCTACCACCTCAACATCGCGATGATCCTCGACCTGAAGAACCCGGTGAAGCCGGAGGAGGTCGGCCGCTGGTGGATGCCGGGCCAGTGGGTGGCCGGCGGCGAGAAGCCGGACGAGGGCTACCGCATGACCTGGTGCCACCACGTGCTGCGCCGGGGCAACCGCCTGTATCTCGCCTACTGGCACGCCGGCCTCGCGATCCTCGACATCGAGGACATGAGCAAGCCGAAGCTCGTCTCGCGCTTCCAGTAC
>DASZQH010000089.1:0-8304 GCA_035549805.1 Burkholderiales bacterium
GCGGTGTCGATATAGGTGAGATAGTGGCCGTTGAACACGATCTTCTGCATGTCCACCTCGGCCCAGCGGACCCGCAGCCGGTGGCTGCAGGCGAACTCTTCTCGCGCCATTCCTAGACGACCTTCGGATTTGCTGGCAAGATCAATTGTTACACAGCATAGGAGGAGGTCCGATGCTACGTTCGATCGCAATACTGGCGCTCGCCCTGTTCTCTGGCGCGGCGCTGGCGCAAGGCACCATCAAGATTGCCGTCCTCGGCCCGATGGCTTTCGTGCAGGGCGAGCACCATTGGAACGGCGCCGAGATGGCACGCGACGAGATCAACAAGGCCGGCGGCATCAACGTCGGGGGCAAGCGGATGCAGATCGAGCTGATCCGCGGCGACACCAACGAGATCCAGTCGGTGCCGGACGCCACCAACACCATCGAGCGCGTCATCACGCGCGACAAGGCCGACTTCCTGGTCGGCGGCTTCCGCTCCGAAGCGGTCCTCGCCATGCAGGAAGTGGCGATGGACTACAAGAAGATCTTCCTCGGCGTGGGCGCGGCGCACTCCAAGCTCGGCCTGAACGTGGAGCAGAACTACGAGCGCTACAAGTACTGGTTCCGCGCTTCGCCGACCAAGGACGTCGATCTCGCGCGCACGCTGTTCGCCGTGCTGGGAACGATCGGCCAGCAGATCCGCACCGACCTGAAGACCGAGACGCCGAAGGTCGCGATCCTCGCCGAGAAGGCGGTCTGGACCGAGGGCCTGGTCGCGGCGGCGCAGAAGACGCTGCCCGCGCTGAAGATGGAGGTCGTCGGCCTGTGGCAACCGTCGGCGATCGCGACCGACGTGACCGCCGAGCTCTCGGCGATCGAGCGCACCGGCGCCCAGATCGTCTTCACCATGCTGTCGGGTCCGGTCGGCATCGTGGTCGGCCGCCAGATGGGCGAGCGCAGCATGAAGGCCGTGGCGTGGGGGATCAACGTGGAGGGCCAGAAGGAGGAGTTCTGGCAGGCCTCGGCGGGCAAGGCGCAGTTCGTCTCGACTCTCGACACCTACGCCGAGGTCGAGATGACGCCGAAGACCATCCCGTTCGTCAAGGCGTACCAGGCGCGCTTCAAGAAGTTCCCGACCTACACCGCCGCCACCTACGATGCGATCCACCTCCTGAAGACGGTGATCGAGCAGACCGGGACGACGGACGCCGACAAGCTGGTGCCGGCGATCGAGAAGATCGAGCACGTCGGCACCGGCTCGACGGCGAGCTGGGACAAGCGCCATGACCTCAACTGGGCGGTCGGCAAGACGGCCGGCATCGCGGTCCAGTGGCAGGACGGCAAGAAGGTGCCGTTCTGGCCCCCGCAGGTGAAGGGCATGCAGCCCTTCAAGATGCCGAAGTAATGCCGCTCGCCGGCACGAAAGCCCGCGCCTAGCGCGGGCTTTTTTATGCTCCAGGACATCCTGGTTACGGGTCTGGTGAACGGCGGCGTGTACGCGCTGCTGGCCATCGGCTTCTCGCTGATCTTCGGCGTGGCGCGGATCGTCAACATCGCGCACACCGCCTTCTACATGCTCGCGGCCTACAGCTTCTACACGCTGCTGGTGAAGTTCGGGCTCGGCTTCCTGGTCTCCGGGGTGATCGCGGTCGTCGGCGTGACGCTGCTGTCGGTCCTCTGCTACCGCCTGGTCATCGAGCCCGTGCGCGAGCACGAGGCTGCGGTGCTCATCGCCACCATCGCGCTCGGGCTCATCTTCCAGGAGCTGATGCTGATCTCGTTCGGCGGCAACTACCTCGGCATTCCGTCGACCCTCGAAGGCTCGGTGCGGGTGGCCGGCGTCGGCATCCCTTACCAGCGCCTGCTGATCCTCATCGTGGCCGCGGCGATGCTGCTGTTCGTCTGGTTCCTGCTCTACCGGACGCGGCTCGGCCTTGCGATCCGCGCGACCGCCAACGACCTCGAGGTGGCGAACCTCATGGGCATGAACGTCCGGCGCGTGGCGATGGCGACCGTCGCCATCTCCGTCGCCCTCGCGGCGGTCGCGGGCGTCGTGGTGGCGCCGGTGTTCGTCGTCGATCCGTTCATGTGGCTCGCCCCCCTCGTCACCATGCTCGCGATCGTCGTGCTCGGCGGCCTCGGCAGCCTGAAGGGCAGCCTGATCGGCGCGCTCATCATCGGCTACGTCGAGGCGATCACCGTGTTCGCTTTGCCGGGCGGGGCATACCTGAAGGGCGCCGTCGCGCTGCTGATCATGGTGGTGGTGCTGCTAGCCCGGCCGGAAGGCCTGTTCGGCGTGGTGTTCGAGGAGGAGCGCTAGATGTACTGGCTGCGCAAGGTCTGGGCGGAGCTGACGAACGAGGTGCTGGTGCTGCCTTCCCGGACGCTGGTGCTGGTCTGGGTGATCGGCCTTGCCGCGCTGCCCTTCGCCTATGGCGACGCGTACGTCCTGCGCATCCTGACCATGACCTGCCTGTTCGCGATCTTCGCGGCGAGCTGGGACCTTCTCGCCGGCTACACCGGCCAGGTGAATTTCGGCCACGCGCTCTTCTTCGGCGCGGGCGCATACACCTCCGGGATCCTGTCGCACAAGCTCGGCGTCTCGCCGTGGCTGACGATCTGGGCCGGCGCGGCGGTCGCGACGCTGATCGGCTTCCTCGTCGGCTACCTGTGCCTGCGCCTGCGCGGCTCGTACCTGTCGCTCGCGACGCTGGCGTTCCCGCTCATCGCGCTCGGCCTGCTCTTCGCGTTCCCGGGCTTCTCCGGCGGCGAGCTCGGCATCTCCGGCCTGCGCCGCCTCGCCGTGACGCCGATGAGCAACTACTACATCGCGTTCGTCGCGATGATCGTGATCGTGTTCGGCCTCTGGCTGATCGCCGACTCGAAGTTCGGCATCGTGCTGCACGCCATTCGCGACGACGAGGTGGCCGCCCGCGCGTCGGGCATCAACACGCTGCGCTACAAGATGTCCGTGTTCGCGATCTCGGCGGCGGCGGCGGGCTTCGCCGGCGCGCTGTTCGCGCACTACCTGCGCGTCGCCGGGCCGTCCACGCTCGAGGTCGCGCTCTCCTTCCAGGTCGTGATCTGGGGCATCTTCGGCGGCGCGGCGACGATCTACGGGCCGGTCGCCGCCGTGTTCCTGCTCTACCCGCTCACGGAATGGCTGAGCAGCCTGGAGGTCGTCGTCGGCGCCAAGAAGTTCGCCTTCGGCGAGTTCCGGCTGCTGATCTTCGCGGTGATCGTGCTCCTGGTGCTGCTCTTCATGCCGCGCGGCCTCGCGCCGTGGGTGCGCGACAAGATCGAGACGCTCTGCCCGCGCTGCAAGCAGCGCAACGGCGGCTGGCGCAGCGTGTGCCGCCTGTGCGGCGTGAACCTAAAGGCCCACGGATCACAATCCAAGGTAGCCGGCGCGAAGGGTCTCGTC
Organism: Burkholderiales bacterium; assembly: GCA_035549805.1. Lineage (GTDB taxonomy): Bacteria > Pseudomonadota > Gammaproteobacteria > Burkholderiales > SG8-39 > SCGC-AG-212-J23. Next base: position 3,407 of record DASZQH010000089.1, read on the forward strand.
GGCCATCAGTGACGCCGCCGAGCCCTCGGCCAGGATGCGGCCCTGGGAAAGCACGTAGTTCCGGCTCGCCATCCTGAAAACCTGAGCCACTTCCTGCTCGACGAGCAGAACCGGCACGCCTTCGGCGTGGATCTTGCGGATGGCGGCGAAGAGCTCCTCGCGGATCTTCGGCGCGAGGCCGAGCGAGGGCTCGTCGATGACGAGGAGCTTGGCCTCGAACATCAGCGCGCGGGCCGTGGCGAGCATCTGCTGCTCCCCGCCCGAGAGCGTGCCGGCGATCTGGGCCTTGCGCTCCGAAAGGCGCGGGAAGAGCGCGAAGGCATGCTCGAGCCGCCGCTGCGTCTCGGCGGCGCTGCGTGACAGGAAGGCACCCGCCATCAGGTTCTCGAGCACCGTCAGCTCCCTGAACGGGCGGCGCCGCTCCGGGCAATGCACCAGCCCCAGCATGCGGATCTCGTGCGGCTCGAGCGCATCCACGCGCCGTCCGGCGAAGTGGACTTCTCCGGTGAGCACGATGTCGCCCGCGGTGCCGCGCTTCATGTGGGCTTCGTGCCGGACCAGACCGGAGATCGCGCGCAGCAGCGTCGACTTGCCGGCGCCGTTGGGCCCGACCAGGCCGACGAGCTCGCCTTCGTCCACGTGCAGCGAGACGCCGTTCAGGATCTGCGCCCGGTCGTAGCGGACCGAGACGTTCTTCACCTCAAGCAGCGGCATGCTCTGCTCCAAGGTAGGCCTCGACGACGCGCGGGTTCTTGACGACTTCGGCCGGCGTCCCGTCCGCGATCACCTGGCCGTAGTCGACCACGATGACGCGGTCGGCAATGGACATCAGCTCTTTCAGCTTGTGTTCGATCATGAGCACTGCCGGCCCTTCCGAGTGCAGCCGACCGAAGCGGCCGCCCTTGTGCAGGCGGCGGATGGATTTCGCGAGCAGCTCGGATTCGGCCGGGTTGAGGCCGCCCAGCGGCTCGTCGAGGAGGAGCAGCTCCGGCTCGGTGGCGATGGCGCGAGCGACCTCGAGGCGCTTGAGGTCGCCCTGGGAAAGAGCGGAGGCGGGCTCGAGCGCCATGTCGGAGATGCCGACGAACTCGAGGGCGTCCATCGCCTTCGCCTCGATGCGCTTCACCCACTCGCCGCCGCGGCGCGCGCGCGGCGCGACGAGCGGCACCATGACGTTGGCGATGATCGGAAGGTGGCGGAAGGGGCGCGTGTTCTGGAACGTGCCCGCGATGCCGCGCTCGACGATGTCCCACGGCTTCAGGCCGGTCACTTCCTCGCCGTTGAAGGTGATCGTCCCGGCATCGGGCCGCAGGATCTTGGTGACGAGGCGCAGAAGCGTCGTCTTCCCCGCGCCGTTCGGCCCGATCAGGCCGACGATCTGGTCGCGGCGCAGCTCGAACGTGACGTTGTTCACGGCGACGAGGCCGCCGAAGCGTTTCGTCAATCCATCGACGCGGAAGAACGGCGCGGTCATCTCGATAGAATACCTTGTGTCCGAGAAACCCGAAGCAAATCCGGCCGACCTCACCGATCCGGGCCTCGCCGGATGGTCCCGCCCGGCCGAGCGCCTGCGACAGGCCTTCGAGAAGGACGAGTTCTCCCTGTACTGCCAGCCGATCCGGGCGCTCGACCCGGCGTCCGAGCCCGCCTACCCGCTCGGCGAGGTGCTCGTACGCATGCGCGAGGAGGAGCAGGCGATGCTTCCCCCGGGGGAATTCCTGCCGATCCTCGAGCACTACCGGATGATGCCGGAGCTCGACCGCTGGGTCGTGCGCCATCTCGCCAGGCGCCTCGTGGCCGGGGCTCGCCTGCCTGCCTTCGCGCTGAACGTTTCCGCCCAGACCCTCACCGACCCGGAGTTTCCGCGCTATGTGACCGGGATCGCGAGCGCCAACGGGCTGAGGCGCGGAAGCCTCGTGTTCGAGGTAGAGGAGCACGAGCTTCTCTCCCGTCCCGGCGTCGTGGCGGCGTTCGTCGGCGCGCTACGCGACTCCGGCACCGCGGTGCTCGTCGCCGGCTTCGGGCGCAAGGCTGTGTCGTTCACTTCGCTCAAGGCGCTCGGCGCGACCTACGTCAAGGTGGACGGCTCGGTGGTGCGCAAGCTCATGCAGAGCGAGCTCGCGCGCACCAAGGTCGGGGCGATCGTGCGCGTCGCGCGCGCGATCGGCATGCGCGTCATCGCGGAGTGCGTGGAAGAGCCCGAGGTCCTGCAGAAGCTGCGCGAGCTCGGCGTCGATTACGCGCAAGGCTTCGGCATCATCCAGCCCCAGCCGATCGACGAAATGACGCTCTGAGCCACTAGGCGGCGGATTCCTCGCGCAGCTCGCGGCGCGAGACCTTGCCTACGTCGGTCTTCGGCAGCTCGCCGCGGAACTCGACGATGTGCGGCACCTTGTACTCGGCGAGCTGGTTGCGGCAGTAAGCCTTGATCTCGTCCTCGCTCACCTTGCCGCGCGCGTCGCCCTGCAGGACCACGATGGCCTTGATGCGCTGGCCGACGGACGGGTCGGCGACGCCGATGACGCCGGCGGCCTTCACCTGAGGATGGCCGTAGAGCACGTCCTCGATGTCCTTCGCGAAGATCGAGTAGCCCTTGTACTTGATGAGGTCCTTCGTGCGGTCGTAGAAGTGGAAGTAGCCTTCCTCGTCCATGCGCACGATGTCCCCGGTGCGCATCCAGCGGCGCCCTTCGCGCTCCATGAAGACCTTGGCGGACTCCTCGGGCTTCTTCCAGTATCCCTGCATGACGCTCGGGCCGGAGAGGACGAGCTCGCCCACCTCGCCCGCGCCGACGAACTCGGCGGTCTCCGGGCTGATCACCGCCGCGAGCATGTTCGGAATCGGGCAGCCGAAGGAGCCCGGCTTGGGCCGGTGGATCGGGTTGACGTGGCTCGCCGCGCACGTCTCCGACAGGCCGTAGCCCTCGGTGATGTGCGTGCCGGTGCGCCGCGCCCACCCGCTCATCGTCGACTCGTGCAGCGTGTCTGCGCCGGACAGGACCAGCTTCAGGCGCTTCCAGTTCGCCTTGTCGGTGTCCTTGTGGTCCTTCAGGTATTCGTAGAGCGTCGGCACGCCGTAGAACACCGTCGCCTGGTGCTTTTCCATGGCGGCGAGGATCTCTTCCGTGTCCGGCGTCGTGAACAGCACGAGCAGGTTTCCCTGCAGCAGGCCGTTCAGCATGATCACCACCTGGCCGTAGATGTGGAAGAACGGCAGGAACGCGAGGATCACTTCCTTGCCGGGCTCCATGCCGGCGAACGCGGACTGCGAGGCGGTGTACGCGGCGACCAGGTTGAAGTGGGTCAGCATCACGCCTTTGGGGTTGCCGGTGGTGCCGCCGGTGTAGGGCAGGGCCGCCAGGTCGGCGCGCGGGTCGATCTCGACCGCCGGCGGCTGCGCGGGGTGGGCCTTCAAGAGGTCCTGGAACTGCCGGAGGGCGCGGCCCGCTGGCAGGTCGCCCTTCTTCGCGAAGAGCTTCTTCAGCGTCGGGAGGTACTCGGCGACGTTGGTGACCACCACCAGGTCGAGCTCGACGCCTGCTTTCGCCACCTTCTCGTAGAGCACGTCCTGGCAGAACAGCACCCGCGCGCCGCTGTCCTGGAGCTGGAACCTGACCTCGTGGCTCGTGTAGACGGGGCTGATGGGCGTCACCGTCGCGCCGCACTTGAGCGCAGCGAAGTAAGCGATGATGAACTGCGGGCTGTTGAGCAGGTAGAGGCCGACCCGGTCGCCCTTCTTCACCCCGTGCGCGGCGAGCGCGTTCGCCATCCGGTCGGTGGCGTCGCGCAGCTCACGGTACGAGATGTTGCGGCCGTAGAACACGACGGCGGTGCGGTCGCCCAGGCGCTCGGTGGATTCGTCGAACATCCCGTGCACCGATACGCCGGGAATGTCCACGGTCGGCGCCACGCCCGGCGGATAGTGCCCGAGCCAAGGCTTCGACAGATAATGCTCGATGGCCTTCATGCTTCCTCCTCCATCCTCTCGCGTTGGATTGTAGCCCCGTGGACGAAATCGTCGCCCGCAGCATCGCGAAGTGGCCGAACGTGCCGGCCGTGTTCGGCTGGCTGTCGCTCGATCGCCGGGGCCAGTGGCGCATCAAGGGCGAGAGGATCGCCAACCCCGCGCTGCGCGATTTCATCGCGCGCAACTACGAGGCCGACGCGCAGGGCCGCTGGTTCTTCCAGAACGGGCCGCAGCGTGTCTACGTGAAGCTCGACTACACGCCGCTCGTCGTGCACTTCGAAGGGGAGGCGCTGCGCGACCAATGCGGCCGGCCTTTTTCCCCCGACGCGCGCTTCCTCGACGAGGAGGGCTCGGTCCTGCTCGCCGGGCAAGGCACCGTCGCGCTCCTGGACGACCGGGATCTGGCGCGGGTCGCCGACGAAGCCGACACACTCGCGCCGATCGCGGCGGCCCAGGTGTCGGAAAGGTATGGATTTATTCAGGATCCGGGCCCTTGAATCCTTGCACCCCCCGTAGTTCCTCTTTATAATCCGGCCTCTTTTTTGGCCCCTGGGCGGCTGATCTGAGTACTCGACGGCCGCCCGGTTCGTTTCTGGAAACCTTAAAAACATGCCTACCGTCAATCAGTTAGTGCGTCAGGGACGTTCCGCGAAGCGTCCCAAGTCGAAAGTCCCGGCGCTCGCCGGCTCGCCGCAGAAGCGGGGAGTCTGCACTCGGGTCTATACGACGACGCCCAAGAAGCCGAACTCGGCCCTGCGCAAGGTCGCCAAGGTCCGCCTCACCAACGGCTTCGAGGTCATCGGCTACATCGGCGGTGAAGGCCACAACCTGCAGGAGCACTCGGTGGTGCTGATCCGCGGCGGTCGCGTCAAGGACCTGCCGGGCGTGCGCTACCACATCGTGCGCGGCTCGCTCGACACGCAGGGCGTGAA
>DASZQH010000090.1:0-1905 GCA_035549805.1 Burkholderiales bacterium
GAAGTCCTTCAGCTCGTACGAAGGCGTCTTGCCGTTGATCCGGTCCGAGACCGGGAAGATCGAGATCGACGAGAGCGCCATCAGGATCGTGTAGCCGTCGCCCGGCGCCTTCGCCACCGAGGCCATGCCGACGGCGCCGCCGGCGCCGGGCCGGTTGACGACGATGACCGGCTGCTTGAGCGATTTTTCCATCGCCGCCGCGAGCGGCCGGCCGACGATGTCGGCCACGCCCCCGGGCGGGAACGGCGCGACCATCTGGATCGGCTTGGTGGGGTAGTCCTGCGCCTGCGCCAGCGAGGCGCCGGCCAGGGCGAGTGCCGCGACGAATGTACGTGTCGTCCGTGTCATAGTATCCATCCTCCTGGCCGCATCTTACCCATGAAGCGCGTCCTGCACGTCGGCTGCGGCACCAAGACCCTCGCGAAGGAGCCGCTGTTTCGAGGCTGGCAGGAAACCCGCCTCGACCTCGACCCGGCGGTGAAGCCCGACATCGTCGGCTCGCTCACGGACCTGTCGGCGATCGGCGCCGCCTCGATGGACGCGGTGTTCTCCTCGCACAACCTGGAGCACCTCTACGCGCACGACGTGCCGGTGGCGCTGCGCGAGTTCCGCCGCGTGCTGAAGGACGACGGCTTCGCGATCGTCCTCGTGCCCGACCTGGAAGCCGCGGCGCAGCGCATCGCCGAAGGCAGGCTGCACGAGCCGATGTACGTCTCGCCCGCCGGGCCGGTGACGCCGTTCGACATGCTCTACGGCTACAGCCCCGCGCTCAAAGCCTCGCCGCTCATGGCGCACAAGGGCGGCTTCACGCAGAAGAGCCTCGCCGCGGCGCTCGCCGCGGTCTTCCCCGTCGTCTCCTGCAGCCGCGACCGGCACTTCAACGTGCGCGCGCTCGCGTTCGCGAAGCCGATGAGCCGGGAGGACGCGCAGCGCGCCGTGGAGGAGTTGGCAAAAGCGGCCAAGGTGTAACAGGCGGCTTACCATCGGTTACACCCGTTTCCGGGGCGCCGCCGAAGAATGCTTCCACCGTCACCACGGAGAAAGGAAGCACCATGAAACTGAAGACGATCCTGACGAGCCTCGCCGGCCTCACCGCCCTCGCCGCCGCGCCGGCCTTTGCCGACCGCGGCCATGGACACGGCCACGGGCACGGCCACTGGAAGAAGCATTCGTATCACCACCAGCATCACCGGCCGCACCACTACCACCGGCCGGTCGTCGTGGCGCCGCCGCGCGTGGTCTACCAGCCGGCTCCGGTGTACTACTACGCGCCGCCGGCGCCGGTGTACCACCACCCCGCGCCTTCGTTCGGCGCCGGGGCGATCTCCATCCGGCTGAACCTGCCGCTCTAGCCGGGCGGTAAGATGTAAGGAACGGGTCTCGCATGCGACTCATGCGGGACCCGACTTTCTTACAGGAGGCAGGATGGACCGGCGCACACTGCTCAAGGCCCTGGCGGCATTCCCGCTCGCGGGACCGGTGCTCGCCGCGCCGCCCAAGACCATGAGCGACATCCAGACGCTGCAGAACAATTGGAAGGCCTTCCTTCCGGCGAACGCGAAGGTGCCCGCCCCCACCGAGCCGCTCAAGCTCTCCGACGACGAGTGGAAGAAGCGCCTGCCGAAGGAATCGTTCCGCGTCCTGCGCAAGGAAGGCACCGAGCCCGCCGGCACCAGCCCGCTCAACGCGGAGAAGCGCCCGGGCGTGTTCGCCTGCGCCGGCTGCGGGCTGCCGCTCTTCACCTCCGAGATGAAATACGAGTCGGGCACCGGCTGGCCGAGCTTCTTCACCACCATCCCGGGCGTGTTCGAGACGAAGAAGGACTTCTACCTGATCTACGCCCGCACCGAGTACCACTGCAAGCGCTGCGGCGGGCACCACGGCCACGTCTTCGAGGACGGCCCG
>DASZQH010000091.1:0-11548 GCA_035549805.1 Burkholderiales bacterium
AGCGCCGCGTCGAGCCAGCCGATCACGCGCGCGGCGTCGTAGCGAGCGACGTCGAACGACTGGAGATGCAGCGGGACCAGGCGGGCGACGGCCGCGGTCTCGCCCAGCGCGGCGAGCCGCAATGCCGCCGCCGAGGGCGCCGGAGGCACCGCGCCGTCCGACGCTGGGCCGCTCGGACGCGCTGCTTGCCACAGCACTTGCGAGCCCAGCGCGATCGCGAGCGCCGCCCACAGCCAGGCGGGGACCGCGGCAAGCGGGCGCTCGTCCCTGGTCACACGTTGCGGCGCTGGAAATCGAACAACCCGGCCGCCACCAGGACGCCCGCGTAGATCGCGAGGCCGGCGAGCGCCGCGCCATACGCGCCCGGCGATGGAACGGCATAGAGCAGCCACTCGGTCCGCGTGACGCCCTCCAAGTCGGGCAGCAGGAGCGCGACCCCGTCGACCGCCACGCGTGCGGCGCGGGCGCCGAAGGTGGGCTCCGCGAGGGGTGTCGCGGCCAGGGCCTGGATCGCCGCCATGCTGCGCCCGAGCAGGTAGAGCGCCGCCGTCGCCGACATCGCCGCGACCAGCGTGGTCAGGCTGCGGGCGAAGAAGAGCGCGGCCGCCGCGACGAAGGCCAGCTCTGCGGCGAGCGACAACGCCCAGGCGCCGACCGCGGCGGGCGGCGACCAGGCGAGCAGCGGGAGCGCGAAGAGCGCCGCTATCGCGGCACCGCACGCGACGAGGCCCGCGAGGCGCCCGAGATAGAGCACCGGGCGTGGAATCGGCAGAGCGAGCATCAGCTCGAGCACCTTGTCGTCGGCTTCGCGCAGGGTGCTCGCCGCGACGTGCGCGGCGAGGAGGAAGACCGCGCTCGCGCGCAGCAGCGCCGCGGCGATGGATACCTGGAGCTCTCGACCTTCCGTGATCGCCACCTGCGCGAGGAACGCGGCGAGCAGGAGCGTGGCGGCGAGCGCGCCGAGCGAGACCCAGGGGAGGCCGCCGCGGCGCGCTTCGAGGACGACGGTTCGGGCTAGAGTGGCCGCGGCCATGGAATCGTTTGTAGACTAGTCGCAGCTCCCGCCCGATGCAACACGCTACCTCCTCCGCTCCACCCTCGACGCCGCTCGCCCGGTTCTCGGCGGCCGCCTCCGAGTGGACGCAGCGCTACTGGCGCCTCGTCGTGGTCGCGATGCTCGCGTTGCTCCACGTCGCGGTGGTGCGCGGCGTGGCCGACCCCTGGGCGCGGGCGCTCCTTCTCGCGCACCTCGGGCTGCTCCTTCTCTGGCAGCCGTTCGTGCGCGCGCACCAGCGCATCTCGCCCGCCCAGACCATCGTCCTCGCGGTCGGCGCGGCCGCCGTGATGCTCTGGCTCGGCTGGTGGCTGCTCGCGTTCTGGGTGATGGTGCTGGCGGGCCTCGTGGGCGGCAAGGTCTACCAGCACGCGGCGCGCTGGCAGCGGCGCTGCTACCTCGTGGTGTTCCTGTACCTGGTCGCGCTGCTCGCGGTCATCATCCTCCCGGAGGTCGCGCCGCGGCGCGAGATCGCGCCGGAGATCCGCCGCGCCGCCGAGTACGGCCTGCCGCTGCTGTTCGTGCTGATCGCGCTCTTCCCCGCGGAGCGCGAGCTGCCGGAGGCGGCCCAGGTCATCGATTTCTTCTACAGCCTGTTCCTGATGCTCGTGCTGGTGGTCGTGGTGCTCGGCAGCTTCACCATCATGTCCATCGGCCGCACCGGCTACATCCAGGCGCTCGCGAACACCGTGCTGCTCGTGGGCGGCGCGGTGCTCCTCATCGCGCTCGCCTGGAATCCGCGCACGGGATTCGCCGGGCTGAACGTGTTCTTCTCGCGCTACCTCTTCTCGATCGGCCTGCCGCTGGAGAAATGGCTGCACTTCCTCACCGAGCTGTCGCAGCTCGAGCGCCGCCCGGAGCGCTTCCTCGGCGAGGCCGCGGCCGCGCTCGCACGGCTGCCCTGGGTGGCGGGCGCCACCTGGCGCGCGGGCGGCGCCGCCGGCATGGAGGGCGAGGCCACGCCACACCAGGTGGACTTCGAGAGCGCCACGGTCTCCCTGCGCCTCTTCTCGCGCTATCGCATGAGTCCGGCCCTGCACTGGCACCTGCGCCTGCTCGCCCTCCTGCTCGGCGAGTTCTACGTCGCGAAGCTGCGCGACGAGGAGCTGCGCCGCGCGAGCTATCTCCAGGCGGTGCATGAGACGGGCGCCCGGATGACGCACGACATTAAGAACCTGCTGCAGTCGCTCAACGTGATCACCGCTGCCGCGACGCGAGAGGAAAACGACACGCCGGAAGTGCGTGCGCTCCTGCGCCGCCAGCTCCCGGCGATCGCGAAGCGCCTGTCCGAGACGCTGGACAAGCTGCAGCGGCCCCTCGCCGCCGACGAGGACTCGGTGCCGGCCCAGGCCTGGTGGGAAGCGCTGGAGCGCCAGTACCGGGGCGAGGGGGTCGAGTTCGACGCCGCGCCGCTGCCGGAGGATGCGCGCCTGCCGCGCTCGCTGTTCGACAGCGTGGCCGACAACCTCATCCGCAACGCGCTCGCCAAGCGCGCGGTGGAGGAACAGATCCGCGTCCAGGTCGCCCTGCGGATCGGCAGCGCCACGATGCTGCGGGTCCGGGATACCGGCCGCGCGGTGCCGGAAAGCGTGGTGCCCACTCTGCTCAAGGCACCCGTGACCTCGCCCGGCGGGCTCGGCATCGGCCTCTTCCAGGCCGCGCGTCTCGCCGAATCGCGCGGCTTTCGCCTCGACCTGGAATCGAATCGCGATGGCGACGTGAGTTTCGTGCTGGCCGGCCCGCCGGCCTGATGCTAGGGGAGGAGGCCGGCGCTCGCGAGCCGGCCGTACAGCGTTCCGACCGGGATCCAGACCATCATGTCGTCGAACTCGCCGCCGGTGGCACCCTCCGGCTGCGGGGTGTGGCTGATGAACAGGGTGTCGCCGTCCGTGTTCTCGGCTTCGTCGGGCCGCGTGCCGGTCGCGGTGAGGAAGTTCGGACCGGTGGAGAAGATCACCACCACGACGGTCCCCTGGTTCGTGACGACGTTGTCCGCCGGGCCGCAGCTGCCGACCGCGGGCGCTGGGCTGGATTGTGTCGACTTGCAGATCAGGAGCTGGTTGTCGCTCGGCCGGCACGACATCCCGTTCGCCTTGAGATTGGTCTTGGAGGTGAAGTGGGGCGTGGTGCTGGTGCCGCTGCACCCGGTGATGCTCTGGGCCACCGCGTAGCGGATGCGGTTGTTCCACGCGTCGAGCGCGAAGCCGCTCGAGTCGACGGGCTGGATGCCGAGTGTCGCCGCCGGAAGGAAGCCGATGAACGAGGGCGTGCAGTCCCCGGCTCCGGCCGTGGCTTCGGACTGGACGCCGGTGGCGCCATTGGCCGGACACGGCAGGCGGCCGTTCGCCACCGCGTAGCCCAGGATCGCCTCGCGCGCCTGCTCGAGACGGCGCTGCGTCTCGTCGAAAGCGCGCTGCGCCTGCTGCGCCTGGAGCGTGTACATCGCCGTGACGAGGAGCAGCCCGAGAATGGCGAGCACGACCGCCATCTCCACGAGCGAGAACGCGCGCTGCCTCGAGAAAGGCGTCGGCATCAGTCGCAGACGGAAGCGCCTGCCGCGAACGGGCAGGTGGCGAGGCGATCGTTGCCCGACGCGGCGAACACCTGGTAGGCGAAGGTATTGTCGTTGGACGTAGCGTTCTCGCCTTCCAGGTACTGGGAAAGCGTCGTCGACGGGCGCGAGGTCTGTCCCGCGACGGGGGGACCCATGAGCGCGAGCACGAACCGCTTGTCGGTGGCGCTGCCGAAGTCGGCGGGGAATCCCGACACGCTCAAGTCGCCTCCCGTCCCGGGGGCCGATGCGTTCGGCGAAATCGCATAATAGGTGTAGCGGAACCACTCGTTGGCGAAGAACCAGTAGTGGGGTGCGCCGGCCGCGGGGCTCGTGAGACTGAAAGGCGGCGTCGAGCTCGCCGCCAGGACCGCCGCGGAAAGCTGCGTACCCTGCACTGTCGGGTCGGAGAGCGCGGGGAACCTCACCGTCACCGTATTCGCGTTCGTCAGAGCGGAGCCGAGCACGGAGCAAACGAGCCCGAACACGGGCGTGTCGGAGCACAGGCTGGCGTCCGAAACTCGGATCTGGATGCCCAGAATCGCATTTCCCGTCGAGGCGCTGGGTCCCTGGGTGAAAGTGGCGGTGGTTCCGGCAGGCGTGCCCGTGATCGTGAAATCGGAGGCGACCAGCGCGCGGCGAAAGGCCGAGGCGCCGGCGGGCGCCGTGGCCTGAAGGCCCACGTCGAGCGTTGCGGGGCTCGCCAGGCCGAGGAGCTGGAAAAGGTTCACCCCGAAAAGAGGGATCACCCTGAGCGTGTAGTACGCGAACTGGCAGTCGACCGTGCCGGCCAGGTTCGCCGTGCACCCCGTTGCGCCGATGGAACCGGTCCAGGTGAAGCTTCCCCAGGCCGAGGCGCAATCGCCGGACAGCGCCATCGGCGCGACCGGGAGCAGTCCCTCCCTCCTAGGAGTCGCGCCACCGCAATACTGCTGCTTGTCGGACGCGGTCTCCGGCGCGGCGAAGGTTCGCGCGTATGGCAGGAAACGCGGCACCGTAAAGCTGTTCGCCGGGGTGGGCAGGAGCGTCCCGGCGCTCGTCCAGGTCCCCGAGCCGAACTCGTTGAGCAGGGGTGCCACCGTGCGCTGCAGCCGTTCCGCCAGCGGCCCCTGGATGGCATTCAGCACCTCCCTCGCAGTGATGTAAACGACCTGGTCGTTGACGACCGGAGAGACGGCGTTGTCGACCACCGTCGTGCCGAAGGTCGTATCGATCGGAAAGGAGGCGTTCTGGCACTCCAGGTACTGGCGGTACTCGGGCGGGGCAACGACGGCTGGATTGTGCGCGTGGTCGTTCCGATGCTGCGTCTGGGCGCTGCATCCGGCCGAGGCCTGGGCGCTGTTCGGGCTGGTGGTCATCGCGGCACCCGGGGCAACGATGATGGCGACCACGTCTCCGATCCCATCCACCGTGAGCTGCCCACTGGTACCGGTGTTGATGATGGGGTTAACACCGTCGCGTACCCAGTTCGGCGAGACCACGTACCACAGTGGCTCGCTCGCCGAATCGCGCAGCTTCTCGAGGCCGAGCGTACGCCATGGCAGTCGACCGATCGTCTTGTCGATCGTATGCCCGGGCGCGCAATCACCCGAGGTGATGCCCTCGCCGGGATCTCCCGCGACGCCGGGCGACTCAGGGCACGGCAGCATGCCGGGGGTCGAGTTGGCGAGGTTCATCGCTTCCTTGGCGACGTAGCCGAGCAGGGCCTCCTTGGCCTGCTGCAGGACCGCGGCGTTGTGGTTGCGATTCGCTGCCCCCTGGCCGAGGGCCGTATTGAGGAGGGAGATGATGCCGGCGGTGACGGCGATGACGAGTACCGCGACCAGCGCGATCAGCGCTGCGCCGGACTCACGCCGGATGGACCGCATGCCGCTACTGCCCGGGCCCGCCGCGGCGAACCTTGATGTCGCCGCCGCCGAGGCCGTCGCGGATCTCGCCGTTGCCGCGGTCGAGCGTCTCGCCCGGCTTCAGGCCGACGCGCCCGCCGCCTTCGATGCCGACGCCGACGCGGCCGTCGCTGCTCGACGGCAGGCGCGAGGCATCGTCGGTCGCCTCGCCGTTCACCCAGACCGTCGACGGCCCGCCGGAGCGCTTCACGTAGCCGTCGAGGCGCATCGTCGGCGCGGCGACTGCCGCCGCGGGCTTGTCCGGCAGGCGCGCCTTGCGGCGCGCGTCGAGAGTCTGGCGCTGCTCGGGGGTGAGGAAAAGCCGGCCGAGCGGCTCGGTCTGCGCCTGCGCGCTCTGCGCGACGAGCAGCGCGCCGGCGACGATGAAGGCGGCGCGCGTCACGACTTTGCCCCCCGGTCGAGGACGGTGATGAGGTCGATCTCGCATTCGGCGCGCAGGCGCGGCGACACGGTGGCGCTGCCGGCGGGCTGCCCGGTGCGCCCGATCGAGCAGCGGCGTACCGAGTAGTACGCGTTGCCGGACTGGCGCAGGTCCGAGAGGAAGCGCAGCAGGTCCTCCTCGTGCAGGAGCGCGAGCTCGACCCGCATGGTGCTGGCGCGGAAGTCGACGCTGCCCGGGTTGCCGGGGAGCGAGGCGAGCACGCGCTGGCGGTCGACGCGATAGCGCAGGTCGAGAAGCTCGCGCTGCGCGCGGATGCGCGCGATCGCATCGGCCCACTCCAGGCGCCGCTCCTCGCCGAGGATGTTCAGGCGCTTGAGGTGCTCGTAGACCTGCATCTTCTCCTTCACCTCGCGTTCCTCTTCCGCGATGCGGGCGAGCTTCTGCTGCGTCTGCGTGCGCTCCGCCTGCGCTGCCGCGAGGGCGCGCTTCGCGCCCGCGAGCGAGCCGTTCGCCTGCCAGACGAGCGCCGCGCCGGCGCCGAGCAGGATCGCGGCGACGACCAGGGGAAGGGCGAGCTTCCTCAGCTCTTCGCGGGAGAAGGTCACGGCAGCGCCCGCGCGACGGTGACCGAGAAGCGGGGCGCCTCGCCCGTGTCCCCGCCGCCGATGTCGCCGGTGAGGGTCCCCTCGGAGGTGATGTCGAACGGCAGCCGGGTGCCGACGACCTGGAAGCCGGCGGTTCCGAGCGCCTGCGCGAACCGTTGCACCTGTGCGGTGATGCCGCGATAGTCGTCGCGCTGGGTCGCGTGCACGCGTCCCGACACCTCGATCAGCACGGACGCCGCGCCTTGCGCCGCGGGCTTCGCCCCGCCCGGCGGCGGTGCCGCGGGGGCCCGCGCGCCCGGCGAGGTCGGCGCGCCCACCGACCAGGTCAGGGCTTCGAGCTCCATCTGCGGGAAATCCTGCAGCGCGCGCGAGACGTGGCCGAGGCCGGCCTCCGGCAGGGCCGCCCGGGCGGCGATGCGCTGGAATTCCAGCACCGCGACGCGCAGGTTCTCGGTCGAGGTGTGCGTCACCGGGAAGGTCGCGGTGATCTGCTGATACTGTGCGGCGGCAGAGCGCGACTGCGCCGCCTGCGCGGCCGCACGCTCGCGCAGGTCCGTGACCTCGAGCCAGCGCGAACCGGCGATCACGGCGCAGGCGAGGAACCCGAGCGCGCCCGCGGCGATCATGCCGCGCTGCAGCTGCCAGATGAAATAGCGGCGGCGGTCCGCGCGGCTCGCGAATTGCTCGCGCGGCGGCTTGCGCACCGCGAGGTGCGCATAGAGCGCCTCGGCCATCGCCTCCTCGGGCGGGCTGCGCAGCCCGACGGCGCGCGCCGCTTCGGCCGCGTCGACGGTGCGGAAAATGAGCCGCGCATCCGAAACGAGCTCCTGCTCGAAGGCGGCTTTCGCCCCCGGCGGCGCGACCACGAGCACCTGCACGGGCGCGCCGTCGCGCGGCAGCACGCGCAGGGTCGCGAGATACTGCGCGAGGCGCTGGGTCTCGGAGCGCACGAACATGGCGAGGGCCTGCGGCGCCATGTCGGAAGTGCGCTCCAGGCGCGCGAAGCGCAGGCGCCCGTCCTCGACGAAGCACTGGCGCAGGCCGGCGCGGTTCGGGCTGATGACGAACACGCGGCCGCTCTTCACGCCGAGCCGGGCCGCGAACGCCGGCGCGAGCAGCGGGACGGAATAGACGCCTGCCAGCCGCGCGCCGGCCGCGTCCAGCGCATCCAGCCACGGCGCGATCTGCTGCGTGTTGGTGAACGAGGCGAGCAGCAGGCGCTCGTTGCGGCGCGTCCCCGCAGCGATTTGGCCCAGCGAGAGCGCGGCGGCGAGGCGGGTATCGCGGTAGCGCTGCGCGAGGCGGCGCTGCACGATCGCCTCGCGGTCGGCGCCGCGCAGGAAAGGAATCTGGTCCTCGTGGAAATCCTCGCCCGCGAGGTCGGCAAGCACCGAGAACAGCGCGCCGCGGCGCCCGCGCAGGAACTGCTGGAAGGCCTCGACGCCCGATTCGTCGGCCGCGAAGCTCCCCTCCAGCGTCAGCCCCGAGCGGGAGGCGCGGTACAGGCTGTGCCCGGCCGCGGTGAAGTAGAGGACGTGCCGCTCGCCCATGCGGCTAGAACTTCATCTTCGAGATGGAGTCGTACACCGGCCCGAGGACCGAGAGCATGACCCAGCCGAGGAGCAGGCCGAGCACCACGGTCATGGTGGGCTCGATCATCGCCTGCAGCTTGCCGATCGACTCGCGTACCTCGCGATTGTAGAAATAGCTGACGTTCAGGAGCGCCGTGTCGAGCGCGCCGGTGGTCTCGCCGATGCGCAGCATGCGGATCACGAGCGGCGGGAAAAGGCCGAGGTCCTGGAAGGCGGCGGTGAGGTTCTTGCCCTCGGCGATCTGCTGGCCCGCGGTGCGCAGCGCGAGCTCCAGCGGCTTGTTGCCCATCAGCTCCTCGCAGCTGCGGATCGCGTCGATCACCGTGATGCCGGAGGAGTACATCATCGCGAAGCTCGAGGCGAAGCGCGACAGGATGATCTTGCGCAGGATCGGGCCGATGTACGGCGCCGAGATCTTGTAGCGGTCCACCGCGAACTCGACCGCCGGATTGGCGCGGATGGCGAAGCGCAGCGCCGCCCAGGCGACGAACGGGAGGGCGATGACCGCCCACCAGAAGTGGACGAAGAAGTTCGACACCGCGATCAGGATCTGCGTCTGCAGCGGCACCGCCTGCCCCATGTTGCGGATGAAGCCCGCCATCTGCGGCACCAGGTAGATCATGAGGAAGAACGTGACGAGCAACACCGTGCCGCCCACGAAGGCGGGATACATCAGCAGCTTCTTCGTCTGCGACGCGAGCTCGTCCTCCCACTTCAGCGACTCGGTCAGGCTCTTCAGGACCTCGGACAGCTTGCCGGTCTGCTCGCCGGCGCGCACCAGGCTGACGAACACCTTGGTGAAAACCTCCGGGAACTCGGCGAGCGCCTGCGACAGGTTGCGCCCGCCTTCGATCGACTCGATCAGCCCCGAGACCACCTCGCGAAAGCGCGGGTTCTCGACGCTCTCGCGCAGGTCGACCAGCCCTTCGATCACCGGCACGCCGGCGTTCGCCAGCTGCTCGAGGTGGAAGCAGAAGTTGACCAGGTCCTTGCGGGTGATGCGCGCCCCGGCAAGCAGCCGCGAGCGCTGGGCGGAGGGCGCGCCGGTGACGAGGTCGAGCCCCATGCGCGAGAGCCGCTGCTCGAGGTCGAACAGGTTCACCGCCTCGACGCGGCCGAGGACGTTCTTTCCGGAAGCGTCGATCGCCTTGTAGCTGAAGAGAGGCAAGGCGCGCCCCGCTAGGCCATGCGGTCGGTGAGGTCGACGACGCGCATGACCTCCTCGAGGCTCGTCACGCCCGCGCGCACCAGGCGCACGCCGTCGTCGGCGAGGGTCTTGAAGCCCTTGGCGCGCGCCGCGGTGAGGATCTCGCGGGCGGTGGCGCGGCGCGCAATGAGCTCGTCGATGCCCGGGTCGATCTTCAGCAACTCGAGGATGCTCGAGCGGCCACGGTAGCCCTGGTAGTCGCACTGGTCGCAGCCCACGGCGCGGAAGATGGCGCCGGCTTCGGTCGCGTTCATGCCGACGAGGCGCCGCTCGCGCACGTCCGGGTCGTAGGACTGGCGGCAGGTGCGGCAGAGCCGGCGCACCAGGCGCTGGGCGATGATGCCGATGATGTTGCCCGCCATGACGTCGGGCACGATGCCGATGTCGAGCAGGCGCGGGATCGCGCCGACCGCCGAGTTAGTGTGCAGGGTCGAGTACACCTGGTGGCCGGTCATCGCCGCGCGGAACGCCATCTCCGCCGTGTCGTGGTCGCGGATCTCGCCCACCAGGATTGCGTCCGGGTCCTGGCGCATCAGCGCGCGGATGCCGTTCGCGAAGTCGAGCTTCGCCGCGTCGGACACCGAGGTCTGGCGGATCAGGGTCATCGGATACTCGACCGGATCCTCCAGCGTCATGATGTTGATGCCGTCGGAGTTGATGTGGTTCAGGATCGAGTAGAGCGTCGTCGTCTTGCCGCTGCCGGTCGGGCCAGTGACGAGGATGATGCCCTCGGGGCGGGCGATCATGCGCTTCAGCATGTCGAGCGCCGCGTCCTCGAGGTTGAGCTTGTCGAGCGGCACGATGCCCTTCTGCCGGTCGAGGATACGCAGCACGATGTTCTCGCCGTGCGTGGTGGGCAGGCTCGCGACGCGGAAGTCGACGACGCGCCCCGACATGGTGGCGGAAATGCGCCCGTCCTGCGGCGCGCGCGTCTCGGCGATGTTCATCTTCGCCATCACCTTCAGCCGCACCGCCATCGCCGGCCAGTACGTCTTGTGCAGCGAGCGGATCTGCCGCAGCACGCCGTCGATGCGGTAGCGGATGCGCAGGAAGTTCTGCTCCGGCTCGAAGTGGATGTCGGAGGCGGCGCGCTCCACCGCATCGGCGAGCAGCGCCGAGATGAGGCGTACCACCGGCTGCGAGTACTCGTCGCCCTCCTGGATCGAGGTGTAGTCCACCTCGCCGGTCTCGATCTCGCGCAGGATGCCGTCGATCGAGAACTCGTGGCCGTAGTAGTGCTCGATGGCGCGTTCGATCTCCGACTCGCCGGCGAGGCGCAGCTCGATCTCGAAGTCGCCCTTCAGGTGGGCGCGCAGCTGGTCGACCGCGACGATGTTGTTCGTGTCGGCGAGCGCGACGATGAACTTGCGCAGCTGGCGGTCGAGCGCCACCGGGAAGATGTGGTAGCGGCGCGCCATGTCGCGCGGCAGCGCCTTCAGCGCGGTCGGGTCGACGATGATGTGGCCGAGGTCCACCGACTGCAGGCCCAGCTTCTCGGACAGCGCGTCGCGCAGCGTCGCCTCGGAGACGAAGCCGAGCTGGACCAGCAGGCGGCCCACCGGCACGTGCGACTTCGTCTGCTCGAGAAGCGCGATCCGCAGCTGGTCCTCGGTCAGGATGCCCTGGTCGATCAGGATCTGGCCGATATGCCGTTTGGCCTGCGGGTTCGCGGGCGAATTCATCGATCAGTCCGTGAGCTGGCGGCTGCGCTCGCGCGCGGCGCCGAGCTCGAAGCTCGCGCCGCGCTTCTCCGCCAGCGCGATCGCGCGGTCGTAGTACTGCTTGGCAAGCCGGTACTGGCGCAGGTTGTCGAGGCTGACGGCCAGGTTGAAGGCGAAATCCGGATGGTCGGGCTCGGCGCTGAACGCCTTGAAGTAATGCTGCTGCGCTTCCGGCCAGCGACCCTGCTGCGCGAGCTGGTTGCCGAGCGTGAAGTGCAGCACGTGCGCGCCGGGATCCGCGGCGAGCAGCGTCTTCACGCGGCTCTCGGCGGCGAGCGGGTCGAGGCGCGATGCGCGCAGGCCGAGCAGGCCGGCCTGCGCGTGCGGATCGCGCGGGTCGGCGCGCAGCAGCCGCGCATAAGTGGCTTCGGCCGCATCGAGCCGGCCGGCGCGCACGTCGATCGCGGCAAGGCCGAGCAGCGCGTCACGGTTGGCGGGCTCGTCGCGCAACGCCGCCTCGTAGGCGACGCGGGCGCCGTTCACGTCACCGCTCGTGAATGCGGCATAGGCGGACTGCACTTGCGGATGG
>DASZQH010000092.1:0-11910 GCA_035549805.1 Burkholderiales bacterium
GTGTGGGCGAGGATGTCCTTCTTGATGAAGCGGCCGTTGGCGTCCTTCTTCGGCACGCCCTTCTCGTCCTGCTCGACGCTCCACTGCACCAGCGTCAGCACCGCGCCGCTCGGGATCGGCTTGCCCTTGCGCACCGCGTCCAGGACGCCCGGGGAAGCGTAGAGCTCGCGATACTGCTTGGTGTCGGCGCGGTCCAGGGTCGCGTACAGGTCGCCCTTCAGGTAGTCGGACGGAAACTTCACGTTGTCCGGGCCGGAATGGGCGGCGACGGGTGCGAGGCACAGCGCTACGGCGATGGCGGCTCTTCTCATGAAACCTCCCTTATTGGTCCGGCGTCAGTCGTGACGGGCCCGAAACTCCTTACGAGAACACCCGGGGCGCCGGTTTAATCCGGTACCCTGCGGCCCCGTGATCCTCCCGCTGACCTTCGCGGCCGTCATCGCCGCCGGGCTCGCCGTCGACCAGCGCTTCCAGCCGTGGGGGCAGCCGGTCGTGGACGTGCTCGTCTGGGTCCTGTTCCTGGGCCTGCTCCTCTCGCGGCGCGGCGCGGAGCGGGCGACCCTGCTCGCCTGCCTCGCGTACGCGGCCGCGGGCGAGCTCGTCCTCTCCGAGGTGCTGGACCTGTACACCTACCGCGAGGGCAGCATTCCCCTGTTCGTTCCGCCCGGCCACGCGCTGCTGCTCCTCCTGGGCGCGGCGATCGCACAGCGGATCGGCGAGCCCCGCCTTCGCCTCGTGCCGTGGGCCTGCGTGCCGCTTGTCGCTGGCGCTGCGCTCACCGGCCTCGATCCCTCCGCGCCGTGGCTGTTTGCGCTGTTCGTCCTGTGCGTGCGCTTCGGCCCGAACCCCGGCCTCTACTCGGTGATGTTCCTGCTCTCGCTCGTCATGGAGCTCTACGGCGTGTGGCTGGGGAACTGGACCTGGACCGGCGAGGCCGTGTTCGGCGGCCCGCGCGTGTACAACCCGCCGCTCGCGGCGGGCGCCTTCTACTGCGTGCTCGACTGGCTCGTCATGGCGACGCGCGACCGGCTCTATCCCTCGCCTTCGCCCTCACCCCACAGCCAGGCCGCGCCGCGCACGCCGCTCGAGTCGCCGTGCACCGGCGGCACGAGCTTCGTGTCCACCCGGTCGGAGAAGACGTAGGCGCCCCACAGCCGCGGCACGCGGTCGTAGAGCCGCGCGACGTTCGACATGCCGCCGCCCAGGACGATGACATCCGGGTCGACGATGTTGATGACGTGCGAAAGCGCGCGCGCGAGCCGCTCCTCGTAGCGCGCCATGGCCGCCTCGTTGCCGACCGCCTCCTCGGCCGAGGTCGCCTTCGCGTCGCGCGCGAAGCCCGGCCCCGACAGGTAGGTCTCGATGCAGCCCTTGCGCCCGCAGTAGCAGTCGGGAAGCGGAAGGTCGGTCTGCCGGGGCAGCGGCAGCGGGTTGTGGCCCCATTCGCCGGCGATGGCGTTCGGCCCGGTCAGCACGCGCTGGCGCACCACGATCCCGCCGCCCACCCCGGTGCCGAGGATCACGCCGAACACCACTTCCGCGCCCCGCCCCGCGCCGTCGACGGCCTCCGACAGGGCGAAGCAGTTCGCGTCGTTGGCGATCCGCACCGGCCGGCCGAGCGCCTTCTCCACGTCCTGCCGGAACGGCTTGCCGATGAGCGAGGTCGAGTTGGCGTTCTTTACCAGCCCCGTCGCCTTCGACAGCGCGCCGGGAATTCCGATGCCGACCGTGCCGTCGAGGTTCTCCGTGAGGATGCGGATCGCCTGGATCGTGGCCGGATAGTCGCCGCGCGGGGTGGGGATGCGCTTGCGGAACACCTCGCGGCTCCCGTCCAGCGCGATCACCTCGATCTTGGTCCCGCCCAGGTCAACGCCGATGCGCATAAGCCCGGCGAATATACGTCAGTCAACCCGCGCTGAGCTTCCGGATCGTCTCGTAGCACCCGCAGGAGGCGGCGAGCAGGCTTGGGCGGTCGAGGATGACGATGCTGCCCCGCCGGTACGAGATCAGGCCGCGCCGCTGCAGGCTCGCCGCCGCTTCGCTCACACCGGTCCTTCGCACGCCCAGCATGTGGGCGAGGAATTCCTGCGTGAGGAAGAAGCCTCGCGACGCAAGGAGATCGCTGGTCATGAGCAGCCATCGGGCGAGCCGACGGTCCACGGTATGAACGTTGTTGCAGGCAGCGACCTGCATCGCGGTGGCCATCGACACGTTGGCGTAGCGCAACGCGGCCTTCTGCAGTGCGCCGCCGCGCCGGACCTCCGAGGAGAACCTCTTCGCCGTGATCCGCTCGGCCGTGCCGGCCGCCTGGACGAGCCCCCGGGTCGCGGATTGGGCGGCGCCGAGCGCGACCGAGACCCCGACCAGCCCGCGGTTCCCCACGATCCCCACCTCGACGCCCGCGCCGTCCCCCGTCAGGGCGATGAGCGAAACGAGCGATTCGTTCGGAAAATAGACGTGGTCGGCGGCCGACCACGGCTCCGAGATCACCTCTCCCAGCTTGAGCGACACCGTTTCCGGCTCGAGGCGACGCAGGTCCCGTGCCGGAAGAGCAGAGAGGATGCGGTTGGCTTTTGCGACGGAATTTGCGTTGGGGATAGCAGCCCTTGTACGTCCTTTTGGATTTTCGTGCGCTTATGTCCGGAAGCGTGCAGACTCGGCGCCCCCGGTGCGGCACAGATACAGGCTTGGAAATCACGAGGCCGCCATGTGCCCCCCATCCCTTCCGCAGGAACTCGTGCCGCTGCATGAAGCCACCGCGGTGGCGCATCACCTGATCTTCGAGCGATCGCCCGCCCGCCGGGCCGAGCGCGACCTCGACGCCATCCGGTCGGAGCTCACCCTGGCACTCGCCGCCGTCGGGCGCATCCTCGCCCGCGAGGCGAACGGCCTGCGGCTGCTGACGATGGCCGAGGTGGAGGCGCTCACGCGCCCGCCGGCGCGGCGCGACCGCCCCGCCCTCTACATGACGCGGGGCGACCTGATCGACGCGATCGAGCTCCTCCGGCAGTCCCGCAAGGCGGGCAGCCGCATGTAGTCCTGGCGGACTACGCGCAGGCGTGGCAAAAGCTACGGGGAAGTAGGATGATGTCTACACGCAAGTAGCCGACACGCTGTTAACAGCCTCAACCGACGCCCACCGCCGGACAAGGCCAAACACTGTGTAGCTGCTGCGCAAGGCAAGCTGCCAGCACGCTGTCATCAGCCCCACGCCGGCTCGCGACCGGATAGCAGGGCCAGACAAAGTGCAGCCGCTCCTGATCGTCACTCAGAGGTCCGCTTCACCGGAGGGCAAGGCTACCGGCCTTGCCCTCTTTTCGTTTCCAGCCGACCCAGGACGAATTCTTGCAAACCCCCGGTGGACGCGATATCGCGCGATGCCGCGCCGTAGTGTCGCGTTTCACCGAATTTCCCTTCGCCGTTAGGCGACGTCGGCGCGGCACGTCGTCACGTCACCTGTCGCGCTATTGCGCAGTCCACCCGCCGTCGACGGGGAGCGCGGCGCCGCGAATGTTGTCGGCGGCGGGACTGCACAGGAAGACCGCGAGCTCGCCGAGCTGCTCGGGCGTGGTGAACTGCTGCGACGGCGTCTTCTCGGAAAGGAGCCCGATCTTCGCCTCGTCCTGCGAGACCTTCATCTGCGCGGCGCGGGCGTCGACCTGCTTCTGGACCAGGGGCGTCAGCACCCAGCCGGGGCAGATCGCGTTGCAGGTGATGCCGGTGGTGGCGGTCTCGAGCGCCACCACCTTGGTGAGCCCGAGCACGCCGTGCTTCGCGGCGACGTAGGCCGATTTCTGCACCGAGGCGACCAGGCCGTGCGTGGAGGCGATGTTGACGATGCGCCCCCAGTTCCTCTTGCGCATCTGCGGCAGCACCGCCGCGATGGCGTGGAAGTTCGACGACAGGTTGATGGCGAGGATCGCGTCCCAGCGCTCGGCGGGGAACTCCTCCACCCTCGCGGTGTGCTGGATGCCCGCGTTGTTGACCAGGATGTCGACCCCGCCGAGCTTCGCGTCGGCGTCGTCGATCATGACGCGGATCTGGTCCGGCTTCGACATGTCCGCCATGCTGTAGGCGGCGAACTCCTTCTTCAGCTCGGCGATCGCCGCCGCCTCGCCGAAGCCGTTGATCATGACCCGCGCCCCCGCCTTCATCAGCGCCCGCGCGATGCCGAGGCCGATGCCGCTGGTGGATCCCGTGACGACCGCCCGCTTGCCCTGGAGCATCGCGCTTCCCGAAAAAGCCGGATTCTAAGCGCCCCTACTGGACGCTGATGCCGCGCGCCTTCGCGATCTTCGCGTAGGTGTCCTGCTCCTGCTGCAGGAACCTGGCGAACTCGGCGGTCGGGATCCCCAGGGGATCGACGCCCGCCTTGATGAGCTTGTCGCGCACGGCCGGGTCCTTCACCGCCTGGGCGATCCCGGCGGCGAGCTTCTCGATCACCGCGGGCGGCGTGTTCGCGGCCATGAACACCCCGGTCCAGTTCGTGAAGTTGTAGCCGGCGAAGCCGGGCAGCTCGGCGACCGCCTGGATATCCGGCAGGGCGCCCGAGCGCTTCAGGCTCGTCACGCCGACGATGCGCAGCCGCCCGGTGTTGTGCGGCCCGACCACCGGCGGCAGGCCGGCGATGCCCATCTCGACCTGCCCGCCGAGCAGGTCCTGGACCGCCGGCGCGGCGCCGCGATACGGAATGTGCACGATGAAGATGTTGCCCAGAGCCTTGAGCGACTCGCCGGCGAAATGCATCGTGCTGCCCAGACCGGGGGTGCCGTACGAGAGCCTGCCCGGGTTCTTCTTCGCGTAGGCGAGCAGCTCCTGCATCGATTTCACCGGCACCGAGGGGTGCACCGCCACCGCAAGCGGCGTCTCGCCGATCACCGTGACCGGCGCCAGGTCCTTCTGCCAGTCGTACGGCACCTTCATGCCGGCGGTCGGGCCGACCACGATCTCCGCGGGGGAGGCCACCACGAAGGTGTAGCCGTCGGGGGGGCTCTTCGCCACGTAGTCCGTGCCGATGGTTCCCGACGCGCCGGAGCGGTTCTCCACCACGAACGGCTGCTTCAGGCTCTCGGCCAGCCACTGGGACACCACGCGCGAGGCGAAGTCATGGCCGCCCCCCGCCGGATACGGAACGATGACCTTCACCGGCCTCGTGGGCCAGTCCTGCGAGTGCGCCGACGCCGCGGCAAGCAGTAGAACGAACGCAAGAAGCTTCCTCATGACTTCCTCCTCCTCACTTGAAGTCCGCCACCGTCCCGGGGGCTGGGGTAAAGCCGAAATCGCCGCGCTGGATCACCGCCTCGCGACCGCCGTTCAGTGCCAGCAGCTCGGCCTGCCGCGCGCGGGCGCGGCGATCGACCTCCGCGGGGTCGCAGATCTCGTACAGCTTGCGCCGGCACATCTCCCGCGCCTCGGCGTACTGCGGGTCCGCCGCCAGGTCGCGCGTCTCGTCGGGATCCTTCTCCAGATCGAAGAGCTGCGGGGGGTACTTCGCGTAGTGCACGTACTTCCACTTGCCGACCCGCACCGCGAAGGCGCCGGTGCTCGAGCCCATGCCGTGATACTCCGACAGCACCGTCCGTTGCGGCTTCGCGCCGCGCGCGACGTCGAACAGCGAGACCCCGGGATAGCCGGGCGGCACCGCCATGCCCGCGCCTTCGAGGATCGTCGGCAGCGCGTCGACGTGGCTCACGGGCGTGTCGACCCGCTTGCCGGCGGGCACGCCCGGGCCGGCGAGGAGGAAGGGCACGCCGGCGATCTCCTCGTACATCGTGGATTTTCCCCACAGGCCGCGCGCGCCCAGGTTGTCGCCGTGATCGCTCGTATACATGACGACCGTGTCGTCCGCGAGCCCCGCGTCCTGCAGCGCGAAGAGCAGCTTGCCGATGTTCTCGTCCAGGTAGGAAACGAGGCCGAAGTAGCCCGACAGCGCCTTCTTCACGTCCTGGGGAGACTCGAAGTAGTCGTCGTAGTTGAAGTTGCGGCTGTAGTCGACGAGATACGGATGGGTCGGCCGCTGCTCGCGCGCGTACAGCTTGGGCATCGGCAGTTCCTGATTCCAGTAGCGGTAGTAGTGCTCCGGAGGCGCGGTAAGCGGGAAGTGCGGCGCGACGAAGGAGACGAACAGCACCCAGGGCTTGTCGTGCTTCTTCGTCGCTTCCTCGCGCAGCCACACCTGGGCGCGCGAGCAGATGTCCTTGTCGTAGAAGGTGTAGGTCGACTCGCCCGGGCCGGCCATCGCGATCATCTTTTTCGAGTTGCCGCGCTGCGGCATGTCGTCGCGGATGAGGCCGAGCAGGTCCCCCTTGCCCTTGTAGATGTGCATCGGGATCTGCTCTTCGGTGAAGCCGTGGTCCTCGCCCTCGAGGCGGAAATGGAGCTTCCCGACCGACACGACGCGATGGCCGGCGTCGCGCAGCAGGTGGTGCCAGGACGGCACCGAGCCGTCGTACGCGTCGGCGTTGTCCCAGAAGCCGATCTGGTGGATGTATTTGCCGCACGCGAACCCGGCGCGCGCGGGGATGCACACCGGGCTCGTGGTGTACGCGGCGCTGAACGCGGTGCCGCGCGCGGCGAGCGCGTCGAGGTTCGGCGTGTGGATCACCGGATGCCCGGCGTGGCCGAGCACCTTCGGGTTGTGCTCGTCCGACATGATGACCAGCAGGTTCTTTTGCATGATCCTTTAATACTATATAGTTGAGCGCCGATGGGGCAAGCCTCGATTTCCGCCACGCTGCGCCGCCGCCTCGACCGGTTTACGCGGCCCGGCGTGCCGAAGTACGTCGCGCTGCGCGACGCGCTCGCCGACGCGATCGCCTCGGGCGACTGGCCCGGCAATACGCGCCTGCCCACGGAGTCGGAGTACGCGGCGGCCCTGCCCCTGTCGCTCGGCACCATCCAGCGCGCGCTGCGCACGCTTGCCGACGAGGGGCTCATCACCCGCCAGCAGGGCCACGGCACCTTCGTGGCGGCGAACGGCACCTCGCGCATGCACGCGCCGCTGCACTGCCGCTTCGTCGACGACGCCGGGACCGGCTACCTGCCGGTCTACCCCGAGGTGCTGGCGCGCTACGAGGAGACGCGCAAGGGCCCCTGGTCGCGCCACCTCGGCTCGGCGAGCGTGCTGTGCATCGAGCGCGCGCTGCGCATCGGCGACGAGTTCAGCGTGTTCAGCCGCTTCTGGTGCGACCCGAGCCGCCTGCCCTCGCTCGCCTCGCTGCCCGCGCGCAAGCTCTCGGGGGAGAACTTCAAGGACATCGTCTGGCGCGACACGCGCCAGCTCGTCGGGCGCATCGCGACCTTCCTCTCCGCCGCCGCGCTGCCGGCCGAGGCCTGCCGCGCGATCGGCGTGCGCCGCGGGACGCGCGGGCAGGTGCTCGAGATCTCGGCGTTCGTCGGACGCGACCAGCCCATCTACTACCAGGAGCTCCACATACCGCCCAACCGCCGCCGGCTGCATCTCGCGTCCGACGGCAGGGACGCTGGCGCCGGAGGAAAGCCATGAGCAAAGCGCCGTTCGATTTCGTACCGCTGCCGCAGGCGCGCTCGACGCGCAAGCCGCGCCGCTCGGGTCGCACCATGATCATCGACGACGGCCTGCCGCTCGGGCTCGCGCGCGACATCGTCCTGCTCGGCGGCGCGTACATCGACCTGGCGAAGATCAAGACCGGCACCGCCCGCCTCTACCCGCGCGCGGAGCTGGTGAAGAAGCTGCGCTTCTACAAGCGCAACCGGATCCAGCCGTTCCTCGGCGGCCAGTTCCACGAGTACGTGTTCGCGACGCAGGGCGAGAAGGCGCTGCCGAAGTACTACGCCGAGTCGCTCGCGCTGGGCTTCGAGGCGATCGAGATTTCGGACAACGTGGTCCCGCTCACCGACGCGCAGCGGCGCCAGCAGATCCGCAACGCCGTCGCCGCCGGGCTCGTCGTGTACGGCGAGGTCGGCTCGAAGGAGACGATGAGCAATCCGGCGCTGCTCGTCGGCCAGGCCGAGGCCTGCTTCGAGGCCGGCGCCGCGCTGGTGCTGGTCGAGGCCGCGGAGCTCGTCGAGCGCGGCAAGCTGCGCCAGCGCACGATCGACCTCCTCGCCCGGTCGCTCGACATGTCGCGGGTCATGATCGAGCTGCCCGGCCCGTGGATCAGCGACGTGCGCAGCTGCGACATCGAGGACATGAAGAAGGCGCTGGTGAAGGCGCTCGGCCCGGACGTAAACCTGGCCAACGTTCCCGCGGCATCGATCATCGACACCGAGGCCACGCGCACGGGGCTCGGGACCGCCGGCCCGCCTAGCGGAGCAGGAGCAGCAGGGAAGCCGCCAGCAGCCCGCCCATCGAAACGTTGAAGGCGCGCTGCGCGCGGGGCGAGCGCAGGACGCGCCGCACCGCGAGCCCGAACGCGAGCCACACGAACCCGCTCGGCAGCGCCAGCGCGAAGAAGAGCGCCGCCAGCGCCGCCGCCTGCGCGAGCGCGCCGCCGGCATCCGCGCCGAGGTAGGTCCCCGCCGCGCTGACGCTCACCAGCCACGACTTCGGGTTGAGCCACTGGAACAGTGCCGCGCCGACGAAGCCGACCGGGCGCGCCGCCGGCGCCCCCTCGCCCACCGGCGCGGAGGCGATCTTCCATGCGAGCCAGAGCAGGAAGGCCGCGCCGGCCCCCTTCAGCACGGCGACGAGCGCGGGCTCCCGCAGCACCAGCGTCCCGAGGCCGAGCGCCGCGAGGAACATCATCGACGCCATCCCGGCCCCGACGCCGAACAGGGCGGGCATCCCGCGCGCGAGGCCGACCGCCGCGCCGGTCGCGGTGAGCATCACGTTACTCGGGCCCGGCGTCACCGCGGCAACGAAGGCGAAGGCGGCAAAGGCGAGGATCTGCTCGAGCCCCATTTCGGGCGAGAATGCCCCGATGCGCCCGTCCCGTCTTGAACGTTCGTGCGATCGGGTTCACGCCGGCGAGGCGGCCGAGGGCGTGCAGCGGCTCACCGCCTGGTTCTCGGGCGCCGCATTCTCTCGCCACCGCCACGACACCTACGCGATCGGCATCACCGACGCCGGCGTGCAGAAGTTCTGGTATCGCGGCGCGACGCACGCCAGCACGCCGGGCGACGTGGTGGTGCTCCACCCGGACGAGGTCCACGACGGCTACGCGGGTACTGCCGCGGGCTTCGGCTACCGCATACTGTACGTCGAGCCGGCGCGCATCGCCGAGGCGGTGGGCGGCCTGCCGTTCGTGCGCGACCCCGTGGTCCGGGACCGGCGCTTCGCCGCAACCATCGATGCCGCCTTCGACGCCCCCTTGGAGCCGCTGGCCGTGGACGCCCTGGTCTTCGATCTTGCGGAAGCAATGCTGCACCGGACCCGGGCGGTCCCGGCGATCCGATCGATCTCGGAAGGGGTGGAGCGGGCGCGCCAGCTTCTCGACCGCGCGACGCATCGGATCGTCAGATCCGGCGAGCTGGAGGCCGCGAGCGGGCTGACGCGCTTCGAGCTCGCCCGGCAGTTCCGCGCCCGCTTCGGCACGACGCCCTATCGGTACTCGCTGCTGCGCAGGCTCGATTCGGCGCGCGCCCGCCTGGGCCGGTTTCCCGTCGCGCAGGTGGCGCTGGAAGCGGCCTTCGCCGACCAGGCGCACTTCACGCGCAGCTTCCGCCGGGCGTTCGGCATGACGCCCGCGCGCTACGCCGCGTGCAACAGCCTAGAATCCGCCGCGTGCGGCAATTCGGTACCTTCGACTACGTGATCGTCGGCGCGGGAAGCGCGGGCTGCCTGCTCGCGAACCGCCTGTCGAAGGATCCGTCCACGAAAGTGCTGCTGATCGAGGCGGGCGGCAAGGACGACTACTTCTGGATCGACATCCCGGTCGGCTACCTCTACACGATCGCGAACCCGCGCACCGACTGGTGCTACAAGACCGAGCCCGACGAGCACCTCGCCGGGCGCTCGATCCACTACGCGCGCGGCAAGGTGCTGGGCGGCTGCTCGTCGATCAACGCGATGATCCACATGCGCGGGCAGAAGGCGGACTGGGACCACTGGGCCTCGCTCGGCAACCGCGGCTGGTCCTGGGACGACGTCCTGCCGGTCTTCCAGTCCCTCGAGGACTACGAAGGCGGCGAGGTCGACGGCTACGGCACGGGCGGCGAGGTGCGGGTCGAGAACCCGCGCGTGCGCTGGGACATCATCGACGCGTTCCGCGATGCGGCCGCGGAATGCGGCATTCCTTCCGTGCGGGCCTTCAACACCGGCGACAACTTCGGCTGCGCCTACTTCCAGATGAACCAGCGCAAGGGCCGGCGCTGGAGCGCCACGCGCGCCTTCCTCCGTCCGGCCCTGCACCACTCGAATCTCTCCGTGCTCACGGGGGCCCACGTAACGCAACTCTCTTTCCAGGGGAGAGACTGCGTCGGCCTTCAGTTTCGGCTGGGCGACGAATCGTATGAAGTGAAGGCAACCCGCGAGACCATCCTGGCGGCGGGCGCAATCGGCTCGCCGCAGATCCTCCAGCTCTCCGGCATTGGTTCTTCGAAGATTCTCAGTCCATTGGGAATCAGAACCATCCATGAGCTTCCCGGCGTCGGCGAGAACCTGCACGATCACCTGCAGATCCGCATGCAGTACAAGGTGAGGAACGTCCGCACGCTGAACGGCATCGCGAACAGCCTGTGGGGCAAGGGCCTGATGGCGGCGGAGTACTTCCTGTTCCGCACCGGCCCGCTCACGATGCCGCCGTCGCAGGCCGGCGCCTTCGCGAGGAGCGACCCGTCGCAGCCCACGCCCAACATCGAGTGGCACGTCCAGCCGCTCTCGCTCGACAAGTTCGGCGATCCCCTGCACGGCTTCCCGGCGATCACCCCGAGCGTCTGCAATCTGCGTCCGGCTTCCCGGGGCTTCGTCCGCGTGAAGACGAAGGATCCGATGGACTACCCGGAGATCAAGCTGAACTACCTGCAGGCGGAGGAAGACCGGCGGGTGGCGATCGACGCCATGCGCTTCACGCGCCGCATCATGGCGGCAAAGGCGCTGGCCAGGTACGCGCCGGAGGAGTACCGGCCGGGCGCGAGTGTTACAAGTGAAAGCGACCTGGCGCGCGCGGCGGGCGAGCTGGGCACTACCATCTTCCACCCGGTGGGGACCTGCAAGATGGGGAACGACGCCCTGGCGGTGGTGGACGACGAGCTGCGCGTCCGGGGCGTCGGCCGCCTGCGCGTGGTGGACGCCTCGATCATGCCTAGAATCACGTCGGGGAACACCAACGCCCCGACCTATGTCATAGCCGAGAAGGGAGCGCGCGCCATCTTGAAAACGGCGGCCTCCAGCCTTACTTAGTGCCCGATAAAGGAGAACAACGTCCCATGAAACGGATCATCCTGCTGGTCGTCACCAACGTCGCGGTCATGCTGCTGCTGAGCGTGGTGGCGAGCGTGTTCGGCCTCGACCGCTGGCTTGCGGCAGAGGGGATCAACTACGGCAGCCTGCTCGTGATGTCGGCGCTCTTCGGCTTCGGCGGCGCGTTCATCTCGCTGCTGATGTCCAAGACCATCGCGAAGTGGTCGACTGGCGCGCACGCCATCGACGGCACCGAGGGCACCACCGAGTACTGGCTGGTCAGCACCGTGCACCGGTTCGCCGACCAGGCGGGCATCGGCCGCCCTGAAGTCGCGATCTACGACGGCCCGGCGAACGCCTTCGCCACCGGCGCCTTCAAGAACGACTCGCTGGTAGCGGTCTCGACCGGCCTGGTGCAGTCCATGAGCCGCGAGGAAGTGGAGGCGGTGCTCGGCCACGAGGTCGCGCACGTCGCCAACGGCGACATGGTCACCCTCACCCTGATCCAGGGCGTGGTGAACACCTTCGTGTTCTTCCTCTCCCGCGTGGTCGGGATGATCGTCGACAAGGTGATCTTCAAGACCGAGCGC
>DASZQH010000093.1:0-1682 GCA_035549805.1 Burkholderiales bacterium
TCCTTCAGCTCGTTCGGCAGGCGCATGATCACGTAGGCCGCCTCGCTCGCGCCGGCTTTCGCCGCCGCCTCCAGCACGTGCTCCAGCGTCTTGTCGTTGAGCGCCGGGATCAGCGCGGCCACCATCACGCCGCAAGGAATCTTTTCCCTGCTCAAGGACCGGATCACGTCCAGCCGCCGTTGCGGGCTGGCGGCGCGAGGCTCGAGCTTGCGCGCGAGCTCACGGTCGAGGGTGCCGATCGAGACGAAGACCTTGACGAGATTCCTGGAAGCAAGGTCTTTCAGTAGGTCGAGATCCCTTTCGACCAGCGCCGACTTGGTGACCAGCGTCACGGGGTGATCGCATTCGGCGAGCACCTCGAGGATCTGCCGCGTGATCCGGTATTTGCGCTCGATCGGCTGGTAGCAGTCGGTGTTGGCGCCGAGCGCAATCGGCGCCGCGGCGTAGCCCGGCTTCGCCAGCGCCTCGCGCAGCAGCTCCGCCGCGTTGGTCTTGGCGTACAGCTTCGTCTCGAAATCAAGTCCGGGCGAGAGCTCGAGGTAGGAATGGCTGGGGCGGGCGTAACAGTAGATGCAGCCGTGCTCGCAGCCCCTGTACGGGTTGATGGAGCGGTCGAAGCCGACATCGGGCGAGTCGTTGCGCGAGACGATGGAGCGCGCGCGCTCGATCGTCACCTCCGTCTTCAGCTCCACCGGGTCGCGCTCCTCGGGCGTCCAGCCGTCGTCGAAGGCCTCGCGCGCCTCGGGCTCGAAACGGCCTTGCAGGAAGGAGCCCGCACCGCGAAGATGCAGCTTGTATCGGTCTTCTCTCATGCGTGTTCCTTCATGGGTCCCGCCATCCTAGCGCAGTACTGTATGAATGAACAGTAGTCCGGCGGCGGCCCATCGCAACGTCGCGTTGCTGGCCGCCTGCCAGGCGATGCTGTTCACCAACAACTCGACGCTGATCGCCATCAACGGCCTGGCGGGGCTGTCGCTGGCGCCCTACGCCGCGCTCGCGACGCTGCCGATCACCTGCTGGGTGCTGGGCGCGGCGATCGCGACGATGCCGGCCTCGCTGCACATGAAGCGAGTGGGGCGCCGCGCCGGCCTCACGTCCGGGACCTTCTGGGGCATCGCCGGCGCGCTGCTGTGCGCCTGCGCGATCTGGCTGCAGAGCTTCTGGCTGCTGTGCTTCGGCACGCTCGTCTGGGGCGTCTACAACGCCTACGGCCAGTACTACCGCTTCGCCGCCGCCGACGTCGCCGGTCCGGATTTCAAGGCGACGGCGATCTCGCTCGTCCTCGCCGGCGGGCTGGTGGGCGGGATCCTCGGGCCGACGACGAGCCGCTTCACCGTCGACCTGATGGGCCCGAAGTTCCTCGGCGCGTACCTCGCGCTGATCGCCTTCGCCCTCGTGACGATGGCGCTGCTGCGCTTCCTGCAGATCCCCGACCCCGCGCCGTCGGTCAGGTCGGCGAGCGGCCGGCCGCTCGCCCGGATCGCCGCGCAGCCGAAGTTCGTCGTCGCCGTGATGTGCGGCGCCATCGGCTACGGCGTGATGAACTTCATCATGACCGGCACGCCGATCGCGATGCAGGCCTGCGGGCACACCTACGGCGACGCGGCGCTCGTCATCTCCTCGCACGTGATCGGCATGTTCGCGCCCTCGTTCGTGACCGGGCCGCTGATCCGCCGCGTCGG
>DASZQH010000094.1:0-4487 GCA_035549805.1 Burkholderiales bacterium
CTCGCCCGCCGGCTGCCGGGGCGCGCGTCGACGATCATCAGCGCGCAGGCGCCGACGAGCAGCAGCACTTCCGGCAGCGCCGGGAGGTGGTTGACGAGATCGATGGCGCTCATGTCTTGGGCACCGCGACGTGGCGCATCAGCTCGTTCACTGCGCCGTGCATCACCTCGGTGAACGGCAGCGGGTAGATCCCCATGAAGAGCACCGCGACCGCGAGCACGCCCAGCACGAAGAGCTCGCGCGGGTTGAGGTCCTGCAGCGCGGCGACGTGCTCATTGGCGACCGCGCCGAAGATCACCCGCTTGTACATCCACAGGGTGTAGGCGGCGCCGAACACCAGGGTGGTCGCGGCGGCGAACGCGATCCAGAAGTTTGCCTTCATCGCGCCCATGATGACCATGAACTCGCCGACGAAGCCGCTGGTCGCCGGCAGGCCGCAGTTGGCCATCGCGAACAGCATCATCAGCGCGGCGAACTTCGGCATGGTGTTCACCACCCCGCCGTAGTCCGAGATCATGCGCGTGTGCATGCGGTCGTACATGACGCCGACGCACAGGAACATCGCCGCCGAGATGAAGCCGTGCGAGATCATCTGCACCAGCGCGCCTTCGATGCCGTAGGCGTTGAAGATGAAGAAGCCGAGCGTGACGAAGCCCATGTGCGAGATCGACGAGTAGGCGATCAGGCGCTTCATGTCGGTCTGCACCAGCGCCACCAGGCCGATGTAGACCACCGCGATCAGCGACAGGCCGATCATCATCGGCGCGAAGAACTTCGACGCATCGGGCAGGATCGGCAGCGAGAAGCGGATCAGGCCGTAGGCGCCGAGCTTGAGCAGGATCGCGGCCAGCACCACCGAGCCGCCGGTGGGCGCCTCGGTATGCGCGTCGGGCAGCCAGGTATGCACCGGCCACATCGGCACCTTGACCGCGAACGCGAGCAGGAAGCCGAAGAAGAGCCACTTCTGCGCGCCGAGCGTGAGCGGCAGCTTGTGCCAGTCGAGGATCGCGAAGCTGCCGCCCGACTTGCTGTACAGGTACAGCAGCGCGATCAGCATCAGCAGCGAGCCGAACAGCGTGTAGAGGAAGAACTTGACCGCCGCGTAGACCCGGTTCGGCCCGCCCCACAGGCCGATGATGATGAACATCGGGATCAGGGTGGCCTCGAAGAACACGTAGAAGAGCACCGCGTCCAAAGCGGCGAACACGCCGTTCAGCAGGCCCGACAGGATCAGGAACGACGCATAGTACTGCCCCACCCGCTGCTCGATCACCGACCAGCCGGCGATGACCACGAGGATGGTGATGAAGCTGTTCAGCAGCAGGAACAGCATCGAGATGCCGTCCACGCCGACGTGGTAGTTGATGTTGAAGCGCGCGATCCACGGGATGTTCTGCACGAACTGCATCCCGGGATTGGCGAGGTCGAAGCCCGTCCAGAGCGGGATGGTGACGAGGAAGCCGAACACGGCCCCGCCCAGGGCGAGGGAGCGCTGCAGGCTCTCGTTGCGCGAGAGCAGCACCAGCACGCCGAACGCGATGGGAACCCAGATGGCGAGGGAAAGCAGCATCTAGTTCCTCAGGAACCAGTAGGTGAGGAGCACGATGCCGACCAGCATCACCGAGGCGTAGCGGTAGATCATCCCGGACTGGAAGAGCGACACGACGCCGGAGAACCAGCCGACCAAGCGGGCCGAGCCGTTCACGATCAGCCCGTCGATGACCGTCTGGTCGCCCCCCTTCCAGAATCCCTTGCCGAGCAGGAGCGAGCCGCCGGCGAACAGGCGGCTGTAGAGCTCGTCGAAGCCGTACTTGCGGTCGACCAGCGCGTACAGCGGCCCGAACGCCATCGCGATCTTCTTCGGCAGATCCGTGCGCACGCGGTACAGGAAGTACGCGGTGACGATGCCCCCGACCGCCAGCCAGAACGGCGGCGCCATGACCCCGTGCAGCGTATAGGCCCACAGGCCGTGCCACTCCGCGGGCTTGAGGACCAGGCTGCTGCCGAAGTACTCGCCATGGACGACCTGGCCGATCCACCAGCCGGACGCGACGGAGGGGATCGCGAGCAGCACGAGCGGGACCGTCACCACCTTGGGCGACTCGTGCGGCGGATGCGACGGATCGAAGCGCGGCGCGCCATGGAACGCCATGAAGACCAGGCGGAACGTGTATGCGGCGGTCACGAACACGCAGGCGAGCACGCAGAAGTACGCGAAGCCGGCGCCGACGACGCCGGCTTCGTGCACCGCCTCGATGATCGCGTCCTTGGAGAAGAAGCCGGCGAGCGGCGGGATGCCCGCCGAGGCGATGGCGCCGATGAGGAGCGTCCAGTACGTCAGCGGCATGTAGCGCTTGAGGCCGCCCATGCGGCGCATGTCCTGCTCGTGGTGCATGGCGATGATCACCGAGCCCGCGGCGAGGAACAGCACCGCCTTGAAGAAGGCGTGCGTCATGAGGTGGAACATCGCGGCGGAGTACGCCGAGGCCCCGAGCGCCGCGGTCATGTAGCCGAGCTGGGACAGGGTCGAGAAGGCGACGACGCGCTTGATGTCGAACTGCGTCAGCGCGACCAGGCCCATCGAGAGCGCGGTCACGGCCCCGGTGACCAGCACGAAGGAGCGCGCGACTTCCGACATCTCGTAGAGGGGCGACATGCGCGCCACCATGAAGATCCCGGCCGTCACCATCGTCGCGGCGTGGATCAGCGCCGAGATGGGCGTCGGGCCTTCCATCGAGTCGGGCAGCCAGACGTGCAGCGGGAACTGCGCGCTCTTGCCCATCGCGCCGACGAACAGCAGGATGCAGATCAGCGTGATCGCCTCGGCCATCTGCGGCGCCTTCGCGAAAACCTGCTGGTAGTCGAGGGTTCCGGTGTACGCGAGCACCAGGCCGATGCCGAGCAGGAAGCCGAAGTCGCCGACCCGGTTGACGAGGAAGGCCTTCAGGTTGGCGTAGACCGCGGTGGGCCGCGTGTACCAGAAGCCGATCAGCAGGTAGGAGACGAGGCCCACCGCCTCCCAGCCGAAGAAGAGCTGCAGGAAGTTGTTCGCCATCACCAGCATCAGCATCGAGAAGGTGAAGAGCGAGATGTAGGCGAAGAAGCGCTGGTAGCCCGGGTCCTCGGCCATGTAGCCGATGGTGTAGACGTGCACCATCAGCGACACGAACGTCACCACGATCATCATCAGCGCCGACAGCCGGTCGATCTGGAAGCCGATCGAGACCGCAGTGTCGCCCATCGTGATCCAGGTATAGAGGTTGCCGTTGAAGGTGTTCCCGTTCAGGACGTCCACGAATACGAAGATGGACGAAATGAAGGAAACCAGAACCCCGAGGATCGTGACCGAGTGCGCGCCGGCGCGGCCGATCGCGCGGCCGAACAGCCCGGCGATGATCGCGCCGGCGAGGGGCGCTAACGGGATGATCAGGTAAAGGGCTTTCATCCCCGCATCTATCCCTTCAGGGAATCCAGGTCTTCCACGTCGATGGTGCTCAGGTTCCTGAACAGCACGACGAGGATCGCGAGGCCGATCGCCGACTCGGCCGCCGCGACGGTGAGGATGAAGAACACGAACACCTGCCCGGCGAGGTTGCCGAGGAAGTGCGAGAAGGCGATGAAGTTGATGTTCACCGCGAGCAGCATCAGCTCGATCGCCATGAGCAGCACGATGATGTTGCGCCGGTTGAGGAAGATGCCCACCACGCTGATCGCGAAGAGGATCGCCGCCAGGACCAGGTAGTGCGAGAGGGTCAGCGTCATGCCCTAGTCCTTCTCTGCGGGCATGGAGACGAGGCGCACGCGCTCCTCGCGGCGCGCCCGGACCTGCTGCGAGGGATCCTGGGCGCGCGAGTCCTTGCGCCGCCGCAGCGTCAGCGCGATCGCGGCGACGATCGCCACCAGCAGCACGACCGCGGCGATCTCGAACGCGAAGGCGTAGTCGGTGTAGAGGATCCGGCCGAGCTCCCTGGTGTTGCTGTAGCCGGCCGGCAGTTCGCGCGGCCGCTGCACCAGGCCGAAGTAGCGCCCGGCGAGCACCGCCACCATCTCGGCCACCATGATGCCGC
The DNA here is from genome assembly GCA_035549805.1 of Burkholderiales bacterium. Lineage (GTDB taxonomy): Bacteria > Pseudomonadota > Gammaproteobacteria > Burkholderiales > SG8-39 > SCGC-AG-212-J23. Next base: position 4,068 of record DASZQH010000094.1, read on the forward strand.
CCACCACGAGCGCGAGCGGCAGGTTGCGCCAGAAGCCCTGGCGCACGCGCTCCAGGTTGATGTCGAGCATCATGACCACGAACAGGAACAGCACCATCACCGCGCCGACGTAGACGACGACCAGGGTGATGGCGAGGAACTCCGCCCGCAGCAGGAGCCAGATGGCCGAGGCGGTGAAGAAGGCGAGGACGAGGAACAGCACCCCGTGCACGGGGTTGCGCGCCGTGACGACGGCAAGCCCGGACAGGAGCAGGATGGCCCCGAATACGTAGAAGACTGCGGCTTCGTACATCTTGTTCTTGTCTGCTAGCGATAGCGGGCGTCGGCGGCCCGGTCGCGTGCGATCTGCTCCTCGTAGCGGTCGCCCACCGCGAGCAGCATGGGCTTGGTGTAGTAGAGATCCCCGCGCTTCTCCCCGTG
>DASZQH010000095.1:0-3472 GCA_035549805.1 Burkholderiales bacterium
CCGATCTCCAGGTCGATGCTGAGCGTCTGCGGCGCGAGGCGCTCGCGCTTGTGGAAGCCGATCAGCGCGTCGACGCGCAGGTCGCGGATGAAGATGCAATCCATGGGGACGAGCGGATTATAGAATCGCGGCGTGGACCCGCTCTTGACGCCGGTCATCGCCGCCGTGGCCGGCTACCTCCTCGGCTCGGTCTCGTTCGCCATCGTGGTGAGCCGCGTCATGGCCTTGCCGGATCCCCGCAGCTACGGCTCGAAGAACCCCGGAGCGACCAACGTGCTGCGCTCGGGCAGCAAGGCGGCGGCGGTGCTTACGCTGGCGGGCGACGGCGCGAAGGGCTGGTTCGCCGTCTGGCTGGCATGGCGCCTCACCGGCGACGCGACCGTCGCGGCGGCGGCCGGTCTCGCGGCCTTCGTCGGCCATCTCTGGCCGGTGTTTCATCGCTTCGCGGGCGGAAAAGGCGTCGCCACGGCGGCGGGCGTGCTGCTCGGCCTCGACTGGCGCGTGGGCGTAGGGACCATCGCGACCTGGCTGATCATCGCGTTGTTCCTGCGCTATTCGTCGCTGGCGGCGCTGGTGGCGGCGATCTTCGCGCCGCTCGCTACGTTCTTCCTCGCCGGCCTCGGCGCCCCTTTCCTCGCCGTTCTCGTCATGGCGGCGCTGCTCGTCTGGCGCCACAAGGCGAACATCGCACGCCTGCTCGCGGGGGAAGAGCCGCGGCTCGGCGCTAAGAAGCCGGACTCAGCTCCCAGCGGGGGCGGACCGTGAAGTCCGACGAGCGACCCGGGGCGCGGCCCTCCACGGCGAGGCGAAGCGCCGCGGCGAAAGCGATCATCGCGCCGTTGTCGGTGCAAAGCTCCGGCGCGGGATAGAACACCTGCGCGCCTCGGCTCGCCGCGGCGGCGTCGAGCCCGGCGCGCAATTGCCGATTCGCACCGACGCCGCCCGCGACCACGAGACGCGAGAGGCCGGTGGTTCGCAGCGCCTGCATGCATTTCGCGGTCAGCACCTCCACGACGGCCTCGACGAACGCGCGAGCGACGTCCGCGGGCGCCGGCGCGCCGGACCTGAGCAGCAGGAGGACCGCGGTCTTGAGGCCGGAGAAGCTGAAATCGAGGTCGCCGCTGTCGAGCATCGGCCGCGGCAGCCTGTAGCGTCCCGGCGCGCCCGACTCCGCGAGCGCCGACACCGCCGGCCCGCCGGGGTAGCCGAGGCCGAGGAGCTTCGCGGTCTTGTCGAACGCTTCCCCCGCCGCGTCGTCCTGCGTCTCGCCGAGCAGCTGGTAGCGGCCGACGCCGTCGACGCGCATGAGCTGGGTGTGCCCGCCGGAGACGAGGAGCGCGACGAACGGGAAGGCCGGCGCCCGCTCGCCGAGCAGCGGGGAGAGGAGGTGGCCCTCGAGGTGATGAATGCCGAGCGCGGGGACATCGAGCGATGTCGCGAGCGCGTGAGCGAAGGAAGCACCCACCAGCAACGCGCCGGCGAGGCCCGGGCCTTCGGTGTAGGCCACCGCCGAGATCTCGGCTTTCGTGCGGCCGGCGCGCGCCAGGACCTGCCGGACGAGGGGGACGAGCCGGCGGACATGGTCGCGCGACGCGAGCTCGGGAACCACCCCCCCGTACACCTCGTGCATCGCGACCTGCGAGTGCACGAGATGGCCCAGGAGGCGACGCGCTTGCGCGTCGTACAAGGCGACGCCCGTTTCGTCGCAGGAGGTCTCGATGCCGAGGATGAGCATGGGGCGATTCTGATACAATTCGCCCCCTTTTCGAGCCCGAGGGCCGGATGCCGACCGTACGTGTGAAGGAAAACGAGCCGTTCGAAGTCGCGATGCGCCGCTTCAAGCGCACGGTCGAGAAGACCGGGCTGCTGACGGAGCTGCGCTCGCGCGAGTACTACGAGAAGCCGACTGCCGAGCGCAAGCGCAAGCTCGCCGCCGCGGTCAAGCGCCATCACAAGCGCCTGCGCAGCCAGATGCTGCCGCAGAAGATGTACTAGCCGCCTCTCCGGCGGCTTCCCGTACGACCCTCAAAGAGAAAATCAACGAAGACGTGAAGGCGGCGATGCGCGCCAAGGATGCGGCGCGCCTGTCGACGCTGCGCCTCGCCACCGCGGCGATGAAGCAGAAGGAAGTGGACGAGCGCGTCGAGCTCGGCGACGCCGAGGTCCTCGCGATCCTCGAGAAGATGATCAAGCAGCGGCGCGAATCCATCGCGCAGTTCGAGAAGGCGTCCCGCCAGGACCTCGCCGACAAGGAGAAGGCCGAGATCGCGGTCCTCGAGGCCTACCTGCCGCAGAAAATGAGCGACGCCGAGATCCAGAAGGAGATCGCCGACGCGATCGCCGCGAGCGGCGCCAGCGGAATCAAGGAGATGGGCAAGGTGATGGCCATCCTCAAGCCGCGCCTTGCCGGCCGCGCCGACATCGGCGCCGTTTCCGGCCTAGTAAAGACGAAGCTTTCAGGATAAGAATCCGGGTGTGATCCCGGATTCGTTCAAGCAGGATCTGCTGAATCGCGTCGATATCGTCGACGTCGTCTCCCGGTACGTCCAGCTCAGGAAAGGCGGCGCGAACTATCTCGGCCTGTGCCCCTTCCACGGCGAGAAGACCCCCTCGTTCACCGTCAGCCCGGCGAAGCAGTTCTATCACTGCTTCGGCTGCGGCGAGCACGGCAATGCGATCGGTTTCCTGATGGCCTACGGCGGCATGGGCTACGTCGACGCCGTCAAGGAGCTCGCTTCGTCGGCGGGGATGCAGGTGCCGGAGGAGCGGCCGCGCACGAAGGAGGAGATCGTGCGCCAGGAGCGCGAGACCGATCTCTACGCGGTGATGGAGAAGGCGATGGACTTCTACCGCGGCGAGCTGAAGAAGGCGCCGCGCGCGATCGAGTACCTGAAGGGGCGCGGCCTGACCGGCGAGATCGCCGCGCGCTTTCGCATCGGCTACGCGCCCGAGGGCTGGCAGGGCCTGAAGGAAGCTTTCCCGAAGTACGAGGACAAGTCCCTGGTGGAGTGCGGCCTGGTGATCGAAGGCGAGGGCAAGCGCTACGACCGCTTCCGCGACCGGGTCATGTTCCCGATTCTCACCGCGCGCGGCGCGGTGATCGGCTTCGGCGGGCGGGTAATGGGCGAGGGCGAGCCGAAGTACCTGAACTCGCCCGAGACGCCGCTCTTCCAGACGGGCCAGGAGGTCTACGGCCTGGTCCAGGCGCGCGATGGCATCCGCGCGAGCGGCCGGGTGCTCGTCGTCGAGGGCTACATGGACGTGGTGGCGCTGGCGCAGTTCGGCGTCGGCTACGCGGTGGCCACGCTCGGCACGGCCACGACCCCGGTGCATATATCGAAGCTGCTGCGGCTCGCCGATGAGCTCGTGTTCTGCTTCGATGGCGACGCAGCCGGACGCAAGGCGGCCTGGCGCGCGCTGGAAGTGAGCCTGCCGCTCGCGACGGACAGCAAGCCTCTCAAGTTCCTGTTCC
>DASZQH010000096.1:0-27354 GCA_035549805.1 Burkholderiales bacterium
GATGTTCTGGAAGCTCATGGTGGCGGTCGCGCTCGGCATCGCGGCCTCGTTCGTGCCGGCGCTGTCGAAGTACTGGGTGTGGATCCTGATCCTCGGCGTCGTCGTCGCTTTCGTGATCGAAGGCGTGCGCATCGTGCCGCAGCAGAGCGCGTGGGTCGTGGAGCGGCTGGGCAAGTTCCACGGCACCCTGGAGCCGGGCCTCAACCTGATCATCCCGTTCCTCGACCGCGTGGCCTACATCCACAACCTCAAGGAAGTGCCGCTCGACGTGCCCGAGCAGGTCTGCATCACGAGGGACAACACTCAGCTCGCCGTCGACGGCGTGCTCTACTACCAGGTCACGGACCCGCGCCTCGCGTCCTACGGCTCCGCCAACTACGTGTTCGCGATCACGCAGCTCGCCCAGACCACCTTGCGCAGCGAGATCGGCAAGATGGAGCTCGACCGCACGTTCGAGTCGCGCGACGAGATCAACCGCCAGATCGTCCACGCCCTCGACGAGGCCGGCCGCAACTGGGGCATCAAGGTCCTGCGCTACGAGATCAAGAGCCTTACACCGCCGGAGACCATCCTGCGCGCCATGCAGGCGCAGATCACCGCCGAGCGCGAGAAGCGGGCCCTCATCGCCAAGTCCGAGGGCCAGCGCCAGGAGGAGATCAACCTCGCCGACGGCGAAAAGCAGGCCGCCGTGCTGCGTTCGGAAGGCGAGAAGCAGGCAGCGATCAACAAGGCCCAGGGCGACGCCACGGCGATCCGCGTCATCGCGGAGGCCACCGCCGCCGGCGTGCGATCGGTCGCGGAGGCCATCGGCGACAAAGGCGGCCTGGAGGCGGCAAACCTCAAGGTCGCGCAACAGTACGTGGAGGCATTCGCGAACCTCGCGAAGCAATCCAACACCTTGATTATTCCGGGAAATGCGGCGGACATCGGGGGCTTTGTCGCGACTGCGATGACCGTCCTCGACAAGGCTCGACTACCCGCGCCCCGGCCGGCGCCCTAGTCCTGCCGGACTAAGGCGCGACAAAGACTTTCACGGGGGAAAGTCGCAAGATGCCTACCCATGCGTAGACGCAACTCTACGCAGAGGTGAGTGGCCAGCACGCTGTTACCAGCCCCACGTTGTGTTCCGAGCCCGCACGGATCCGAACGCAAACAGCAGGGCCAAACAAAGCGCAGCAACCGCCTGATCGTCGCTTCAGCATCACCGAGGGCGCGGCTACCGGCCGCGCCCTCGTCATTTCCGGAGCGATCTTAGGGAGCGGGCGAACCCGCGGCTATCGCCGTGCGCCGCGCTCTCATGTCGCGATTCGCAGGTTCACATTCTCATGCGGTAGCGACGTCGCGTCGGAGCGTCGTCATGCCGCTTTTGCCGCCGATTGCCGCCGCCGTGCCGCGAGCTGCGCGACCACGACGACAGCGAGTAGCGCGATGCCGATCGAATCCGTGATGAGCCCCGGCTTGATCAGGCACAGCGCGGCGACGAACAGCAGCACGCGCTGCCAGACCAGGGCGCGGGCGAGCAGCCAGCCGAACAGGCTCCCGGCGAGGCAGACCACGCCCACCGAGGCCGTGATGACCGACCACACCACGAAGGGCCATTGCGCACCCCAGTCGCCGACGATGAGCAGCAGCATGGGCTCGTAGACGAACATGAACGGCACGATGTAGGCCGGCGCCGCGGCCCGCATGGCGGCGAAGCCGGAGGCCCACATGTTGGCCTTGGCGAGGCTCGCGGCGGCGAAGACCGCCAGCGCGACCGGCGGGGTGATCGCGGACAGGATGGCGAAGTAGAACGCGAACATGTGCGCTGCGGGCGTGACGGCCGCCTTGCACTCGGCGGTCACCGGCACGGGGCAGCCGGCGATGCCGAGCTTGATCACCGCCGGGACCAGCAGCGCGACCATCATGATGTAGGCCGGGGTCGTCGGCATGCCCATGCCGAGCACGATGCCGGCCATCGCGGTGAGGATGAGGGCGAGGATCAGCGTGTCCTGCGCGAGAGCCACCACGACCTGCGTGAACACGATGCCCAAGCCGGTGATCGTGACGCACGCGATGACGATTCCCGCGGTGGCGCAGGCGACCGCCACGGCGAGGGTGTTCTTCGCACCTTCCTCGAGCGCCTCGAGGATCGTGCGCCAGGTGATGCCCGAGCGCGTCGATCGCCTGAGCAGGGCGAGCGGCAGGCAGGAGATCGCCCCCACCAGGGCGCACAGCGGCGCCGAGTATCCCAGGATCAGGCCGAACAGCACGATCAGGATCGGCAGGAAGAGGTGGCCCCGGGTCAGCATCACGTCGCCGAAGCGCGGCAGCTGGGAACGCGGCACGCCGGCGAGGTTGTAGCGCTTTGCCTCGAAATGCACCGCGAAGAACACGGCGAGGTAATACAGGCCCGCGGGGACGATCGCCCACATCGCGATCTGCGCGTACGGGACGGCGAGGAATTCCGCCATCACGAAGGCGGCGGCGCCCATGATGGGGGGCATGAGCTGGCCGCCCGTCGATGCCACCGACTCCACGGCGGCCGCAAACGGCGGCCGGAAGCCGGTCCGCTTCATGAGCGGAATGGTGATCGGCCCGTCGACCATCACGTTGGCCACCGCGCTGCCCGACACGGTGCCGAAGAGGCTGGAGCTCACCACCGCCACCTTGCCGGGACCGCCCGCCTGGTGGCCGGTAATGGACATCGAGAAGTCCATGAAGAGCTGGCCCGTGCCGCTGCGCTCCATGAACGCGCCGAAGAGCACGAACAGCATGACGTAGGAGGCGGAGACGCCGAGCGTCGAGCCGAAGATGCCCTCGGTGGACAGGTAGATCTGCTCCAGCAGCACCGGGAGGGTCACCTGGGTGCTGAGGCCGTAGGCGAGGAAGACGAGCGCGGTGAGCGGCAGCGCCCAGCCCAGGACGCGTCGCGTCGCCTCGAGGATGACCAGGATCGACACGATCGCCCAGGCCTTGTCGGCAATCGTGAGCTCGTCGATGTAGATGATGCGATTCGTGTAGTACTGGTAGTTGACGAAGATGTGCAGGACGATGCCGAGCCCCCCGAGGAGGAGCACGCCATCGAGCACCCGCCAGCCCGCTCCCCCCTCCGGGCGCGTGGGATAGAGCAGGAACACGAGCGAGAGCGCGAACATGAGGTGCGTGCCGCGGAAGATCAGCGCCTCCGGGGGGCCGAATGCCGCGACATACATGTGGTAGAGCGACATCGCGATCGCGATGAGGGCCACCACCGTCCGCAGGACGCTGGTGCCGGGCCGGGTCGCCGGTTTCTCTTCTTCCATCCTGCCTCCCCTAACGAAAACGGGGCGGTTGCTGCCGCCCCGTTTCGTTCGTCCTCAGGCCGCGCTCAGATGGCGCCGGCTTCCTTGTAGAACTTCGCTGCGCCCTTGTGCAGGGGCACGCCGATGTCGAGCGCCATGTCCTTCGGCTTGACGCCGTCGATGGCCTTCACCACCGCGGACATCGCGCCGATGTTGGCGGCCATGGCCTTCGTCATCTTGTAGACCGTGTCTTCCGGCAGGTCGCAGGCGGCGACCACGTGCGTCGAGTAGCCGATCACCGGCACGTCCTTGTCCTGCTTCGGATAGGTCCCGGCCTTGATGATGAGGCGGTTGTAGCCCGGATTCGACTTCTTCAGGGCGTCCATGGTCTTGTCGTCCACCGGGACGAGCTTCACGTCGCGCGCGCTGGCGAGGTCCATGACCGCGGACGCAGGGGCCGTCGTGCCCAGCGTGAAGACCTGGACATGCCCGTCCTTCATCATGGAGACCGCGTCGGTGTAAGCCGCCTGGAAGTTCGCCTTGGAGAGCGACTGGTAGGTCATCCCGTTCAGCTTCAGCACCTCGGCGGTGAGCGCCTCGGCGGTATTGCCCTTCGGCTGCGTCACCAGCGCCTTGCCCTTGAAGTCTGCGAAGCTGCTGATCTTCGCGTCAGCCAGCGCCACCACCTGGAAGTACTGGGGGTACAGGTTCGCGACCTGGCAGACCTTGGTGACCTTCTTCGGGTAGGGGGCGCGTCCCTCCAGGCCGTCCACGGTGGTGCTGGAGTTCGCGAAGCCGATCTGCGCCTTCCCCTCGTCGACCCCGCGAACGTTCGCGATGCCGGCGCCGGGGGTCTGGGTGATCTGCAGGCCCGGGACTTCCTTCTCCCACATGCCTTTCAACGCCCCGCCCAGGGGGATCCACGACCCGCCCTGCGGGCCGGTCATGAACGTCACTTGCTGCGCTGCGGCAGAGGCCGAAAAGGCCGTCGCGACCGCGATGAACATCAGTTTGTTGCGGATTTTCATTTCATCCTCCTCGTAGGATCCGGGATTCTTGTCCCTCAAACCACTCTGGTCAACACCGGCTTGCCGCCGAAATGGCGGCGCAGGTTTTCTATCTGAAGGTCGCCCATCGCCTTGCGGGTCTCGGCGGTGGCGCTGGCGACGTGCGGGAACAGGACCGCATTGTCTAGCTTGAAGAACTCGGGCGGCACGCGCGGCTCGTCGGCGAACACGTCGAGCCCGGCCCCGGCGATCTTCCTTTCCTGGAGGTACTTCAGCAGGACCGGCTCGTCGACCACGGAGCCGCGCGCGACGTTGACGAGAAAGCCCTGCGGGCCGAGCGCGTCGAGCACCGCCGCATTGACGAGGTTCTTCGTCTCCGCCCCGCCGGGGGTCACTACCATCAGCACGTCGGAGTTCTTCGCCAGCGTGACCGGGTCCGCGTCGTACGGGTAGGGGACGTCCTTCCGGTTGCGGTTGTGGTAGCGGATCGTCATGCCGCAGGCCATGGCGCGCTTCGCCACCGCCTCGCCGATGCGGCCCAGGCCGAGGATGCCCATCACCTTGCCGCCGAGCGAAGTCGTGAGGGGATACGGGCCTTTCGCCGCCCATTGCCCGGCGCGCAGGTAGGCCTCGCACTGCGGCAGCCGGCGCAAGGTGTTGAGCGTGAGGGCGATCGCCGTATCGGCGACGCACTCGTTCAGCACGTCGGGCGTATTGGTGACGATGATCTTGCGCTTCCTGGCGTCGTCGAGGTTGATCTGGTCCACGCCGACGCCGAAGTTGGCGATGATCTCGAGCTTGGGCAGGGCGTCCATCAGCGTGCCGTCGACCGGCATGTGGCCGAAAGAGGCTATGCCGCGCACCTTGCCGCTCAGACTCTCAAGAAAGGATTTCCTGTCCGAGGCCTCGTAGATCTTGTGCACCGTGAACTCGGACTCCAGGGTTGCCTGGGTCCCGGCGTGGCCTTTTCCGGTGAAGAGGATGTCGTTTTTCATGATTTGAACTTGGCACAGAGGGCTTCGGCGCCGCGGGCGAGCAGGCCCACGTCGGCGCCGACCGCGATGAACAGGGCGCCTTCCTTGAGCTGGCGGCGCGCGTTGTCTTCGTTGGGGGTGAGGATGCCGGGTGCCTTGCCGGCCTTGCGGATGCGCCGGATCGCCTCGTCGATGACCGGCATGATCTTCGGGTTGGCGATCTCGCCGAGGTGACCGAGGGAGGCGTGCAGGTCGGCCGGGCCGATGAATACGCCGTCGATGCCCGGCACCGCCGCGATGCCCTCCAGGTTGTCGAGCCCCTGCTGGGTTTCGACCTGGACGAGGACGCACAGCTCCTCGTGGGCGCGCTTCGCGTAGTCCTTGACGCGGCCGAAGCGCGAAGCGCGCGTCGTGCCCGCCACGCCGCGCACGCCCTGCGGCGGGTAGCGGGTGTAGGACACTGCGGCCTGCGCTTCCTCGACCGTGGAGACATAGGGGATGAGCAGCGACTGCGCACCCGCGTCGAGCACGCGCTTGATCGTGACCATGTCGTTCCACGGCACGCGCACGATCGGGTGGCTCGGGTAGGGTGCCGCCGCCTGGAGCTGCGTGAGCAGGCTCTCCAGGTCGTTCGGCGAGTGCTCCATGTCGAGCAGGATCCAGTCGAAGCCGGCGCCGGCGATCACCTCGACGGAGTAATTGGACGAGAGCGAGGACCACAGGCCGATCTGCGCCTTGCCGTCCCGGAGGGCGCGCTTGAAGCCGTTGACGGGAAGTTCCATTTATTCCTTTACTGCTCCGGTCATCGCGGAGACATAGTGCTCGACGAAGAACGCGTAGAGGATCACGAGCGGCAGCGAGCCGACCAGCGCGCCGGCCATCAGCGAGCCCCAGCGGTACTGGTCCCCGTCGGTGAACGCGGAGAGGATCGCCACCGGGACGGTCTTCTTGTCGGTGGTGTTGATGAACGTGAGGGCGTAGATGAACTCGTTCCAGCACAGCGTGAGGCAGAAGATCCCCGCGGAGATGAGGCCCGGCACGGCGAGGGGCAGGATGATGCGGGTCAGGATCTGCCAGCGCGTCGCGCCGTCGATCAGGGCGCATTCCTCGAGCTCGTAGGGGATGGTCTTGAAGTACCCCATCAGGAGCCAGGTCGAGAATGGAATCAGGATCGTCGGGTAGGTGAGGATGAGCGCGAAGGGCGTGTCGAACAGGCCGTACTGGAAGACCACGGTGGACAGCGGGATGAAGAGGATGGAGGGCGGCACCAGGTAGGCGAGGAAGATGCCGCCGCCGACCCACTGCGCGCCGCGGTAGCGCAGGCGCGTAATGGCGTAGGCGGCGAGCACGCTGGCGATGATCGACAGCACCGTCGCCGCGACGGCGATGAACATCGTGTTCCACAGCCACAGCGGATAGTCGGTCTTGAACAGCAGCTCCTCGATGTGCTCGAGGGTCGGGCTGAGCGTCCAGAACGGGTTGTGCGTGTCCAGGTCCAGCAGCTGATTCTTCGGCTTGATCGCCGTCATCGTCATCCAGTAGAAGGGGAAGATGAGGACGAGGAAGATGATCGACAGCGGCAGGTAGAGCGTCACCAGGCGCTGCGGCAGCGTCGAGAGGTAGCTCATGCCCTCGCTGTCGTCGCGTGGCGCCGCAGCCGGGCGCGCGGCTTGTTCAGTCATTGCCCTCTCCCTGTTGCCATTTGCGCCGCTGCAGCCCGAACCACGACACGAGGATCGCGGCGAGCAGGAACGGGACCATCGCCGTCGAGATCGCGGCGCCTTCCCCGATGCGCGAGCCGAGGATCGCGGTGTTGTACGACATGGTCGCCATCAGCTCGGTGGCGCCCGCCGGCCCGCCGTTGGTGAGCACCTTGATGAGCTGGAAGTCGGTGAACGTGAACAGGACGGAGAACGTCATCACCACCGCGATGATCGGCGTGAGCAGCGGGTAGGTGATGTGGCGGAACATCTGCCAGCGGCTCGCCCCGTCCAGCGTCGCGGCCTCGTACAGCGACGGCGGCAGGGTCTGCAGCCCGGCGAGCAGCGAGATGGCGATGAAGGGCACGCCGCGCCACACATTGGCGAAGATCACGCTCCAGCGCGAGTTCCATGTGTCGCCCAGGAAATTGATGTTGCCGTCGATCCACCCGAGCTGCCGCAGCGACCACGAGATCACCGAGAACTGCGGATCGAAGATCCACCAGAAGGCGATTGCCGAGAGGACCGTCGGCACGATGAACGGGATGAGGATGACGGCGCGGATGATCGCCTTGAACGGCATCGCCTGGTTGAGCAGCAGCGCGAGGTACAGGCCGATGCCGAACTTGAGGACGCTGGCGACGAACGTGTAGAGCAGGGTGAAGAACACCGCGGTCTGGAACTTCGAGTCGCCGATGATCCACTCGTAGTTCTCCAGGCCGACGAACTTGCCGGGGTTGCCGATGCGCGCATCGGTGAACGACAGCCAGATCCCCAGGCCGAGCGGGTAGACGAGGAACAGCAGCAGGAACGCCGCCGCGGGCAGCATGAACCAGAAGCCGAGCCAGTTGCGGTTGTTGCGCAATTGCGCCCAACCGCCCCCGTCGGCCCGGTCCATGCCCCTCATTCCCGCGGCGGTGCTGCTCACGTCTGCCTCCGCGGCAGACCTAGCGGTAGATCCGGCGTGCCTGCCGCTCGGCCACGGCGATCGCGTCCTTGATGCTCGCGCGATCGGTGCAGACCGACGCGAACATGTCGAGGACCACGAAGTCGGCGAGGGCCGAGGCCGCCTTCTCGCCCACCGAGCCCAGCCCGCCGGCGGTAAGCGTGCGCTTCGCGCAGTCGCGCGCCACCGTGAGCTTCTTGTCGGAGGTCCAGACGGGGTTGGCGTCGTACGCGTTCAGCGGATGCGTGATGTAGGCCACCGCCGCCTGCAGCCACGGGTTGTAGTTCTCCGCCTCGAGCGTGAACGCCATGAACGCCTTGGCCGCCTGCGGGAACTTGGTGTAGCGCATGCCGAGCATCGGGTAGGCGATGTGGAACTCGGTCGGCTTGCCTACCGGTCCCACCGGCCAGAGCGAATGGTTCATGTCGTCCATGACCTCCTTCGCCTTGGGGTCCTTCGCCGCGTTGGCCTTCGCCGCGGCGTAGATCGACACGCCGTTGTTCGTGAGAGAAACCTGGCTCTCGAGGAACGCCTTGTTGTTGAACGCGTCGTTCCAGGAAGCGGTGCCCTGCACGAAGTGGTTCGACATCTCCTTCGCGTACTCGAGCGCCTTCACCGTCTCGGGCGAGTTGATGATCACCTTGTCCTTGGCGTCGACGAGGTTGCCGCCGAATGCCCAGAGCGCCCAGTGCACCCAGGCGTTGCCGTCGCCGGAAGCGCGGCCGAGCGCGAAGCCGCCGGGGACGGTTTTCGCTTTCAGGGCCTTCATCAGCTCGAGGAAGCCGGCGGTGTCCTTGGGGATCTCCTTGAAGCCGGCCTTCTCGATCATGCTCTGCCGGTAGTTGATGACGTTGCCGTTGTAGCCGACCGGGATGGCGATCCAGCCCTTGCCCGACTTGCCGTAGGTGACCGCGCTGGGCACCCAGCCGCCGTATTTCTTGCCGAGGTAGTCGGCGACGTCGGTGACGTCCATGCACTTCGACGGGAAGAGGTGCGGCAGCGAGTACAGGCCCCAGAAGAGATCGGGCCCCTGGCCGGTGTTGGCAGCCACCGACGCCTTCGGCTGCACGTCGTCCAGCGACTCGTTCAGCACGGTGACCGGGCAGCCGGTCGCCTTGCTGAAGGCGGCGACCAGCGCCATGAAGCCGTCCTCCTCCGACTGCACGAAGCGCTTCCAGCGCAGGAGCTGGAGCTTCGCGCCCTTCTCGGGCTTCCACGGCGCCGACTGCGCCCATGCCGCGGCGAACGCATTCAGGTTCGCCAGCTCCAGCGCGCCCGCACCCGCGAGCGCTGCGCCGACCTTCAATGCATCCCGGCGGGTCATCTTGCGTTCAGTCATGATCTCTTCCCCTCTCTGTCAATGAGTACGGATCCTCTGTGCTAGCCAAGCGCCGGGCGGCCTCAGATCCTCTGGCCGCTCGACTGGTCGAAAACGTGCACTGCCTCCGGCCGCGGGCGCAGCCGGATGCGCTGGCCCGGCGAAAACTCGTGGCGCTCGCGGAACACCGCGGCGATCTCCTGGTCGCCGACGCGGGCGAACAGCTGGGTCTCGGAGCCCGTCGGCTCGATCACCACCACCTCCGCTTCGAAGCCGTCGTCGGCGATCTCGAGGTGCTCGGGGCGGATGCCGAGGGTGACCTCGCGGTTCGCGGCGAGCGCTGCCTTTACCGGCAGCGTGAAGTCCACGCCGGTGAGCGAGACGCCGGCGCCGTTGGCCCTGCCGGGCAGGAAGTTCATCGCCGGCGAGCCGATGAACCCGGCGACGAAGCGGTTCGCCGGGCGGTCGTAGAGCTCGAGCGGCGGGCCGATCTGCTCGACCCGCCCGTCGTGCATGACCACGATCTTGTCGGCCATGGTCATCGCCTCGATCTGGTCGTGCGTCACGTAGACCGTGGTCGTCTTCAGGCGCTGGTGCAGCTCCTTGATCTCGGTGCGCATCGCCACCCGCAGCTTGGCGTCCAGATTGCTCAAGGGCTCATCGAACAGGAACACCTGGGGATCCCGGACGATCGCCCTTCCCATCGCGACGCGCTGGCGCTGGCCACCGGAGAGCTGGCGCGGAAACCGCTCCAGATAGGGGGTCAGGCCGAGGATCTCCGCAGCCTTGTGCACGCGCGCCTGGGTTTCGGCCTTCCCGGCGCCGCGCAGCTGGAGCGAGAACCCCATGTTGGCCGCCACCGTCATGTGCGGATAGAGCGCGTAGTTCTGGAAAACCATCGCCACGTCGCGCTCCTTGGGGTGGACGTGGTTGACGACGCGCCCGCCGATCGAGATCTCGCCCGCGGTGACGTTCTCCAGCCCGGCGAGCATGCGCAGCAGCGTGCTCTTGCCGCACCCGGAGGGACCGACCAGAACGCAGAACTCGCCGTCGGCGATCGAAATGTCGACGCCGTGCACGATCTCGGTCGAACCGAAGTTCTTGCGCACGGCCTTGAGGGTGACCTCGGCCATCCGGCTAATGTATCTCAGGCTCGGCGGTGGGAGCCGTCCCTTCCAGGAAATCGAAGTCGCACCCTTCGTCGGCCTGCTTGACGTGCTGCGAGAAGATCGCGCCGTAGCCGCGCTCGTATTTCCGCGCCGGGGGCTTCCAGGCGTCCTGGCGCCGTTGCAGCTCGGGTTGGTCGACTTTCAAGGATAGGGTTCTCTTTTCGACATCCAGCTCGATCAGGTCGCCGTTGCGCACGAAGGCGAGGGGCCCGCCGACGAACGACTCCGGCGCCACGTGCAGCACGCAGCAGCCGTAGCTCGTGCCGCTCATGCGCGCGTCGGAGAGGCGCACCATGTCGCGCACCCCCTGCTTCAGCAGCTTCCTCGGCACCGGGAGCATGCCCCATTCGGGCATGCCCGGGCCACCGAGCGGCCCGGCGTTTCGCAGCACGAGGACGCTCGAGGCATCCACGTCGAGGTCGTCGCGGTCGATGCGCGCCGCCATGTCGTTGTAGTCCTCGAACACCACCGCCTTGCCGGTGTGCTTCAGCAGCTTCGGGTCCGCGGCCGCGGCTTTGATCACCGCGCCCCCGGGCGCGAGGTTGCCGCGCAGCACGACCAGGCCGCCGGATTCCTTGAGCGGGTTCTGGCGCGTGCGGATGACGTCGCTGTTGTAGATCCGCGCCCCCTCGAGATTCTCCCCGAGGGTCCGGCCGTTCACGGTGGCGCAGCCCAGCGACAGGTGGTCCTTCAGCTGCGCGAGCAGGGCGCGCAGCCCGCCGGCGTAATAGAAGTCCTCCATCAGGTACCGGTCCCCCGAGGGCCGGACGTTGGCGAGCAGCGGCACCTTCGCGGCGAAGTCGTTGAAGCGCTCGAGCGGCAGCTTGATGCCGGCGCGGCCGGCCATCGCGACGAGGTGGATCAGCGCGTTGGTCGAGCCGCCCATCGCCATCAGCGTCACGATCGCGTTGTCGAACGACGCCTTCGTCAGGAAGTCGCGCGGCTTGAGGTCCTCCCACACCATCTCGACGATGCGCTTTCCGGTGAGGGTCGCCATCTTGGCGTGGTTCGAGTCCGGCGCGGGGATCGAGGCGGCGCCCGGCAGGGAGAAGCCGAGGCTTTCGGCGAGCGACATCATGGTCGCCGCGGTGCCCATCGTCATGCAGGTGCCGGGCGAGCGCGCGATGCCGTCCTCGATCTCCTGCCAGTCCTTCTGCGTGATGTTGCCGGCGCGCAGCTCCGCCCAGTACTTCCAGGTGTCGGAGCCCGAGCCGAGCGTGTTCTCGCGCCAGTGGCCCGACAGCATCGGGCCCGCCGGCATGTAGATGGCGGGCAGGTTCATGCTGGTCGCGCCCATGATCAGGCCGGGCGTGGTCTTGTCGCAGCCGCCCATCAGCACCGCGCCGTCGGCCGGGTAGGAGCGCAGCAGCTCCTCCGTCTCCATGGCGAGGAAATTCCGGTACAGCATGGTGGTCGGCTTCTGCATCGGCTCGGCGAGCGACATCGCCGGCATCTCCACCGGGAAGCCGCCCGCCTGCCAGACGCCGCGCTTCACCTCTTCCACGCGCAGCTTGAAGTGCGTGTGGCAGGGGTTGATGTCCGACCACGTGTTGATGATGGCGATGACCGGCTTGCCGGCGTAGTCGCTCCGGTCGTAGCCCATCTGCGCCGTCCGGGAGCGGTGCCCGAACGAGCGCAGGTCGTCGACGCCGTACCAGCGGTGGCTGCGCAGCTCGGCGGGCTTCTTCCTTCGCCGGCTCGACGCCTCAGTCAAACTTGGCTCCGGAGTCCTTCACCACCTTGGCCCACTTGGCCTGCTCCGTGCTCATCCACTGGCCGAGGCTCTCGGGCGTGCCGGTGCGCACCTCGGTGCCCTGCTTGGCGAAGCGCTCCTTCATGTCCGCGGCGTTCAGCACCTTGATCAGCTCCGCGTTCAGCTTCGCGGTCACGTCGCGCGGCATGCCTTTGGGGCCGACGATGCCCTGGTAGGAGCCGGTCTCGAACCCGGCCAGGCCCTGCTCGGCGACCGTCGGCGTGTCCGGCGCCGCGGCGACGCGCCTGGCGCTCGAGATCGCGAGCGCGCGCAGGCGCCCGCCCGTGACGGACGGCCAGGTCGCGAGCATGCCGTTGAACAGCACGTGCGCCTGACCGCCGACCACCGCGGTCACCGCGTCCGCGCCGCCCTTGTACGGGATGTAGGTCCAGTCGATCTTGTGGCGTTGCGCGAACTCGATGCCGGCGAGCTGCGGCGCGCCGCCGATGCCGGAGATCGCGAAGTTCAGCTTGCCCGGGTGGGCCTTCGCCATCGCGACGAGCTCCTGGACGTTCCTCACCTGGACGTCGGGGTGGACCGCCAGCACGTGCGGGGAGTACGACACCATCACGACCGGGGTGAAGTCCTGCGACGGGTTGAACGGCAGCTTCGGGTAGACGCTCGGGCTGATGACCAGACCGCCGAGGTCCGTGATGAGCAGCGTGTAGCCGTCCGGCGCGCTCTTCGCGACGAAGTCGGCGCCGACGTTGCCGTTGGCGCCGGTGCGGTTCTCGATGATGACCGGCTGGCCCCAGGCGTCGGTCAGCTTCGGGCCGATCTGGCGCGCGAGGATGTCCGACGTGCCGCCGGCCGCATAGGGCACGACGATGCGCAGGGGCTTGGTGGGATAGGCCTGGGCAAGGGCGGCCTGGCTCGCGGCGAGCGCGAGGGCTGCGACGATCATTTTCATGGACTTCCTCCTCTTCGGGGCGCCAACGATAGCGCGATCCGCACCGGCGGTGCCATCTATAATTCTTCGCGTTTTCATTCGAAAAATGTATCAATGGAGCTGCGCGCGCTTCGCTACTTCACGGTGCTCGCCGAAGAGCTGCATTTCGGCCGGGCGGCGCGCCGCCTCGCCATCACGCAGCCGCCCCTGTCGCACGCGATCGCCAAGCTCGAGGGCGAGCTCGAGGTGCGGCTGTTCGACCGCACGCGCCGGCAGGTGCGGCTCACGCACGCGGGCGCGGTGTTCCTCGCCGAGGCGCGCGCCACGCTCGCGCGCGCGGCCCAGGGCGTGGAGCTCGCGCAGCGCGCCCAGCGCGGCGAGGTCGGCCGGCTTTCGGTGGGCTACCTCGCGGCCACCGCCTACACGCTGCTCCCGCTCGTGCTGCGCGACTTCCGGCGCCGCTTCCCGGAAGTGAAGCTCGATCTGCGCGAGCTCACCATCCCGCAGCAGCACGCCGCGCTCCTCGGCGGCGACATCGACGTGGGCCTGGTGCGCCCGCCGGTGCGCCAGGCCGAGCTCGACTCGGAAACCATCCTCGCCGAGCCGTTCGTGCTCGCGCTGCCGTCGCGGCATCCGCTCTGCATCCTGCGCCGCGTGCCGGCGAAGCGTCTCGCCGAGGAGCCCTTCGTCATGTTCCCGCGCCAGCCGGGGCTCGTCTTCCACGATCTCGTGATGGGCTTCTGCCTGCGCCACGGCTTCACGCCGCGCGTCGCGCAGGAGGCATATCAGACGCACACGGTGGTCGGGCTCGTCTCGGCAGGCGTCGGCGTCGCGCTGGTGCCGGCATCGACGCAGAAGATCGGCCTCGCCGGCGTGGCGTACCGCGCGCTGCGCGAAGCCACGCCGGAGTCCCGCACCGCGGTCACGTGGCGCCGCGCCGACGCTTCGCCGGTGGTCGCGGCGTTCCTCGACGTCGCCCGGCGCTCGGCCAGGCAAGTACACTCGGACGCACTGGAGGCATAACACCCGGAGGAGCTCATGAAGCATCGCATCGCGGCCGGCCTGCTCGCGGTCCTGGTCGCCGGCACGGCGTCGGCGCAATCGTTCCCGTCGAAGCCGATCCGTGTCGTCATTCCGTTCGTCGCCGGCGGCTCGTCGGACATCGTCGGGCGCGCCATCGCGTCCAAGTTCCAGGAGTACCTCGGGCAGCCCGGCGTGGTGGAGAACCGCCCCGGCGCCAACGGCGCGATCGCGGCCGAGCACGTCGCCAAGGCCGATCCCGACGGCTACACCATCCTGGTCGGCTCGATCGGCGTGTTCTCGATCAACCAGGCGCTGTTCAAGGACCTGCGCTACAAGACGACGGACTTCGCGCCGATCACGCTGGCGGTGACCACGCCGAACGTGCTGGTCACCCGGCCCGACCTGCCCGTCTCCTCCATGAAGGACCTGGTGGAGTTCGCGAAGAAGAACCCGGGGCGCCTGTCGTACTGCTCCAGCGGCACCGGCTCCTCCGACCACCTGACCGGCGAGCTGTGGAAGCAGGGCGCGGGCCTGTTCGCCGTGCACGTGCCGTACCGCGGCGGCGCGGCCTGCCAGACCGACCTCATGGGCAGCCAGGTCGACGTCTCGTTCCAGAACCTCGGCGCGGTGACGAACTACATCCGCGCCAACCGCATGAAGGCCCTCGCGGTGACCGCGCAGGCGCGCCACCCGCAGCTGCAGAACGTGCCGACCGTGGGCGAGGCGGGCTTCCCGGGGCTGGTGGTCACGTCCTGGCAGGCGGCGGCCGCGCCGGCGAAGACGCCGAAGGAAATCGTCGCGCGGCTCAACGATGCGGCGGTGAAGGCGCTGCGCTCGCCCGACGTGCGGGAGCGCATGAACCAGATCGGCTTCGACGTGGTCGCGAGCTCGTCCGAGGAGTTCGGCAAGTTCATGAACGACGAGGTCGCCCGCTGGACCCAGGTGGTCAACCGCGGCGGCATCAAGCCGGACTAGGCTAGGCGGCGATCGGCTGCGCCGCGACGGGCGCGAAGGTCGAAGGGCCGCCGCGCAGGTGCTGCTCGATCAGCGCGTCGGCCTCCTCCCACGGGGCGGGCGCCAGCAGCCGCCCCGCGCCGCGCGCCATCGCCAGCCGCGCGCCCGGCACGCCGCTCGCGAGCAGGCGGCAGATCCTGCGCATCGCAAGGGGCGCGTGCTCGGCCTGCACCACCAGCGTGGGCGCGGCGATGTCGCGCAGGGCCGCGCGCCCGCCGGACTCGCCGAGGACGGCCTGGAAGTCGAGGGCGACCTTGCCGAGCAGCGGCGCGAGCGAGGCGCGCCGGGCCTCCTCCATCACCGCCCAGGTCCCGGCGCCGCCGCAGTAGTCGACGAACCGGCCGAAGCCCTTGCGCGGGTTGTCCAGCTCGAGCGCCCGGAACACCGTGGCCGCGAGCCGCTGGATCTCGCGCAGCGCCGCGAGGTCCACCGCGTCTCCGTCGCGCAGCAGGTGGAAGGCGAGGGGCTCGACGAGCGTCAGGCTGCGGACCCACTCCGGTCGCGTGCGCGCCACGTGGAGCGCGACGGCGCCGCCGTACGAGTGGCCGACGAGGTGCGCGGGCGCGTCCAGCCGCGCCAGCAAGGCGCCGACGAGCGCCGCCTCGTGAGCGAGCGTGAAGGAATCCGCGCGCCCGCTCCACGGCGGCGTGCGCCCGTAGCCGATGAGGTCCGGCGCGAACACGCGGAACGACGGCGCCAGGCGCGCGGCGAGACCGCGCCACTGGGTGCCGGCGCTTCCGCTGGCGTGAAGCAGGACGACTGGAGTCATCCTTCGAGTGTGAGGCAGGCGCGCCGGACGGCCTGTCCGGGAAGCGGCGGCGCTATCCGTTCAGTGCAGGAAACTGCCTAGGCGGCGCGCGCTTTTCGCGCGGTGGCGCTCGGCGCCTCCCCGAAGCGCCGGCGATACTCGACCGAGAAGCGTCCCGGGTGCGCGAAGCCCCAGCGCAGCGCCACCTCGGAAACGGGCGCGGGAGTTCCGGAGGCGAGCTCCTCCTGCACGCGCTTCAGTCGCAGGTTGCGCAGGTAGCGCATCGGCGTCGTGCCCTGGGTGTCGCGGAAGTGCTTGAACAGCGTGCGGCCCGGGACGCCGGCGACGCTCACCAGGTCGACGAGGGTGATTGGCTGGTCGGCGTTGGCGTGGATGTAGTCGAGCGCCCGGCGCACGTCGCGCGGAGAAATGGCGCCGCGCTCGCGGCGCGCGATGGCCTCGCTGTGGTTGCTCGGCTGCGAGAGCGCGAGCCAGCTCAGGACGAACTCCTCGAAGCGCGCCGTGAGCAGCGGGCTCGCGAGCACGCTGCGGTCGCGCTCCACCTCGAGCGCCATCCAGTGCATCATCCCGCTCAGGCTGCGCCCGTGGCCTTCGTCGAGGCGCACCTCCGGATCGAAGCGCGTCGCCTCGGCGGGCGCGTCGCCGAGCAGCGCCGCGACGTGGCTGCCGAGCGCGTCGCCGCGCACCGAGAGGGTCAGGCGCCCGGTGCCGGCGTGGGTGCGCAGGCTCTGTTCGACCCCGGGCGAGATCAAGACGGCGCGGCTCGGCGTGCAGTCCACGTGGTGCCGCGGAATGTCCGCCTCGAGGCGCCCGCGGATCGGCACGTGGAAATAGTAGTCCCCCTGCGCCGGACGGCGCGAGGCGGGGACGGGCTGGCCGCCGCCGTTGCGGCCGAAGGTGGTCGCGCGCGGCGACAGCCGCAGCGTCACTTCCGAGTCGAACTCGATGTAGCCCAGCGAAACGTTGGGCAGCCACACGC
The DNA here is from genome assembly GCA_035549805.1 of Burkholderiales bacterium. Taxonomy (GTDB): domain Bacteria; phylum Pseudomonadota; class Gammaproteobacteria; order Burkholderiales; family SG8-39; genus SCGC-AG-212-J23. Next base: position 16,805 of record DASZQH010000096.1, read on the forward strand.
CGTTCACCGTGCAGCGCGGCCGGTTCACGTCCGGCGCCGGCACGAAGTCGATGCCGTAGGCGTCGTAGTACGCGCGCGCCTCGGCGAGGTCGCGCGTGTCGAGCAGGCCGGCGGAGCCCAGGAACATCTGCGAAGAATATCAGCCGCTTACGCGGCGCGCGCGCCCCGTCCGGGGAAGTTGCAGTTTGGGGATAGCCGGAGGGCTGGCTGCTACACTCGCCGCTCTCGAAAAAACCGCGAGTCCCGATGCCCAGAGTCATTCCGGCCGAGCCGCTGACGCGCGCGGTCCAGGCCATCGTCGCTGCCGGCGGCAGCGACCCGCGCGAGGCCGCCATGGTGGCCACCAACCTGGTCGCAGCCAACCTGCTCGGCCACGACTCGCATGGCGTCGGGATGATCCCGCGCTACGTCGATGCCCTCCTCGAGGGCGGGCTGAAGGTCAACCAGCACCCGACGGTGCAGGCGGACGCGGGGGCGTTGCTCGCGCTCGACGGCAACCAGGGCTATGGGCAGGTGATCGGCCACGAGGCGATGGCGATGGCCATCGAGCGCGCGCGCCGGCACGGCAGCTGCGTCATGACGCTCGCCCGCTCGCACCCCCTCGGCCGCAGCGGCCAGTGGGGCGAGCAGGCCGTCGCCGAAGGCTTGATCGCGCTGCACTTCGTGAACGTGATCTCGCGCGCCATCGTCGCGCCGCACGGCGGCGCCGACGCGCGCTTCGGCACCAACCCGGTGTGCATCGCGATCCCGCTGCCCGGCGAGGCGCCGTTCGTCCTCGACATGGCGACGAGCGCCGTCGCCCAGGGCAAGGTGCGCGTGGCGCACAACAAGGGCGAGGAGGTGTCGCCCGAATGGCTGCTCGACGACCGGGGCAACCCGACGGCGCAGGCCCGCTACGGCGTGATCGAGCCGTTCGGCGCGCTGCGCACCTTCGGCCTGCACAAGGGCTACGGGCTCGCGGTGGTCTGCGAGCTGCTCGGCGGCGCGCTGACCGGCGGCGGCACCTGGCATTCGGACGACAAGTCGAAGCGCCGCGTGTGGAACGGCATGCTCACGGTGCTGATCGACCCCGCCCGCCTGGGCACGCAGGACGCGTTCGTGGCCGAGGCGCGAGCGTTCCTCGCCTCGCTGCGCAAGTCGCCGCCGGCGCCGGGCTTCGACAAGGTGCGCATCGCCGGCGAGCCGGAGCGCGAGACGCGGGCGAAGCGCGAGCGCGAGGGCATCGCGGTGGACGACACGACGTGGCGCGAGCTGCTCGCGGCGGCGGCGAAGCTGAAGCTCGACGCCGCGTCGGTCGAGCGGCTCGCGCAGGGCTGACGCGGGCGCGATGAGCCCCGGCGCCGCGATCGCGTGGTTCCGCGGCTGGGGCCGCGCCGCCCGGCTGTCGATGATCGTGGCGGCCGCGGCGCTCTCGCCCGCTTTCTACACGCCGCGGCTGCGCGCCACCGCCACCAAGCAGCTGTACTTCACCGTGTGGCAGGTGTTCGTGCCGTTCATGCTGTTCACCACCCTGCTCAGCGTGGTGATCATCGAGATCACGATCCGCCTCGCGCGCGACTACGGCCTGGGCGTGTACGCCCTCGAGCTGATCCTGCGCGTGCTGACGCTCGAGCTGCTGCCGCTGCTCACTGCGCTTTTCGTCGCGCTGCGCTCCGGCTCGGCGATCGCCACCGAGATCGCCCTGATGCGGGTATACGGCGACTTCGAGGCGATGCGCTCCGACGGGGTGGATCCGCTGGAGCGCGAGTTCCTGCCGCGCGTGCTCGCGGCGGCGATGTCGGTGTTCATGCTCACCACGGTGAGCGGCGCGGTCACGCTCGCCGCGGCGTACTTCTCGATGTACGGCCTCTCGCCCTGGGGCTTCGACGAGTTCACGTGGACGATCGCCGAGGTGTTCACGCCGGCGCAGCTCGCCGGCATCACGCTGAAGACGATCGTCTTCGGCGTCGCGGTGGCGGTGATTCCGATCGCCGCGGGACTGAGCGCCACGCGCGACGTGAAGTCGGCGCCGGTCGCGGTGCTGGGCGGCATGGTGCGCCTGTTCTTCGCCCTCGGCCTGATCGAGGTGCTGTCGCTCGCGGTAAAGTACGTGTAGATGAGGACCGCGTAGATGCGACAGTCGGTGACCCGGGACGCGCTGCGCCGCATCGAGGACATCCTCGCCCAGGCGACCGGGCGTGCGCTGGGCCCCGAGGTCGAGGCGCAGATCGAGAGCGTGCTCGAGCGCCTCGTCGGCGCCACCGGCGACGGCCCCGCGGGCGAGAACTTCGCCGAGCGCGACGTCACCATCCTGCTCGCCGACCTGCGCGGCTTCACTTCGCTCACGGCGACCTATCCCGCGGGGATGGTCCTCGAGCTGCTCAACCGCTGCTTCGTGCGCATGAGCGAGATCATCGTCCGCCACGGCGGCACCATCGACAAGTTCATGGGCGACTCGATCATGGTGATCTTCTTCGGCGAGCGCGCCGCGCCCGGCGCCGACGTGCGGCGCGCCCTGCACTGCGCGATCGACATGCAGCTCGGCATGGAGGCGCTCAACGTCGCGCAGCGCAAGGCGGGCACGCCGGAGCTCTTCATGGGCATCGGCATCAACACCGGCAAGGTGATGGCGGGGCTGATCGGCTCGGACCTGTATTCCGCCTATACCGTGATCGGTCAGGACGTGAACCTCGCCTCGCGCATCGAGGCCTTCAGCCTGCGCGGCCAGGTCCTCATGAGCGAAGGCACCTACCGGCACTGCGCGGACTACGCGCGCGCCGGGGAAGAGGTCGAGGTCTACGTGAAGGGACGCGCCGAGCGGGTGCGCGTGCGCGAGCTGCTCGGCATTCCCTCGCTCGACAAGGAAGTGCCGCGCCAGGAGGTACGCCGCAGCCCGCGCGTCGATGTCCGCCTGCCGTTCTCCTACCAGGTCCTGAACGGCAAGATCGTGCTGCCGGAGCGCCACGAGGGCGTGATCCTGGACATCGGCTACCACGGCGTGCTCGTCGAGGCGGCGCGCGAGACCCTCGAGCTGCACGCGGAGGTGAAGCTGGAGCTGTTCCTGCCGCTCGTCGGCTACCGCGCCGCGGACATCTATGCCCGGGTCGTCAAGGCGATCCAGCGCGGCAGCCGCACGCTGCTCGGCCTCGAGTTCACCTCGGTGAGCGCGGAAGCGGACCGCCAGATCCAGCTCTTCGTGCAGATGCTCATCCAGGGAGGCCGCTAGCCGATGGCCGAGGAGCCGGAGCGCCCGCGCGACGCCGGGTACACCGCGGTGCCGCGGAACCTGCAGTTCCGCGTCGGCCTGCTCATCGGCATCACCGTCCTCACGGCCACGGTGTTCCTCGGCTACGTCCTCTACGCGCGCGGCGTGTTCGAGCCCACGCAGCGCCTCACGCTGCTCGCCGACAACGTGGAGGGCGTGAGCATCGGCATGGACCTCAGCTTCTCCGGCTTTCCCATCGGGCGGGTGCACAAGATCGCGCTAGGCGAGGACGGCCGCGCCCGCATCGAGATCGTGGTGCCGCTGCGCGAGGCGCGCTGGCTGCGCAACAGCACCATCTTTACCCTCGAGCGCGGCGTGGTGGGGCCGGCGAAGATCCGCGCCTTCACGGGCAACCTGCAGGATGCGCCGCTCGCCGACGGCGCCGAGCGCACCGTGCTGCGCGGCGACACCTCGGAAGAGATCCCGCGCATGGTCGCGACGCTGCGCAGCGTGCTGGAGAACGCGCAGACCATTACCTCCAACGAGGGCAGCCTGCAGGCGAGCCTCGGCAACCTGCGCGTGATGACGCAGCGCATGACCGGCCAGTACGGCGCGCTGAGCGGGCTGCTCGGCAGCGACGACCAGGCGAGGAAGTTCATCACTTCGATCGACCGCGCGAACGCGCTCATCGCCTCCATGAGCGGCGTGACGCGCAAGCTCGAGACCGTGATCGACAAGACCGACACCCGCGTCTACGGCCCCGCCGGCGTGATGGACGGGGCGCAGCAGGCGGTGGTGCACGTGAACGCGATCCTCGGCGAGATCCGCGAGAACCTGAAGCGCGTCGACCGGATCCTCGACGACGCCCAGCACGTGAGCGGCAACGCGAAGGCGGCGAGCAGCGATCTGCGCGCGCTGCGCGCCGAGGTCGACGCGAGCCTGCGCAAGGTGTCCGCGGTGCTCGACGAGATCAACCGCAAGTGGCCGTTCGAGCGCAACACCGAGATCCGGCTGCCGTGAGAAGCCTCGCCTTCCTGGCGCCCCTCCTGGCCCTCTTCCTGGCGGGCTGCGGCGGCCCGCAGCCGGCCGACTGGCAGCTCAACGCCGCACAGGCGATGGGCCAGTTCCAGCGCCTGTACTTGACCGGCGATGCACGTGCCGATGCGGAGTTCATGCTCGCGCGCCGCGAGCTCGCGGCCACCGGGCGCGAAGACCTGGTGGCGCGCGCCGAGCTGCTGCGCTGCGCGTTGCGCGTCGCGAGCCTCCAGTTCGACGACTGCCCCGGCTTCCTCGCGCTCAAGGCCGGGGCCCGCGCGGAGGAGCTGGCCTACGCGGAGTTCCTCTCGGGGAAGGGCGCTTTCCGGGGCAGCGACGAGGCGGTGTCGCGGCTCGTCGCGCTCGGCGTACGGCTGCGCCGGGGCGACATCGCCCCTGCCGGGATCGCCGAGGCGGTGGACATCGCGTCGGCGCAGGGCTGGCGGCGCCCGCTGCTCGCTTGGCTGGGCGTGCAGGAGAAGCGCGCGCGCGATGCCGGCGACGCCGACGCCGCGCAGCGCATCCGCCGCAGGATCGATCTCATCTCCGGCTAGAATCGCCGCGGGAGGTGGCATGGCGAAGAAGAAGCGCGCGGAACCGCGCCGGATCCGGCCGGACGACATCGATCCGAAGCACCGCTGGGACCGGCCGCTCCAGGCGCCGGGGCGAACGCAGGTCGACTTCGAGGAGCGCGTGGATTTCCGGCGCCTGCACGACTATCGCCTGGCGCGCACGCGCGCGGCGCTCGCGCAGTCCGGCCTGGGCGCGCTGCTCTGCTTCGACCAGCACAACATCCGCTACACGACGAGCACCGTGATCGGCGAGTGGGCGCGCGACAAGCTCACGCGCTACTCGCTCCTCACCGGCAACGGCGATCCGTACATCTGGGATTTCGGCAGCGCGGCGCGCCACCACAAGCTCCATGCGCCGTGGCTGCATACGGACCACTGCCGCGCCGGCAACCTGGGCATGCGCGGCGCCGTCGGCGCCGATTTGTTCCTGTTCAAGGAGGCGGCGCAGGAGATCCACGCGATCCTCAAGGAGGAGGGTGTCGACAGGATGCCGCTGGGCATCGACGTGGTGGAGCCGCCCATGCTGTTCGAGCTGCAAAAGCTCGGAATAACGGTTCGCGACGGGCAGCAGGCGATGCTCCAGGCGCGCGAGGTGAAGAACGTCGACGAGCTCACGCTGCTCAACGTGGCGGCGGCGATGGTCGACGGCGTCTACCAGGACATCGCCGAGGCCCTCAAGCCCGGCATCCAGGAGTCGCAGATCGTCGCGCTCGCCACCAAGCGCCTCTACGAGATGGGCTCGGACTGCGTCGAGGCGATCAACTCGATTTCCGGCGAGCGCTGCAGCCCGCACCCGCACAACTTCACCGACCGGCTGATCCGCCCCGGCGACCAGGCTTTCTTCGACGTGATCCAGTCGTTCATGGGCTACCGGACCTGCTACTACCGCACGTTCAACGTCGGCCGCGCCACGCCGGCGCAGCGCACCGCGTACAAGAAGGCGCGCCAGTGGATGGACCAGGTCATCGACCTGCTCAAGCCCGGCATGTCGAGCGACAAGGTCGCGGCCAAGCTGCCCAAGGCCGAGGAGGCGGGCTTCGCCAACGAGATGGATGCGTTCGGCCTGAATTTCTGCCACGGCCTCGGCCTGGGCCTGCACGAGCGGCCGCTCATCTCGCGGCTCAACTCGTTCCGCGAGCCGATCGAGCTCAAGGCGGGCATGGTGTTCGCGGTGGAAACGTACTGCCCCGCGAGCGACGGGGTGTCGGCGGCGCGCATCGAAGAGGAGGTGATCCTCACCCCGACCGGCGCGAAGATCATTTCCCTGTACCCCGCAGAGGAACTGCCGATTGCAAACCCGTACTGAGGAAACGCTCGGCTGGATCGGCGCCGGCCGCATGGGCTACGCGATGGCCGAGCGCCTCGCCAAGGGCGGCTGCGACCTCTCGGTCTGGAACCGCACCGCGGAGAAGGCGAAGCCGCTCGAGAAGCACGGCGCGAAAGTGGTCAACCAGCTCGAGGACCTGTCGACCAGGGACATCCTGTTCGTCATGGTGTCGACCTACGACGACGTCAAGGAAGTGCTGGCGAAAGCCCTGTCGGGAAATGCGAAGCCCAGGATGGTCGTCGAGTGTTCCTCCATCTCCCTCGAAGGCTCTGCGGAACTGAGAGAGATGCTGAAAGGCCGGGGCATCGAGTACCTGGCGGCCCCGGTCAGCGGCAACGCGAAGGTCATCAAGGCCGGAAAGCTGACGTTCGTCGTCTCCGGGCCGAAGTCCGCCTACGAGAGGGCGAAGCCCTACCTCGACATGATGGGCATGGGCTCGAGCTACGTGGGCGAGGGCGAGCTCGCGCGCATCGCGAAGATCTGCCACAACGTGTTCCTGGGCGTGGTCACCCAGTCGCTCGCCGAGATCACGGTGCTCGCCGAGAAGGCCGGCATGCCGCGCCACGCCTTCCTCGATTTCTTCAACAAGAGCGTGATGGGCTCGACGTTCACGAGGTACAAGGCGCCGGCGTTCGTGAACCTGGATTTCCACGTCACCTTCACGCCGAAGCTGCTGCGCAAGGACATGGACCTCGGCCTGGACGCCGCGAAGGCGCGCGACGTGCCGATGCCGCTCGCCGCGCTCACCCGCGACCTGATCCAGCAGATGATCGGCCACGGCATGACCGAAGAGGATTTCTCGACGCTGCTCGTGATGCAGGCGAAGGCGTCGGGGCTCGACCTGAAACCGGAGCACGTCGCCGTCGGCGACGGGCTGTCCGACCGATAGGAGGAGTCATGAGGAAACTGCTTGCGCTTCTGCTGCTCGGCTTCGCCGCCCTCGCTTCGGCGCAGGGCTATCCCAACAAGGCGGTACGGGTGATCGTCTCGTTCACGCCCGGCAGCTCGACGGACATCGTCGGGCGCATCGTCATGGCCAAGGTGTCCGGGTACTGGGGTCAGCCGGTCGTGGTGGAGAACCGCGGCGGCGCGGGCGGCTCGATCGGTTCGGCGGTCGTCGCCAAGGCCGAGCCCGACGGCTATACGCTGCTCATCAACTCCAATGCGCATTGCGTGAACCCGGCGATCTACGCCTCGCTGCCCTACGACACGACCAAGGACTTCGTCGACGTCGTGCCCCTCGCGATCCAGCCCAACGTGCTCACGGTCCGGCCAGATGGACAGTACAAGACCGTAGCGGACCTCGTGAGCGCGGCGAAGGCGCGCCCGGGAGCGGTGAACATCGGGCACGCCGGCGTCGGCAGCGGCACGCACCTCAACACCGAGAAGTTCATCGCCGCCGCGGGCATCAGCGTGCTCCAGGTGCCGTTCAAGGGAACGCCGGAGGTGATCACGGCGATGATGAGCGGGAACGTCGACGCCTACTGGGCGCCGATCTCGGCGGCGATGGGGAGCATCCGCGGCGGAAAGCTCCGCCCGCTGGCGGTCAGCACCGCGAAGCGCAATCCGCAGCTGCCCGACGTGCCGACGACCGCGGAGTCCGGCCTGCGAGGCGCCGAGGCGCCGTTGTGGTTCGGCCTCTGGGCGCCGGCGGGGCTCCCGCAGGAGCTGGTGGCGAAGATCAACGCGGACGTTCGCAAGGCGCTCTCCGACCCGACGGTGAAGGAGCGTCTCGTCAACGGCGGGAACGAGACCCTGGACATGGCGCCCCAGGAATTCGCGCGCTTCGTGCGCAGCGAAATCGACGACTACACCCGCGTGCTGCGAGCCGCCGGGGTCAAGCCGCAGTAGAGAAGCGCGGCCTACGCCGCGCTGGCCAGCCTCTTCAGCGGGACGCCGGTCAGCTTCTGGAGCTCTTCGAAGGACAGGCCTTCGGCCATGTCGACGACGTGGAGCCCGTCGGGCTTCACGTCGATCACCGCCAGATCGGTGTAGATCCGGTCGACGCAGCGCGCGCCGGTGAGCGGGTAGGTGCAGCGCGCGACGATCTTGCTCTCGCCCTGCTTCGTGAGGTGCTCCATCATCACGAAGACCTTCTTCGCTCCGACCGCGAGGTCCATCGCGCCGCCGACCGCGGGGATCGCGTCGGGCGCGCCGGTGTGCCAGTTCGCGAGGTCGCCGTTGACCGCGACCTGGAACGCGCCCAGCACGGCGAAGTCGAGGTGGCGGCCGCGGATCATGCCGAAGGCGTCCGCATGGTGGAAGAAGCTGCCACCGGGAAGCATCGTCACCGGCTCCTTGCCGGCGTTGATGAGGTCCGGGTCGACATCGCCTTCGGCGGGCTTCGGGCCCATGCCGAGGATGCCGTTTTCGCTGTGCAGGATGACCTCGCGGCCCTTCGGGATGAAGTCGGCCACCAGCGTGGGCAGGCCGATGCCGAGGTTCACGTAGGACCCCTCGGGGATGTCGCGCGCGACGCGCGCCGCCATCTGCTTGCGATCGAGCTTTTTCATCAGTGCTTCACCACTCGCTTCACGAAGATGCCCGGGGTCACGACCGATTCGGGATCGAGGGCGCCGAGCTCGACGGTCTCGCGCACCTGGACCACGGTCGTTTTCGCCGCCGCGGCCATGATGGGGCCGAAGTTGCGCGCCGACTTGCGGTAGACGAGGTTTCCCCAGCGGTCGGCGCGGTCGGCCTTGATGAGCGCGTAGTCGGCGTGGATGGGATGCTCGAGGACATAGTCGCGCTCGCCGATGCGGCGCGTCTCCTTGCCCTCGGCGAGCTTCGTGCCGACGGCCGTGGGCGTATAGAAGCCGCCGATGCCCGCGCCCGCGGCGCGGATGCGCTCCGCGAGCGTGCCCTGCGGCACGAGCTCGAGCTCGATCTCCTTCGCGTGGTAGAGCGCGTCGAAGTGCCACGAGTCCGCCTGGCGCGGGAAGGAGCAGAGGATCTTGCGCACGCGCTTCGCCTTGAGCAGCGCGGCGAGGCCGGTGTCGCCGTTGCCGGCGTTGTTGTTGACGATGGTGAGGTTGCGCGCGCCCTGCGCGATCAGCGCGTCGATGAGCGCCGACGGCATGCCGGCGTTGCCGAAGCCACCGATCATCACTGTCGCGCCGTCCGGGACGTCGGCGAGCGCGGCTTCGGCGCTGGGGACCAGTTTGTCGATCATGGGGGCCGGAATTATCGCACTCGCGATTTCCGCGCCTCTCTTGAGAACCCACTTTCACTAGAAAACATAACCCATTGATTTTCAATGATATGAGACTGTCGAGTTTTGACGACAACAACCATCGCTAAGTGCTTGTACGGCTTAGATAAATAGCTTGACCTGTCGCCTTCTCCCGCTTTACAGTGGGAAAAGGTAGAAAAAAGTGGTGAAACAGGGATGGTTGGAGGGTTTCACGGAGCCGCGGTCATCACGCTGGACGCGAAGGGGCGTATCGCCATCCCCACGCGTCACCGCGGAGCTTTGCTCGACGGGGGCGCGTCGCTGGTGCTGACCGCCCACCCGGACGGGTGCGTGCTGATCTACCCGATGCCGGCGTGGGAGCCCGTGCGCGAGCGCGTCGAGGCCTTCCCGAGCTTCAATCCGCAGGCGAGCTGGTGGAAGCGCCTGCTGCTGGGGTTCGAAGAGCACGTCGCGCTCGACAATGCCGGCCGCATCCTCCTGCCGCCCGCGCTGCGCCAGCACGCCAAGCTCGAGCGCGAGGCGATGATGGTCGGGCAGGGCCGCTACTTCGAGCTCTGGGACGCGGGCATGTGGAACGCGAAGCTCGGCCAGGCGCTCTCCGCCGCCGGCGGCCCGCCGCCGGGCATGGAGGACTTCTCCCTGTGAGGGGGTGCCATGCACAAACCGGTGCTCCTCTCCGAAGCGCTCTCCGCGCTGGCCCTGCGGCCCGACGGCAGCTACGTCGACGCGACCTTCGGGCGGGGCGGGCACAGCCGGGCGATCCTCGAGCGGCTGGGGCCGGCGGGACGCCTCCTCGCGCTCGACCGGGACCCCGAGGCCGAGCAGGCGGCGCGCGCCATTTCCGATCCCCGATTCGCCTTCGTCCGCGCCGCGTTCAGCCGCATCGAGGAAATCCTCGCGGCGAAGAATGCCGGCGAGGTGGACGGCATCCTTTTCGATCTCGGCGTCTCCTCGCCGCAGCTCGACGACCCCGCGCGCGGCTTCTCCTTCCGCGCCGACGGTCCCCTGGACATGCGCATGGACCCGGACGCCGGCCCGAGCGCCGCTGAGTGGCTCGCCGCCGCGGAAGAAAAAACAATAACGGAGGTGCTCAGGGACTATGGGGAAGAACGGTTTGCTAAACAGATTGCAGCGGCGATTGTTGCTGCTCGGCGCAGCGAACCGCTCCGCCGCACCGGCCAACTTGCCCAACTCGTGGGTCAGGCGGTCCGCACACGCGAGCCGGGCCAGGACCCGGCG
>DASZQH010000097.1:0-4753 GCA_035549805.1 Burkholderiales bacterium
CGCGTTCGCGCCGGGCTGCAGGAAGATGCCGACCAGCGTCGCCGACTTGCCGTTGATGCGCCCCATGAACTCGTAGTCCTTCGAGGCGAGCTCGACGCGCGCGACGTCCTTCAGGCGCAGCGCCGAGCCGTCGGCGTTCACGCGCAGCAGGATGTCCTCGAACTCCTTGGGCTCGGACAGGCGCCCCTTCGTGGTGATGGTGTAGACGAGCTCCTGGCCCTTCGACACCGGCGCCTGGCCGACCTTGCCGGCGGCGAACTGCGCGTTCTGCTCGTTCAGCGCGCGGATCACGTCGTTCGGCGTGAGGCGATGCTGGGTCAGCTTGTCCGGCTGCACCCAGACACGCATGGCGTAGTCCTTCGCGCCGAAGATCTGCACGTTGGTCGTGCCGGGCACGCGCTTCAGCAGATCGAGGACGTTGAGCGTGACGTAGTTCGAAATGAACACGTCGTCGTATCGGCCGTCGGGGGCGTAGAACGCGATCACCTGCAGGAAGGCCGACGAGCCCTTCTCCACCGTGACGCCCTGGCGGCGCACCTCGAGGGGCAGGCGCGGCTCGGCCTGCTTGACGCGGTTGTTGACGTTGAGCGCCGCCTTGTCGACGTCGGTGCCGATGTCGAACGTGACCTGGATCTCGACCACGCCCTGCGACGTCGAGGTCGAGCTCATGTAGAGCATGTCCTCGACGCCGTTGATCTGGTTCTCGAGCGGCGACGCCACGGTCTGCTCGAGCACCTGGGCGGAGGCGCCGGGGTAGATCGCGCGCACCGTGACGACCGGCGGCGCGATCTCGGGGTACTGCGCGACCGGCAGCACGCGGATCGCCGCGAGGCCCGCGATGACGATGAAGATCGACAGGACGGCCGCGAAAATCGGCCGATCAATGAAGAACCGGGAAAACATTATTTTTTCTTGGCTTCGGGTTTTTGCGGTTCGGCAACCTTCACCGGTGCGCCGGGGCCGATCTTCATGACCCCGTCGACGATCACCTTGTCGCCCGCGTTGAGCCCCTTGCTGACGATCCAGCTGTCGCCGGACCAGTCGCCGGCCTCGACCGGCCGCGGCTGCGCGGTGCCCTTCTCGTCCACCACGTAGACGAACTTGCCGCCCTGCGGGCTCTCGAGCACCGCGCGCTGCGGCACCGCCACCGCGTTCGGCACCGAGGCGCCGCGCAGCACGACGCGCACGAACTGCCCCGGGCGCAGCGCGCCGTCGGGGTTCGGCAGCTCGGCACGCGCCTCGCGCGTGCCGGTCTGCGGCGAGATGCGCACGTCGGAAAAGTTGAGCTTGCCGGTCTTCGCGTACATCGAGCCGTCGGCGAGGCGCAGCGCGACCTCGACATTGCCGTTCTTCGGCAGCGCCAGGCGCCCGGCCTCCACTTCCTTCTGGATGCGCGCCTGCTCGTTGTCGGGGATGCCGAAGTTCACCCAGATCGGGTTGACCTGGATCACGGTGGTGAGCAGGACGTCGGGGCCGGAGACGAGCGAGCCTTCGGAGCGCTCGGAGCGGCTCGCGAGGCCCGCGGCGGGCGCCTCGACGCGCGTGTAGCCGAGCGCGAGGCGCGCTTCGGTGAGGCGCGCGCGCGCCGCCTTGAGGTCGGCGCCGGTCACGGCCTCGCCCGACATCGCGTCGTCGGCCTCCTTCTGGCTCACCGCCTTCTCGGCGATCAGCGGCTTCAGGCGCGCGGCGTTGCGCTGCGCCTGCTCGTAGCGCGCCTGGGCCGCGGCGACGTCCGCCTCGGCGCGCGCCACCGCCGCCTCGAACGGCGCGGGGTCGATCGTGTAGAGCGACTGGCCCTGCTTGACCGGCTCGCCTTCGGTGAAGTTGCGCTTCACCAGGATGCCGGAGACGCGCGCGCGGACTTCGACCACGCGCGAGCCGGCGGTCTGGCCGGCGTACTCGAAGGTGACCGGAATGGCCTTCGGCTCGACCACCGAAACCACCACCTCGGGCGGCGGCATCCCCGCGCCCGGGCCGCCCTTCGCGCCTTTCTTGTCGTCGGCGCCGCCGCCGCACGCGGAAAGGAAGGCGAGGACAAGGATCGGGGCGAGGAAGCGCATCGCGGGCTCGGGGGGTCGGCGTGAAGAGGGCGCGATTCTATCCGGAACGCTTTTCTCTCCCGATGACAGGCTGGGTTACAGTCGTAATAGCTCGCATGACAAGACCGCGTTTCGCCCGACGGGAGGACCTGGGACTCACGAAAGCGGAGTTCGCCGTGCTGCGCCGGCTCGACTCGCCGCGGAAGATCCAGGATTTCCTTTTCTCCCTGAAGCAGAACTTCGAGCCCGACGGCGACACCTGCCGCTCGGTGCGCGAGGTGCTGCGCACCCGGCGCGCGCATTGCATCGAGGGTGCGATGCTCGCGGCCGCGGCGCTATGGGTGCACGGCGAGCCCCCGCTGCTCCTCGACCTGCGCGCCGAGCGCGATTACGACCACGTCGTGGCGCTGTATCGCCGCCACGGCCGCTGGGGCGCGATCTCGAAGACCAACGGCATCTTCCTGCGCTCGCGCGACCCGGTGTACCGGACGCTGCGCGAGCTGGCGCTGTCCTGGTTCCACGAGTACTGCAACCGCGCGCACCAGAAGACGCTGCGCGAGTTCTCGCTGCCCTACGACCTGCGCCGCCTCGACCCGGCGGTGTGGGTCAGCAACGGCAAGGACTGCTGGGAAGTCGCCGAAGCGCTCGACGAGCTGAAGCACTTCCGGCTGCTGGGGAGAAAGCACCTCAGAGCCGTCGTGCGGCGCGACCCCTTCGAGCGCAAGGCCGGCGGCCTGCTCCAGTATCGCAAGCCGGCGAAGCGCTAGCGACCCGCGTCAATCCTCGTACCGCAGGCACGTCGCCTTGCCGTCGATCGAGAACCGCCCGCACTTCGCGCAGGTGCCGGTAAGGCGGCGGCCGTCCCAGCGGATGTCCGTGACCCAGTACGGCCTGCGGCAGCCGAAAAGCTCGACGCGCGCTCCGTAGTTGGACAGCAGGTAGCTGGAGGCGCTGGTGAAAGTGACGATGCCGAGCTGGTAGGCCTCTCCCGAGTTCGCCCAGTTCATCCACTTCGCGAACTCCGGACCGCCGCAGGCCTTGTGGCGCACCTTCGGATGCGTCGGCCCGGACAGGCAATAGGCCACGTTGTCGTCGAGGCTCCGGTTGCGTCCCTCGCACTGGTCGACGATCTCGACCGAGTTGCCCGAAGGATGGGCACGGGTCGCAAAGCACTTCGTCATGTCCGGGCCGATGTACGCGGCCGAAGGCGCGGGCGCCGCGGCCGGCCCAGCCGGTTTCGCGGTGGCCGTGCCGAGGCAGGATTGCTTGGTCGCTTCGCAGCTCGCCGCGCATTCTGCATTGGCCTTGTTGCCGTCGGCTTTGCCGCGTGAAAGCAGCACCCCGCCCAGCGCGCCGACCGCGCATGCGGTCTCGCAGGAATCCGCGCGCTGGTGGCAGGCCTGCGCGAGCTCCCGCGCCGACGGCGCGGCCGGCCCCGTGAAGCGGCCCGCCTGCCATTCCCCTTCGAAGCGCCGGCCGTCCGCCGTGACCAGCACGCCGCGGCCGCTGCGCTGGAAATTCCTGAACTCGCCCTCGTAGACGTCGCCGTTCGGATGGTGGGACCTGCCGTAGCCATGGATCTCGCCCTCCACCCACGCGCCTTCGTGGCGCAGGCCGTCCGGGTTCGTCGTGCTTCCCTGCCCGTGGCGCTTGCCATAGCGGAACTCGCCCACGTAGCGTGTCCCGTCCGAGATCGACAGCGCGCCGCGGCCGTGGCGGCGACCCTCGGAGAACTCGCCTTCGTAGGTGTACGCGGCGCTGCGGGCGACGCCGCGTCCATGCGCCAGGCCGTTCAGGCAATCGCCGGCGTATTGGGCCGGCGGCGCATCCGCGGCGAGGCTGCACGCGAACGCAGGCATCGCCGCGGCGCACAGCGCGGCGAAGACGAAACGAAGCATGGGGTGTCCCCTGAGTGTGTTTCCGGGCCGAGCTTAGCGGGTGTTGCGCTACTTCTCGTCCACCTTGCCGATCTTTTGCAAAGCAACCTCGAGGCGCTTCGCGTCGCGCTCCCAGTACTTCTGGAACTCCGGCGCGTCGAGGTAGTTCACGGGCGTCGACACCTTTTCCATCGCGCCCTTGAACTCCGGCGAGTTCGCGGCGTCGCGCACCGCGGCGCGCAGGCGCGTGACGATCGGCGCGGGCGTCGAAGCGGGGACGAACACGCCGGACCAGATGTAGAACTCCGCGTCGTAGCCCTTTTCCTTGAACGTCGGGATGTCCGGGAGGAGCTTCAGGCGCTCGGTGCTCCAGCTCGCGAGCGCACGCATCTTGCCGCCGCGGATCTGGCCGATCGCCGCCGCCGGCCCCGAGGCGAGCGCGTGCACCTGGCCGCCGAGGAGCGCCGTGACCGCCGGCCCGCCGCCCTGGTAGGGGACGTGGAACATCTTGATTCCGGCGGCGTTGGCGAAGATCTCCATCGCGACGTGCAGCGTGCCGTACACGCCGGAGGACGAGTAGTTCATCTTGTTCGGGTGCGCCTTGGCGGTGGCGACGAACTCCTCGAGCGTCTTCCACGGGCTGTCCGCCGCGACCACGAGGACGGTCGGATCGGCGGTGACGAGCGCGATGGGCGTGAAGTCCTTCAGCTCGTACGAAGGCGTCTTGCCGTTGATCCGGTCCGAGACCGGGAAGATCGAGATCGACGAGAGCGCCATCAGGATCGTGTAGCCGTCGCCCGGCGCCTTCGCCACCGAGGCCATGCCGACGGCGCCGCC
>DASZQH010000098.1:0-4353 GCA_035549805.1 Burkholderiales bacterium
GAGGTAGCCCGCGCCGTCGAGCGCGATGGTCTCGCCGGTGAGCCACTCGCAGCCGTCGGCCATGAGGAACGTGGCGAGGTTCTGCAGCTCCTCCATCTTCCCGACGCGGCGCATCGGGTTCATCTGCGTGGTGTCCTCGAAGCCCGGCCCGGCGGAGCCCGGACGCAGGCGCTTCGACGCGCCCTCGGTCGGGAACGGTCCCGGCGCGATCGCGTTGAGGCGGATGCCGAAGCGGCCCCACTCGACCGCGAGCGACTTCGTCATCACGTGCAGGCCGGCCTTCGACATCGCCGAGGGCACGACGTACGGCGAGCCGGTGTGCACCCAGGTGACGAGGATCGAGAGCACCGAGCCCTTGTGGCCGCCGGCGATCCAGCGCTTGCCCACCGCCTGCGTGACGTAGAACGTGCCGTGGAAGACGATGTTGGCGATGGCGTTGAAGCCGTTCGGCGTGAGGTCCTTGGTCGGGCTGATGAAGTTGCCCGCGGCGTTGTTGACCAGGCCGTCGAGCGGGCCGGCCTCGTCCCAGATCCGCTGCACCATCGCGTCGACCGCCTGCGCGTCGCGGATGTCGACGGAATGGGTTCTCACGCTGCCGCCATAGGAAGCCATCAGTCCTTTGGCGGTCTCGTCGAGAACCGGGCCGCGCCGTCCCGCGAGCCAGAGGTCCGCGCCGAGCTGCAGGTAGCGGGCGGCGATCTCCTTGCCCAGGCCGGTGCCGCCGCCGGTGATGAGGATGCGCTTGCCCTTGAGTATCCCGTCCCTGAACATCGGCCCTCCTCGAAGAGGGACCGATTCTAAGCCGCGAGCGTTTCCTCGGGGGCGTAGGAGGCGATTCCGTTGCCGAAGGACCAGTTCTCCTTCGCGACTTCGACCAGGTTGATCCAGACGTCTTCGCGGCGCATGCCGAGGGCGGCGAGGTTGTCGGCGATGGCGCGGTAGAGCGCCCGCTTCTGCGCCAGCGTGCGGCCGCTGCTCAGCGTGATCTGGATGATCGCCAGGTCGCGGCTGCGCGCGATGCCGAGGTATTCGGGGTCGTAGACGAAGTCGTCGCGGCCGATCTCGCTGATCAGCTGGAAGCGGTCGCGCTCCGGCACGCCGATGGTGGCGACCAGCGCGCGATGCACCGCGTCGCCCAGATCGCGCTTGAACGCGGGGCGCTTGCCCTCACGCAGGGCAATGCGTACGAGCGGCATGGGGCCTCGCTTTCGGGAAGCTCAGTGCGCGCCGGAGAAGCGCGCCGAGGTAGCGCGACCGCGCGCGTCGCGCGGCCGCGTACAGGGACTGGCTGGACACGGGGGTCACGGGATGTCTCATGCGAACGACACGGCGGCGTTGCCGCCGAGGGCGTTGACGATCGCCAGGCCGCGTTCCTTCAGGCGGTAGCAGGCACCGCGCTCCAGCACGATGTCCTTCGGCTGGTTCTCTTCCGTGATCCACACCGAGCCTTCGACGGCACACACCGTGGTGCCCGCGGCGTCGCGCACCTTCAGCGTCTGGTTGGCGGACAGCTTCACGGCCCCGGCTTCGAACTCGACTTGCATGGCGGACTCCTTCGGTTGCATTTCGTATGCGCAGGATGCATCCTTGCTGCAGTGCGCTCAAACGATGAATTCGCAGGTCTGGCATGAGGAAAACTCATGCTTTGCCGCCGCTGGACCTGCTGGTGGGATTCGAGGCCGCGGCCCGCCACCTGTCCTTCACCAAGGCGGGCGAAGAGCTCTTCCTGACCCAGTCCGCGGTCAGCCGCCAGATGAAGGAGCTGGAGGACCAGCTCGGCATCCCGCTCTTCGAGCGGCGTCACCGCGCCCTCGCGCTCACCGAGGCGGGCCAGCAGTTCTATGCCGTGACCGCGCAGGTGATCACGACCATGCGCAGCGCCACGGAAAGGCTGCGCGCGCAGGCCGGACGCAAGCGCCCACTCTCGGTGACGACGACCAATTCGTTCGCATCGCTGTGGCTCATCCCGCGCCTGGCGGGGTTCACCCGGACCCACCCCGGCGTGGATGTGCGTATCACCGCAGATACGCGCGTGCAGGATCTCGAGCGCGACGGCCTGGATGTCGCCATCCGGCATGGTCCGCCGTCTCTCGCGGGCCCGAACGCGATCAAGCTGATGGGCGAGCGGGTGTTTCCGGTCGCGAGCCCGAAGCTGCTGAAGCGGCTGCCGCTCAGGAAACCGGCCGACCTGGCGCGCCACGTGCTGCTCCAGTATGACGACCCCGATATGCGCCATCCCTGGCTGCACTGGAAGACCTGGCTCGAGGTCGAGCACCTTTCCGACCTGCGACCGGCCGGCACGCTGGTCTTCTCCGGCTACGAGCAGATCATTCCGGCCGCGGTGGAAGGCCACGGCGTCGCCCTCGGCCGCACCCCGCTCGTCGGCGACCTGATCCGGCAAGGCAGGCTGGTCGCGCCCTTCGCGAGCAGTGCCGAGCCGGCGCGGGGCTACTTCGCCA
Organism: Burkholderiales bacterium; assembly: GCA_035549805.1. Taxonomy (GTDB): domain Bacteria; phylum Pseudomonadota; class Gammaproteobacteria; order Burkholderiales; family SG8-39; genus SCGC-AG-212-J23. The sequence continues at coordinate 2,460 of DASZQH010000098.1, forward strand.
TCGTGTCGAAGAACGCGGAAGGCCGTCCCGAGGTGGCCGATTTCGTCGCCTGGCTCAGAAGCGAGGCGAAACGCTAGTCCGCGACGATGTCGAATCGGCCCGGTGCCGTTCGACTATCGGGTACGACCCACTGGAAACGGAGACATCATGCAAACGAATACGATCCGGCTGCACCGCGTGCTGAAGACGACCCCGGAGCGCCTCTACCGTGCGTTCCTCGACCCCGACGCCAAGGCAAAGTGGCTGCCGCCGTACGGCTTCACCTGCAAGGTGCACCATCTGGAAGCGAAGGTCGGCGGCGCCTACAAGATGTCCTTCACCAACTTCACCACCGGGAACAGCCACGCGTTCGGCGGCCGATTCGTCGAGCTCGTCCCGAACGAGCGCGTCCGCTACACCGACCGGTTCGACGATCCGAACCTGCCGGGGGAGATGCAGACCACCGTCGTCCTGAAGAAAGTGTCCTGCGGGACCGAGCTGAGCATCGTGCAGGAGGGTGTGCCGGGGGTCATCCCCGCTGAGGCCTGCTATCTCGGATGGCAGGAGTCGCTCGCCCAGCTCGCCAAGCTCGTCGAGCCGGAGATCCCGGACTAGAGCGTCAGCACGATCTTGCCGATGTGCTGCGAGGTTTCCATGAGTCGGTGCGCGTCGGCGGCCTGCGCGAGCGGGAAGGTCTCGAAGATCTCGGGCTTGATCTTCCCCGCATCGAGGAGCGGCCAGATCTTCTCGCGCAGGTTCTTCGCGAGGTAGCTCTTGAACTCGACCGTGCGCGGGCGCAGCGTGGAGCCGCTGATGGTGAGGCGCCGGCGCATCACTTCGTTGATGTCCATCTCGGTCTTCGGGCCGCGCAGGAACGCGATGAAGACGAGGCGCCCGTCGTCGGCGAGCGCCTTCAGCTCCTTCGGCACGTAGTCGCCGCCGACCATGTCGAGGATCACGTTCACGCCCTTGCCGCCGGTGGCGGCCTTCAGCTCGGCGGCCCAGTCCTGCGTCTTGTAGTTGAACGCCTTCTCCGCCCCGAGGCGCACGCACGCCGCGACCTTCTCCTCCGACCCCGCGGTGGCGAATACGCGGTTGCCGGTGGCCTTCGCCATCTGGATCGCGGTGACGCCGATGCCGGAGCTGCCGCCCTGCACGAGCAGCGACTCGCCCGGCGCCAGCTTCGCGCGGTCGTAGACGTTGCCCCAGACGGTGAAGAACGTCTCGGGCAGCGATGCCGCCTCGACCATCGTGAGCCCTTTCGGGATCGGCAGCGCCGTGCCTTCGGGCGCGGTGCAGTACTCGGCGTATCCGCCGCCATGCACCAGGGCGCACACCTTGTCTCCGACCCGGGTCTTTGAAACCTGGTCGCCAACCGAAACCACCTCGCCCGCCACCTCGAGCCCGGGCAGGTCCGAGGCATCGGGGGGCACGGCGTACAGGCCCATGCGCTGGAGCACGTCGGGACGGTTGACGCCCGCGGCGGCGACCTTGATCAGGATCTCGCCGGCCCTGGGGGAGGGAAGCGGACGCTCGACCGGCTTCAGGACTTCGGGACCGCCGGGTGCGGAGACTTCGACGGCCCGCATCTTGGAAGGAAGAAGGCTCATGGGAGAAAAGGTAGATTTACTTCGGAAAGGCGTGGATATTAAGGCGAACAGGAGAGCCCATGGCCCAATTTCGCGTCGAGTTCGTGCTGGACCCCGCCACCCAGAAGTACATCGCCGAGCTCTATCACCCCGACAAGGCCGACGAGCTGATCGTGCGGACCGAAGCGCTCTACCCGACGCAGGCCGCGGCGGTGCTCGGCGTGGTGAGCCTGTTCAAGAACGCGATCCTAAAATTCCCGCCGCCCAGCGAAGGTCGACGTTCCCCCCGGAAAGCAGCACGCCGACGCGCTTCCCCGGCGCGGAAA
>DASZQH010000099.1:0-11111 GCA_035549805.1 Burkholderiales bacterium
CGGGCTGGCGCAGCGGCGCCGAGACCAGGATCGCGACCCACACCGCCGCTCCGATCACCGGGAAGACGTCGAGCGCCTTCGGGAACTTCAGGTTGGCGGCCACGTTGGCGCCGATGGCGCTCACGAGGATGAAGGCCACGAGGCCCACGCGCGCCCAGTCCACCCGGTGCTCGACCTTCGCATCCTTGATGATCGGCGAATACGCGTGCTGCTGGCGCGCCGCGACGAAGCCGCTGATGAGCAGCGCGACCACCGCGGCGACGTAGGCGTCGAGGACCACGACCGGGCTCACGCCGTCGATCCACATCATGGTGGTGGTGGTGTCGCCGACCACGCTGCCGGCGCCGCCGGCGTTCGAGGCCGCGACGACCGCGGCGAGGTAGCCGATGTGCACCTTGTTGCGGAACACCGCCTTCGCCATCGCGCCGCCGATCAGCGCCGCGGCGATGTTGTCGAGGAACGAGGACAGCACGAACACGATGCCGAGCAGCGCGAAGCCGCCCTTCCAGTCGTCCGGCAGGTAGTGCGGCAGCACCTCCGGCACCTTGCTCCTCTCGAAGTGGTTCGAGAGCAGGGCGAAGCCGAGCAGCAGGCCGAGCAGGTTGGCGAGGATGATCCATTCGTGCGCCATGTGCAGCGCGAGGCCCCCCAGCCCCGGCCCGGTCTTGAAGCCGGTGAACGCGAGCTTGTAGACCACGATGACGGCGAGGCCGGCCAGCGCGACCTGGAGGACGTAGTGGTGGAACAGCGCCACGCCGACCAGCGTGAGCGCGAACAGCACGAAGTCCCACGGCACGCCCGACATCCCGCACAGCACGCCGATCACGACGGCGCCCGCGTACAGTCCCACGCTTTTCTTCACGATCCTCCCCCGGCTGCGCTATTTCTTGGTCAAGGCGGCGTTGCGCCGCATCCGGAGGTTCAGCATCTCCACCGCGATCGAGAACGCCATCGCGAAGTAGATGTAGCCCTTCGGCACGTGGAAGTCTAACCCGTCGGCGACCAGCGCCATGCCGACCATGATCAGGAAGCTGAGCGCGAGCGTCTTGATCGTCGGGTGCGCGGACACGAAGCGGCCGATCGGCCCGGCCGCGACCATCATGAGCAGCACCGAGGCGACGACCGCCGCGACCATCACCTCGATCTCGTCCACCATGCCGACCGCGGTGATGATCGAGTCGAGGGAGAACACCAGGTCGATGACCGCGATCTGGGCGAGGATGCCGGCGAAGGTGGCCGCCATCTTGCGCTCCGGGCCGTGCTCCTCGCCCTGCACCAGGCCGTGGATCTCGCCGGTCGCCTTCCAGATGAGGAACAGGCCGCCGGCGATGAGGATCAGGTCGCGGCCGGAGATCTCCTCGCCGAAGACGCTGAACAGCGGCCCGGTAAGGCCGACCATCCAGGCGAGCGTCAGCAGCAGGGCGATGCGCATGAACATCGCGAGGCCCAGGCCGATGCGCCGCGTGAACTCGCGCTTTTCCGGCGGCAAACGGTCCACCAGGATCGAGATGAAGATGATGTTGTCGATGCCGAGCACGAGCTCGAGCGCCGTCAGCGTGAGGAAAGCAATCCAGGCTTGCGGGTCGGTCAGGAGTTCCACTTGATCTTGGTCAATCGCCGGAAAATCGAAGCGGGAGTTTACCGTCCCGCGTGTTGACCCGTCCGGCGCACGCGTGCTACAAAACGGCGCCCCGCGGAGACGGGGCTCAAAGGGGAGTAGCTAAGGCGCCCGGGCGGCAGCGACCGCGGGGGGCGCTGCGGCCAGGTCGTCATCTCGGGAAGATCACCTCTTCCCCGGCCTGGCCGGCAAGCGGCGACTTGCAGGCGAGACCTTTGCCGAAGGGCAAAGAGCGCAGGGCTCGCAAAAGGAAAACAAAATGGAAACGATGCAGTGGGTCACGCTGGCGATCTTCGCCATCACGATCCTCGCCGTGGTGACCAACGTCATCGACAGCACGCTCGCCGCGATGATCGGCGTCGCGGTGATGATCTGGGCGGGGGTGATGACCGACGAGGACGCCTTCAAGTACGTCGACTGGAACGTGATGGCGATCCTGGTCAGCATCTGGCTCATCGCCGGGTATTTCGGCAAGAGCGGGGTGCCGAGCTGGCTCTCGGTGCAGGCGCTCAAGCTGTCGGGCGGGCGCCCCGGGCTGCTGGTCCTGATCCTCACGTTCCTCGCCGGCGTGATCTCGATGTTCGTCGACAACGTCGTGACGATCCTGATGATGGCCCCGGTCGCGCTGCCGCTCGCCCGGGCCATGGGCATCCCCGCGGTGCCGGTGATCCTGATGATCGGCTTCGGCGCGAACTTCATGGGCACCGCGCTCATCATCGGCGACCTGCCGCCGCAGATGCTGCACAGCGTCGCCGGGGCGGAGTTCGGCGACTTCATCTGGCAGTTCGGCCGCCCCTCGTCGTTCCCGATCCTGATGCTGACGTTCGTGATCACCCTCGCGGCCATGTACGCCTACGGCTTCCGCGGCACGAAGCGGGTCGCGAACATCGGCGAGCTCGGCATCGACGCGAGGATCCCCAACCCGCTCTTCGCGACGATCGTGGTCGCGTGGTTCATCGGCACGGTGATCGCGATGTCGATGCGCGAGTACATCGGCGTGAAGCTGGGCTTCATCGCGCTGACGGGGGCGATTTCGCTGGTGCTGGTGCTGACGATGCTCGGCGACCGGGTGAAGGCGGCGAGCTTCGAGGAGATGGTGCAGGAGCTCGACTGGCGCGCGATCTTCTTCTACATCGCGCTCTTCGCCCTGGTCGGCGGCCTCGAGAAGTCGCACATCCTCGACATGCTCGCCGAGCAGATGAAGCCGCTGTTCCGCGAGAGCTACGCGCTCGGCGCGACGGTGCTGTACTGGGTCACCGTGCCGATCGTCGGCCTGGTGGAGCACGACGCCTACATCCTGACCTTCCTCTACACGATCCGCGACATGGGGCAGGCCGGCATCGAGCCCTGGCCCCTCTACTGGATGCTCCTCTGGTCCGGCACGCTGGGCAGCAACCTGACGGTGGCGGGCGCGCCGGCGCTGTACGTGGCGCTCTCGCTCGCCGAGAAGGAAGAGAAGCGCAAGGTGTCCCTGCGAGAGTTCCTCGCCTGGAGCATCCCGTTCACCCTGGTGTGCTCGGCCGTGTGCTACGCGCTCGGCATGCTGTTCTGGGTCCTGCCCTACGCGAAATAGCGAAAGAGGTGACTGCCATGTTCAAGCACATCCTGCTCCCCACCGACGGCTCGAAGCTCTCCAACGACGCGGCCGAGGCCGGCGTGCGGCTCGCCCGGGCGCTCGGCGCCCGGGTGACGGCGCTGTTCGCGGCGCCCCCCGCCACGCCGATCATCTACAAGGCGATGCTGCCGGTCGGCTACGCCACGCCCGATGCCCACAAGAAGATGACCCAGCGGGCGGCCGCCGCCTGCCTCGCCACGGTCGAGAAAGCCGCGCGGGCGGCCGGCGTGCCGTTCGAATCGGTGACGGTGACGAGCGACTTCCCGGCCGACACGATCGTGGCCACCGCCAAAAAGCATCGCTGCGACCTCGTCTTCATGGCCTCGCACGGGCGGCGCGGCCTGAAGGGCGCGCTGCTCGGCAGCCAGACCCAGAAGGTGCTCGCCGACGGCTCGGTCCCGGTTCTCGTCTACCGCAAAGGCCGCTGAAGCGTTAGAGTAGGTGCGGCGGCGCAGCAAGGCCGTTGTTGCGGAACAGGAAGAATTCTTGACGCCTATCAAGGTCAAATCCTGCGTCGCATCACGACAATTGCACAAGCCTTCTAGGAGGAGGACATCATGAAGAGATCCATCGTAGGAGCGGTTGCGGCAGCGTTCGTGCTGGCCGCGCCGTGGGCCACAGCCCAGGGCTGGGAGCCGACCAAGACCGTCGAGTTCATCATTCCCGCCGGCACGGGCGGCGGCGCCGACCAGATGGCGCGCGCCATCCAGGGCATCGTGGCCAAGCACGGCCTGATGAAGCAGTCGATGGTGGTGGTCAACAAGTCCGGCGGTGCCGGCGCCGAGGGCTTCCTCGACGTGAAGGGCGCCAAGGGCGAGCCGCACAAGATCATCATCACGCTGTCGAACCTGTTCACCACGCCGCTCGCGACCGGGGTGCCGTTCAACTGGCGCGACCTCACGCCGGTGAAGATGATGGCGCTCGACCAGTTCGTCCTCTGGGTGAACGCCGAGTCGCCGTACAAGACGGCCAAGGACTACGTCGACGCGGCGAAGAAGGCGGGCGCCGGCAAGATGAAGATGGCCGGCACCGGCTCGCGGCAGGAAGACCAGATCATCACCGCGGCGATCGAGCAGGCCACCGGCACCAAGTTCACCTACATCCCGTTCAAGGGCGGCGGCGACGTCGCGGTGCAGCTCGTCGGCAAGCACGTCGACTCGACGGTCAACAACCCGATCGAGGCGGTCGCGCACTGGCGCGGCGGCAAGCTGAAGCCGCTGTGCGTCTTCGACCCGCAGCGCATGCCCTACAAGGACAAGGTGACCGACAAGATGGCCTGGTCCGACATCCCGACCTGCAAGGAGTCCGGGCTGCCGATCGACTACCTGATGCTGCGCGGCATCTTCATGCCCGGCGGCGTCACCGAGGCCCAGGTCGCCTACTACGTCAACCTGCTGAAGAAGGTGCAGGAGACGCCGGAGTGGAAGCAGCTGATGCAGAACGGGGCGTTCAACACCACGTCGCTCGAGGGCAAGCAGTACGCCGACTGGGTGGCGAAGGAAGAAGCGCGCCACGTGTCGCTCATGAAGGCCGCGAAGTTCATCCACGGCCAGTAAGCAGCCGCAACCCGGGGGCCCGGTCGGCCCCCGGTCTTTGTCAAAGGGGAGCGAATGTCTGAAGGCCCGCAGGGGACGGAGGCAGGAACGCCCGCGTTCCGCCAGAAGACCGCCGAGATCGTCGTCGCGGCGATCTTCCTGGTCCTCGGCGCGATCGTGATGGTCGACAGCGTGCGCCTCGGGGCGAAGTGGGACTTCGACGGGCCGCAGGCGGGCTATTTCCCGTTCTACGTCGCCCTGATCATGTGCCTCGCGTCGGCGGCCAACCTGTTCTTCGCCGCGTTCGGCAAATCGTTCAAGGACAAGGCGTTCGTCGAGGTCGGGCAGCTCGTCCTGGTAATGAAGGTCCTGGTCCCCGCCGCGATCTACGTCGCGGCGATCGTCTGGACCGGCATCTACGTCGCTTCGGCGGTGTTCATCGGGTTCTTCATGCGCTGGCTGGGCAAGTACGCGTGGTGGAAGGTCGCCGCGGTGAGCATCGGGACCAGCGTGGTCTTCTTCCTCATCTTCGAGGTCTGGTTCAAGGTCCCGCTGCCGAAGGGGCCGCTCGAAGCCGCGCTCGGGCTGCTCTAGGAAATGGAAGAACTTCAGTCGCTCGCGCAGGGCTTCGCCATTGCGCTGTCGTGGAAGAACCTGGGGCTGATGTTCCTGGGGGTGGTGCTCGGCGTGATCATCGGCGTGCTGCCGGGGCTGGGCGGCGCGAACGGGGTGGCGATATTGCTGCCGCTGACGTTCACGATGGCGCAGGCGCAGGGCGGGACGACCTCGGCGATCATCCTGCTGTCGTGCATCTACTGGGGGGCGCTGTTCGGGGGCGCCATTACCTCGATCCTGTTCAACATTCCGGGGGAGCCGTGGTCGGTGGCGACGACCTTCGACGGCTACCCGATGGCGCAGCAGGGGCGGGCGGGCAACGCGCTGGCGGCGGCGTTCACCTCGTCGTTCGTGGGCGCTCTGGTGGCGGTGGTGCTGATCACGTTCCTCTCGCCGATGGTGGCGAAGTTCGCGCTGGAGTTCGGGGCGCCGGAGTTCTTCGCGGTGTACCTGCTGACCTTCTGCGCGTTCATCGGCATGAGCAAGGAGCCGCCGTTCAAGACGCTGGCGGCGATGATGCTGGGGTTTGCGCTGGCGGCGGTGGGCACCGACCCGGTGACCGGGGCGCTGCGCCTGACCTTCGGCTCGACGCACATGCTGGCGGGGTTCGACTTCCTGATCGCGGTGATCGGCCTCTTCGGTATCGGCGAGATCCTGCTCACGCTGGAGGAGGGGCTCGCCTTCCGCGGCGCGCAGGCGAAGCTCAACCTGCGCGTGGTGCTGGAGACGTGGAAGGAGCTGCCCAAGTACTGGCTCACCTCGGTGCGCTCCTCGGTGGTGGGCTGCTTCATGGGGATCGTGCCCGGGGGCGCGACGCCGGCCTCGTTCATGGCCTACGGGGTGGCGCGGCGCTTCTCGCCGCGCGGGGACAAGTTCGGCACCGGGCAGACCGAGGGGGTGGTGGCCCCGGAGACGGCGGCGCACGCGGCGGGGACCTCGGCGCTGCTGCCGATGCTGACCCTGGGGGTGCCGGGCTCGCCCACCGCGGCGGTGCTGCTCGGGGGCCTTCTCATCTGGGGATTGCAGCCGGGGCCGCTGCTCTTCGTCGAGCAGAAGGAGTTCGTGTGGGGCCTGATCGCCTCGATGTACCTGGGCAACATCGCGGGGCTGATCGTGGTGCTCACCTGCGTGCCGCTGTTCGCCGCGATCCTGCGGATCCCGTTCTCGGTGATCGCGCCGGTGATCATCGTGATCTGCGCCATCGGCGCCTTCACGGTGCACAACGCCATCTTCGACGTGTGGATGATGGTGGCCTTCGGGGTGGTCGGCTACGTGTTCAAGAAGCTCAACTACCCGCTCGCGCCGCTGGTGCTGGCGATCGTGCTGGGGGACCGCGCCGAGGCCTCCTTCCGCCAGGCCATGCTCGTCAGCCAGGGCGAGATGTCGATCTTCTTCGCCAACAAGCTCGTCGGCGGCCTCACCACCCTCGCCCTCGTGCTGCTCCTCTGGCCCCTCGCCTCCTGGGCCATCGCCAAGGCCCGCCGGCGCTAGGGCTCGCCGAGCTTCTGCTTGAGGCGCGAGAGCGTCTCGGGCGTCAGGTTGAGGTAGGCGGCGAGCTCCTTCTTCGGGATCCGGCCCGCGAGCTCCGGGTGCTTGCGCTGGAAGCGCGACAGGCGTCCCGGCGCGTCGAGCAGGTGCAGGGTGATGGTGTGCGCCATCACCTCCGACATCAGCTTCATCACCTCGTACTCGAAGCGCTCCTTCACGTCGCGGTGCCGCTCGAGGAACTCCGACCAGAGCGGCATCGGCAGCTCCGCCGCGCGCACTTTCGTCACCGCGACGATCGAGTAGGGCACCGGCGTGCGCAGGCGCCAGGCCGCGTAGGACGTGTCCATCTCCCGGTCGGCGGCGAAGCGCAGGATCATCTCCCGGCCCTCCGGGTTGGACACCACCCGCTTCAGCATGCCGTCGAGGATGAAGAACTGCTCCATTTCCTCGTCGCCCTGGCGCACCAGCGGGTCGCCTTTGCGATAGTCGCCGATGGTGAGCAGGGGCTCCAGCTCGGCCCATTGTGCGGTGCTCATCCCCTCCAGGACCTCGTTCTGGCGCAGTTGCAGGCGGATGCTGTTGCGCTGCGGATGGGAAGCGAGCGTCGTCATCGGGCGGGGATTCTAGACCCTTGACCTCAGTCAAGGCTGCGGCGAGGGGGCGATTCTTACCATAGCGATCCCGCAACGGAGGCTATCCCCAATGGGCACGTCCGAACCCCAAGTCGCCACGTCCGGCGACGTCCAGCCAGCGCCGACGATCGACGGCTTCGAGCTCGTCATCGAGGCCCTGAAGCTGAACGGCCTCGACGCGATCTACGGCCTGCCGGGCATTCCGATCACGGACCTGACGCGCCGCGCCCAGGCCGCCGGGCTGCGGGTGCTCTCCTTCCGCCACGAGCAGAACGCCGGCTACGCCGCGTCGATCGCGGGCTTCCTTACGCAGAAGCCCGGCATCTGCCTCACCGTCTCGGCCCCGGGCTTCCTCAACGGCCTGAACGCGCTCGCGCACGCGACGGTGAACTGCTTCCCGATGATCCTGATCAGCGGCTCGAGCGAGCGCGAGATCGTCGACCTGCAGCAGGGGGACTACGAGGAGATGGACCAGCTCGCCGTCGCCAAGCCGGTCGCCAAGGCCGCCTTCCGCGTGCTTCACGCGGAGGACATCGGCATCGGCCTCGCGCGTGCGATTCGCGCCGCCGTGTCCGGGCGCCCGGGCGGCGTGTACCTCGACCTGCCGGCGAAGCTGTTCGCCCAGGCCATCAACGCCGAAGCCGGCCGCAAGACCCTCGTCAAGGTGGTGGATCCGGCGCCGAAGCAGATCCCCGCGCCGGACGCGGTCAAGCGCGCCCTCGAGTTGCTGAAAAGCGCGAAGAAGCCGCTCATCATCCTCGGCAAGGGCGCGGCATATGCCCAGGTGGATGCTGAAATACGGAGCCTGATCGAGAAGACGGGAATCCCCTATCTGCCGATGTCGATGGCGAAGGGCCTGCTGCCCGACACGCACGAGCTGTGCGCATCGGCGGCGCGCTCGTTCGTCCTGCCCGGCGCCGACGTGGTGATGCTGATCGGCGCGCGCCTCAACTGGCTGCTCTCGCACGGCAAGGGCAAGACCTGGGGCGGCAAGGGCCACAAGGACTGGGGCGGCCAGAAGTTCATCCAGATCGACATCTCCCCGCAGGAAGCCGACAGCAACGTGCGCATCGACGCGCCGCTGGTGGGCGATATCGGCTCGTGCGTTTCAGCCTTGCTTTCTTCCATGGGGAGCAGTTTCCAGAAACCCCCGGCGGAATGGCTGAACGCCGTCGCGGAGAAGAAGAACGGCAACGTCGCCAAGATGGCCGAGACCCTGGCGAAGAACCCCTCGCCGATGAACTTCCACAGCGCGCTGAACGTGGTGCGCGACATCGTGAAGGCGAACCCGGACGCGATGCTCGTCAACGAGGGTGCCAACGCGCTCGATTTCACGCGCAGCATCGTCGACATGTACCAGCCGAGAAGGCGCATCGACGTCGGCACCTGGGGCATCATGGGCGTCGGCATGGGCTACTGCGTCGCCGCCGCGGTGGAGACCAAGCGCCAGGTGATCGCGATCGAGGGCGACAGCGCCTTCGGCTTCTCCGGCATGGAAGTGGAGACGATCTGCCGCTATAACCTGCCGGTCTGCATCGTGATCATGAACAACAACGGCGTGTACAAGGGCACCGACAAGGATCCGACCGGGCGCGACCCGGCGCCGACGGTGTTCGTCAAGGGCGCGCGCTACGACAAGCTGATGGAGGCGTTCGGCGGCGTGGGCGCGCACGCGACGACGCCGGCCGAGCTGAAGAAGGCGATGGAAGACGCCATCCGCTCGAAGAAGCCGACGCTGATCAATGCCGTGATCGACGAGACCGCCGGCACCGAAAGCGGCCGCATCACCAGCCTCAACCCGACCGCAGCAAAGAAGAAATAGAGGAACCGAAATGGAAGCGCTCAAAGGGGTACGCATCCTGGACATGACGCATGTCCAGGCCGGTCCGACCTGCAGCCAGCTCCTCGCATGGATGGGCGCGGACGTGATCAAGTTCGAGAACCCGGTCGGCGACGCGACGCGCGGCCAGCTGCGCGACGTGCCGAAGGCCGACAGCCTCTACTTCACGATGCTGAACTGCAACAAGCGCTCGATCACCGTGAACATGAAGAGCGCCGAGGGCAAGCAGGTGTTCGTCGACCTGCTGAAGAAGTGCGACATCATCATGGAGAACTTCGGCCCCGGCGTGCTCGACCGCTTCGGCTTCACCTGGGAGAAGATCCACGAGCTCAACCCGAAGATCGTGATGGGCTCGATCAAGGGCTTCGGCTCCACCGGTCCGTACGCCGAGTTCAAGGCCTACGAGAACGTGGCACAGGCGATGGGCGGCGCGATGAGCACCACCGGCGTGCCGGATGGCCCGCCCTTCGTCACCGGCGCGCAGATCGGCGACTCGGGCACCGGCCTGCACCTCGCCATCGGCCTGCTCGCCGCGCTGCGCCAGGCGGAGAAGACCGGCCAGGGCCAGTACGTCGAGGTGGCGATGATGGACGGGGTGATGAACCTGTGCCGCGTCAAGTTCCGCGACCACCAGCGCCTGAACCACGGCAACCTGCCCGAGTACTCGGTGCCGACCTACCAGAACATGGGCGACGTGCCCCGTGCGGGCAACGATTCCGGCGGCGGCCAGCTCGGCAACGCCATCCACTGCAAGCCGCATGGCCCCAACGACTGGCTGTACGTCGTGGTGCAGGAAGCGGTGTGGGAGGACCTCGCCAAGCGCATCGGCCCGGACGTCGGCATGCCCGACATGGCGACCAACCCGCAGCTCGCGACGATCGGCGAGCGGCGCAAGAACCAGCAGCTGATGTGGACGCTCATCAACAAGTTCGCCGAGAAGTACACCAAGCGCGAGCTGATGGCGATCCTCAATCCGCTCGACGTGCCGTGCGGCCCGATCATGAGCACCACCGACCTCGCCAACGACGAGCACGTGCGCGGCCGCGACATGTGGGTCGAGCTCGATCACCCGCAGCGCGGCAAGTGGTGGAACGTCGGCATGCCGATCAAGCTCTCGGCCTCGCCCGCGGTGATCAGGCGCTCGCCGACGCTGGGCGAGCACACGGACGAGATCCTCAAGGAAGTCCTCAGGTACGACGAAAGCAAGATCGGCTCGCTGAAGCAGGCGGGCGCGTTCTCGCTGCCGCCGAAGAAGGCGGCCTGAGATGAAGATCGCGATCATCGGCCAGCAGGACTTCGGCAAGGCCGTGCTCGAGGCGTTCCTCGCGCGCGGCGACCAGGTCGCCGCGGTGTTCTGCGCCCCGGAGAAGGAGGGCGCCCGGCCCGACGCGCTGCGCGTCGCGGCGCAGGAGAAGAGCCTCAAGGTGCACCAGTTCAAGTCGCTGAAGGCTCCCGAGGCCGTGGAGGCGATGAAGGCCGCGGGTGCGGACATCGGCATCATGGCGTTCGTCCTGCAGTTCGCGCCGCAGGAGTTCGTGAAGATCCCGAAGCACGGCACGATCCAGTACCACCCGTCGCTGCTGCCGAAGTACCGCGGACCCTCATCCATCAACTGGCCGATCTCGCGCGGCGAGAAGGAGACCGGCCTCACCATCTTCCGTCCCACCGACGGGCTGGACGAGGGCGCGGTGATCCTGCAGAAGAAGACCCCGATCGGCGAGAACGACACGCTCGGCACCGTCTATTTCGATCGCCTCTTTCCGATGGG
>DASZQH010000100.1:0-5567 GCA_035549805.1 Burkholderiales bacterium
TCTTCACGTTGTCGCCGGTGTCGGCGCCGTCGTCCGACAGCCGCGTGAGCACCGCGAAGGCGGCCGCGACGTGCAGCGCGTGCGGGTCGAGGTGCACCTCGCGGAACGCCTGCGTCGAGGAGGTGAGCTTGCGGTAGATGCGCGCCTCCTCCCGGTAGGAGAGCGTGTAGGGCACCTGGATGATCACCATCCGGTCGAGCAGCGCCTCGTTCTCCGGCTCCTGCAGGAACTTGCGGAACTCGGCGAGGTTGGTGTGCGCGATGATCGTCTCGTCGAGGTGGATGAGCGGGAAGCGCGACACCTTGACGTTCTTCTCCTGCGTCAGCGTGAGCAGGAGATACAGGAACTCGCGCTTCACCTTCAGGATCTCGATCATCTCCAGCATGCCGCGGCTCGCCGCGAACACCGCGCCCGACCACGACCAGGCGCGCGGGTCGCCCTCGTCGCCGAACTCGGAGACCTTGGAGAGGTCGACCGAGCCGACCAGGTCGGCGATGTCGGCGGTGCTCGGGTCGTGCGGCGCGTAGGTGCCGACGCCGGTGCGCCCGGCCTCGGAGAGGAACACGCGCTGCACCGGCATCTGCAGGAAGTCGCCCTTCAGCTCGTTCTGCAGCCGGTGCGCGCAGTACGGGCAGAGCTCGCCGCTGATCTCGACGCCGTGCGCCTGGCGGAACTGGCCGCGCAGGCTGTGCGGCACGAGGTGCAGCGGCGACTCGTGCACCGGGCAGCCGTGGATCGCGTACAGCGCGCCCGCGTCGGTGTGGCTGTACTCCTCGAGGCCGCGCTTGAGCAGGATCACCATCGACGACTTGCCGCCGGAAGGCGGGCCGAGCAGCAGCAGCAGGCGCCGGCCGACCTCGGAGCCGGCGGCCGCGGCCTTGAAGTAGTCCACGACGCGCTCGAGGGTTTCGTCGATGCCGAAGAGCTCGTCCTCGAACAGCTGGCAGCGGAAGCGGCCCTTCGCGTCCTCGAAGCCTTCCGAGCGCATCATGTCCCACATGTACTGGTGGCTGGTGCGCGCGATGCCCGGGGCGTCGCTCGGGAACACCGACTCGAGGAACGCGCCGAAGCTCCCCTGCCAGTGCGCGGCGCGGTGCTCGCGCGTGAAATCGGACAGCGACTTGAGCAGCTCGTGGTGGCGCTGCGGGGCACCGGCATTCGGGTGGTTCATCCTGCACCTCTCGGTCGCGGAGTCGTAGTACCGTTAGAACACGCGCGCGTGGCTTCGATCCATCACCCTGCCGAAGCAATAAGCACTCCAACGGGTCTACGCGCGCGTCCTGCGTTTAACAAACGCGCGGCCGTCGCCGTCCGATGACCGGCGTCGCCGAAATCGCGCGCCGTGAACCGAACGACGCTCCCGTGGTCAAACCGGCGACGCCACTACTGACGAAACGATGATGCGGGAGATCCTCGGGGTCGCAGACGATCCGCCGGCGCGACGGCGCTGGTTCCATGACGAGTACTTCGACCTCTTCGTCTGGGAGAAAGGCGGGGAGGTGACGCTCTTCCAGCTCTGCTACGGCCCCGATTCCGGCGACCGCGCGCTGGTCTGGGACAAGGCGCGGGGCCTGTTCCACGACGGCCCGGCCGGTAGCGTCGACTTCGTCTCGCGCTTCGAAGAGGCCGCCGCGGAGCTTCCCGAGGCGATCCGCCGCGAGGTGCGCGAGAAGGTGCACGAGTTCGCCGGGCGCCGCATCGCGGTGCAGAACCGGCGCAAGAAGTTCCGCCGCGCCGGCTGGCAGAAAAGCACTGCCTGAGCGCCCGCTGACGCTGTAGCGGGTCCGCTACAGCTCAGGCCTTGGCGTCGCGCTGGCGCTGCCGGAAGGCCGCGACCTTGGCGCGGTTTCCGCAGCCGGCGGCGCTGCAGTACACGCGCTGGTGCGCCTTCGTCCGGTCGACAAACCAGAGGTTGCAGTCGCCCCCGGCGCAGCGCTTCACCAGCGCCGGGCTTTCCTCGGCGACGAGCGCGGCGATCTGCGCCGCGACGAGCGCGACCAGGTCCTCCGGCGACTCGAGCCGGCAGGATTCGCGCAGGCGGATGCCTTGCTTCGTCGCGATCGCCTGCCGCGTCCAGCGCGCCTGGCCGAGGAGCGCGTTCAGCTGGCGCATTTCCCGCGCATGGCTCGCCGCCGGGGCTTCGCGCCAGCGCGCCATCCAATCGCGCACCCACTCCCGAAGCGCGCGGGCTTCGGCCGCCGCCGCGTCGAGCGCCTGACCCGGGCGTCGTCTCAGAGCCGCTGCGCTCGCCGCGTCCACGAGCCCGGCCGACTGCAGCCAGCGCAGGAAAGCCGCGCCGTCCCCGATGAGCTCCACGGCGATGCCTTGGGGCGTGGGACGCGTGTTGAGGAAGTCGGCGGCGGGGTGCCCGCCGAGGAACAGAACTTCCATGCCGGGCACTGTAACCAATAAATAACTTATTGACAAGTTACCGTCGGCTACCGTAACTTCACACGCCCTATTTAACTAGTTACGGAGCTCCTCATGAGAATTCCCGCTTTCCTGCTGGCGGCCTGCCTCCTGCTCGCCGCCGCGGCCGCACAGGCCGCTGCCGCGATCACCCACCACCGCACGAAGACGGTCGACGGGGTCGAAATCTTCTATCGCGAGGCCGGACCGGCCGGCGCGCCCGCGATCGTGCTCTTGCACGGCTTTCCGACCTCGTCGCACATGTTCCGCAACCTGATACCGGCGCTGTCCGATCGCTATCGCGTCATCGCGCCGGACTATCCCGCGTTCGGGCAGAGCGCCGTTCCGGACCGCAAGACGTTCTCGTACAGCTTCGAGCGCTTCGCGCAGCTGATCGACGGTCTGCTGAACGAGCTGGGGGTCGATCGCTATGCGCTCTACGTGCAGGACTACGGCGCGCCAGTGGGCTTGCGGCTTGCGCTGCAGCGTCCGGAGCGCATCACCGCGCTGGTCGTGCAGAACGGCAACGCCTATGCCGAGGGCCTGCGCGAGTTCTGGAAGCCCCTCAAGGCGTACTGGGCCGACGGCTCGCAGGCGAACCGCGACGCGCTGCGTGCCGGGCTGACGGCGGAGGCGACGCGGTTCCAATACCTGGACGGCGTGCGCGACCGCTCGCGCGTCTCGCCGGACAACTGGGTACACGACCAGGCGCTGCTCGATCGCCCGGGAATCGACGAGGTGATGCTCGACCTCTTCCGGGACTACGGCAGCAACGTCGCCCTGTATCCGCGCTTCCAGGCTTTCTTCCGCGAGCGGCGTCCGCCGACGCTCATCGTCTGGGGGAAGAACGACGTCATCTTTCCCGCCGAAGGGGCGCATCCGTACCTGCGCGACCTCCCGGACGCGGAGCTGCACCTCCTCGATACGGGACATTTCGCGCTCGAGGACAAGGGTGACGAGATCGCCTCGCTGATGCGGGATTTCCTCGCGCGACGGCTCAGGCGCGACTAGCCCTGCGCGGAATACCCGCCGTCCACCGGGATCGCGGTGCCCGTCACGAAATCGGAGGCGGACGAGGCGAGGAACACCGCGATGCCCGCCATGTCGGCGGGCTCGCCCCAGCGTCCCGCCGGGGTGCGCGAGAGAACGCGCTCGTTCAGTCCCTCGAGCTCCACGCGCGCGCGGCGCGTGAGGTTCGTGTCGATCCAGCCCGGCAGCACTGCGTTGACCTGGATGCCGTCCTTCGCCCAGGCGCTCGCGAGCGCCTTGGTGAGCTGCACGATGCCGCCCTTGCTCGCGGCGTAGGCGGCCAGGTAGCCGCCGCCGAAGATCGACATCATCGAGCCGGTATTGATGATCTTTCCGCGGCCCGCCTTCTTCAGGTGAGGGAAGGCGGCCTGCGCGCACACGAACGCGCTGTCGAGGTTGACCGCGAGCACTTCGCGCCACTCCTCGAACTTCAGGTCCTGCGGCGGCTTGCGGATGTTCATGCCCGCGTTGTTGACGAGGATGTCGAGCCGGCCGGCCTTCTGCGCCGCCTCCTCGACGATCCGCCGGCAGGACTTCTCGTCCTTCAGGTCGCCGCTGACGCAGAGCGCCTTTCCTCCCAGCGCCTTTACCGCCGCTGCATTCTTGTCCGCGTCGCGTCCTCCGATGACCACGGTCGCGCCCGCCTGGGCCAGGCCGCGCGCCATGCCGAGCCCGATGCCACCGTTGCCGCCCGTCACCAGGGCGACCTTGCCGCTGAGGTCGAAGGGGTTCATGGGCGCGGATTATGCAATACTTGACTATGGCAAGTAATTCCATCGACGCGGTCCGGCGCTTCAACCGGTTCTACACGGGACGCATCGGGCTGCTGCCCGAGGACTATCTCGGCTCGAGCCATTCGCTCGCCGAGGCGCGCGTCATCTTCGAGCTCGGCACGCGCAAGGGGGCGACGGCGACCGAGCTGGGCCGCGACATGGGGCTCGACCTTGGCTACCTGAGCCGGCTGCTGCAGGGGCTGAAGCGCCGCGGCCTGGTGCAGGCGAAGCCCTCGGGCGACGACGCGCGCCGGCGCGACCTCGCGCTCACCCCGCGCGGCCAGAAGACCTTCCAGGGGCTCGACGCGCGCTCGCGCAAGGAGGTCGGAGAGCTCCTCGGGACGATTTCCTCCGCAGAGCGCGCGACGCTGGTCGGCGCGATGGGCACCGTGGAGCGGATCCTCGGCGGCAAGGGGAAGGGCCGGATCACCCTGCGGTCGCACCGCCCCGGCGACATGGGCTACGTGGTCGAGGCCCACGGCCGGCTGTATGCGGCGGAGTACGGCTGGGACGAGCGCTTCGAGGCGCTGGTCGCGGGCATCGTGAGCGAGTACGTGCAGGCGTACGACCCGGTGCGCGAGCGTTGCTGGATCGCGGAGATGGACGGCGAGCGGGTGGGCTCGGTGTTCCTCAAGAAGCAGTCGGCCAGGACTGCGAAGCTGCGCCTGCTCCTCATCGAGCCGCGGGCGCGCGGCCTGGGCCTGGGCCGGCGCCTGGTCGACGAATGCATCGCGTTCGCGCGCGCCGCGGGGTACGGGCGCATGGTGCTGTGGACCCAGTCGAACCTCGCTGCGGCGCGGCATATCTACCGGGCGACGGGGTTTCGCCTGGAGAAGTCCTATCGGCACCGGGAATTCGGCTACGATCTGACGGGCGAGTACTGGTCGCTGAAGCTCTAGATCGATCCCCCCGGAGGAGACAAGCATGCGGATCTCGAGGTTGTTCGCCGTCCTTTTATCCATCGCCTTCGCCGTGCCGGCCTTCGCGCAGGCCTGGCCCGAGCGGGTGGTGAAGTTCGTCTCGCCGTATCCGCCCGGCGGCTCGGTCGACCCGCTCGCGCGCCTGATCGCGGCCAAGCTGTCGGAGGCGCTGAAGCAGCAGTTCATCGTCGAGAACCGCACCGGCGCCTCCGGCATCATCGGCACCGACTACGTCGCGAAGAGCGACCCCGACGGCTACACCTACGTCTTCATCTTCGACACGCACGCCGTCCACCAGGCGCTCAACCCGAAGCTGGTCTTCGACCCGATCAAGGACTTCGCGCCGGTGATGCTGGTGGGCACCGCGCCGATGGCGTTCTCGACCGGGGCGCAGAAGCCCTACAAGAGCTTCCAGGACGTGCTCGCCGCCGCGAAG
>DASZQH010000101.1:0-17471 GCA_035549805.1 Burkholderiales bacterium
CGAATTCCGCGAGCATGTTGCACGCCTCGCGCATCACGTCCCAGTCGCTCTGCGAGCCCATCACCACGCCGACCAGCGGCGCGCGCTTTTTCTTCCGGGTGCTCAAGCGGCGAGCCCGCGCCCGGTGAGGCGCTCGAGGGCTTCCCGGTATTTGGCGGCGGTGCGCTCGATCACGTCGGCCGGCAGGCGCGGCCCGGGGGGCGTCTTGTCCCAGTCGAGCGTCTCGAGGTAGTCGCGCACGAACTGCTTGTCGTACGACGCCGGGCTCGTTCCCTGCCGGTACGTGTCCGCGGGCCAGAAGCGCGACGAGTCCGGCGTGAGGATCTCGTCGATCAGCACGAGCGAGCCCTTCTCGTCCAGGCCGAACTCGAATTTCGTGTCCGCGATGAGGATGCCCTTCTTCGACGCGAACTCGCTCGCCTCGGAATAGAGGCGGATGCTCGCCACGCGCACGTTCTCCGCGACGTCCTGGCCGACGAGCGCGGCTGCCTGCTCGAGCGAGATGTTCTCGTCGTGGCCGCTCTCCGCCTTCGTTGCGGGCGTGAAGATCGGTGCCGGCAGCTTCTGCGCCTGCTGCAGCCCTTGCGGCAGCTCGATGCCGCACACCTTGCCGGTCTTCTGGTAGTCCTTCCAGCCCGAGCCGATCAGGTAGCCGCGCACCACCGCTTCGATCGGCAGAGGCTTCAGTTTCCGCACGACGATCGACCGCCCCTTGACCTGCGCCCTTTCGTTCTCGGCCACGACGCTCTCGGGATCGATCCCGGTCAGATGGTTCGGGATGACGTGGCCGAGCTTGGCGAACCAGAAGTCCGCCATCTGATTCAGGACGCGGCCCTTGTCCGGAATCGGGTCCGGCAACACGACGTCGAACGCCGACAGGCGGTCGGTCGCCACGATGAGCATGCGATCCTTGCCGACGGCGTAGATGTCGCGCACCTTGCCGCGCCCGAGGCGCGGCAGGCTCGCGAGGCTCGACTCGAAGAGCGGCGCGGCGCTCAGGCGGCCTTCTTCTCGAGCTCGGCGCGCCACTTGCCCTGCGCGGCGAGGCCGTTCATCTGCGCGCGGTGGTGGAAGGCCTTCTGCGCCGCGGCGACGTTGCCTGCCTGCCCGCGCCACGTCTTGAGCGCGGGGTTCTGCAGGGCGCGCGAATACGAGAACGTGAGCGGCCAGGGCAGGTCCTTCATCGCCGCCATCGCGTTGAGGTGCGCCGTCGCCGCCTCGTCCGACTGGCCGCCGGAGAGGAACACGATGCCCGGCTGCGACGCGGGAACCGTGCGCTTCAGGACACGCACGGTCCGTTCCGCGACCTCGTCCACGCCGGCCTGGCGGGCGTTGTCCTTGCCGGACACGACCATGCTCGTCTTGAGGATCAGGCACTCCGGGATGACGTTGTAAGCGGCCATCGCCGCGTAGGTCGCGCGCAGCGTCGCCTCGTGCACTTCCTCCGAGCGCTCCGCGGTATGGTCGCCATCGAGCAGGACCTCGGGCTCGATCATGGGGACGATCGACGCCTCCTGGCAGATGGCGGCGTAGCGCGCGAGCGCATGCGCGTTGGCATACAGGCAGGTATGGGTCGGGATGTCGCGCCCGATCGTGATCACCGCGCGCCACTTGGCGAAGCGGCAGCCGAGGTCGAAGTACTCCTTCATGCGCTTCTGCAGGCCGTCGAGGCCCTCGGTGACCTTCTCCTCGTTCGTGAACGGGATGTTGACCACGCCCTTGTCGACCTTGATGCCGGGAATGATGCCCTTGCCCGCGAGGTACTGGGGGATGAGCGCGCCGTCGTTCGACTTCTGGCGCGCCGTCTCGTCGAACAGGATGACGCCGGAGAGGAACTGCTCGATACCGGGCGTGCTGAAGAGCAGGTTGCGGTAGGTGCGGCGGTTCTCCTCCGTGCACTCGACGCTGACGGACTTGAAGCGCTTTTCGCAGGTGCCGCTCGACTCGTCGGCGGCGAGGATGCCCTTGCCCTTCGCGACCATCGCGGCCGCGGTCTTGGAAAGAAGTTGCTTGTCCATGGTCCTCGAAGAAACGGGTTGAAGCGGGGAGCGGATTTTACTGCGCCAATCCTACGGCGGTGTTTTCGGCCTGAAACGCCGGGCCGCCCAGGGAAGAACGACGACCAGCGCGGTGATCGCAAGCAGCGTTCCCGAGATCGGATGGGTGAAGAACACCGAGGCGTCGCCCTGGCTGATCTGCAGGGCGCGCCGGAACTGGGTCTCGGCGAGCGGCCCGAGGATCAGGCCGATCACCGCCGGGCCGACCGGAAAGTCCCAGCGCCGCATCGCGAAGCCGAGCAGGCCGAAGACGTACAGCGTGAGCAGATCGATCCAGGACTGGTGCAGGCTGTAGGCCCCGAGCGTCGCGAACACCAGGATGCCTGCGTACAGCCCGGGGCGCGGAATCGCGAGCACGCGCACCCAGATCCCGATGAGCGGCAGGTTGAGCACGAGGAGGATCGCGTTGCCCACGTACAGGCTGGCGATGAGGCCCCAGACCAGCTCGCCCTGGCTCTGGAAGAGCAGCGGCCCGGGCTGCAGGCCGTAGTTCTGGAACGCGCCGAGCAGGATCGCGGCCGTGGCCGAGGTCGGGATGCCGAGCGTCAGCAGCGGCACCAGCACCCCGGTGGCGGCGGCGTTGTTCGCCGCCTCGGGGCCGGCCACGCCCTCGATGGCGCCGTGGCCGAACTCCTCCGGGTGCTTCGAAAGCCGCCGTTCGACCGCGTAGGAAAGGAAGGTGGGGATCTCGGAGCCGCCGGCCGGGATGGTGCCGAAGGGGAAGCCGATCGCGGTGGCGCGCAGCCACGCCGGGACGCTGCGCCGCCAGTCCTCCTTCGACATCCAGATCGAGCCGGACATCTTCTCCAGCGTCGCCGGCTGGCGCCCGGAATAGGCGGCCATGTAGAGCGCCTCCCCGACGGCAAAGAGCCCGACCGCGAGCACCACCACGTCGATGCCGTCGAGCAGCTCCGGGACGCCGAACGCGAAGCGCGGCGCCGCGGTCTGCGTGTCGATGCCCACCAGGCCGAGCAGCAGGCCGATGAACAGGCTCGCCAGCCCGCGCACCGTGGAAGCGCCCAGCACGGCAGCCACGGTCGTGAAGGCGAACACCATGAGCGCGAAGTACTCGGCCGGGCCGAACTTGAGCGCGAGCGTGACGACGAAAGGCGCGACGAGCGTGAGCAGGAGGGTGGCGATCGTGCCGGCGAAGAAGGAGCCGAGCGCCGCCGTGGCGAGGGCCGGCCCGGCGCGCCCGGCCTTCGCCATGCGGTTGCCTTCGAGCGCCGTGGCGATCGAGGCGGACTCGCCCGGCGTGTTGAGCAGGATGGTGGTGGTCGAGCCGCCGAACATCGCGCCGTAGTAGATCCCGGCGAACAGGATCAGGGCGCCGGTCGGATCCAGCTTCGTCGTGAGTGGCAGCAGCATCGCCACGGTGAGCGCGGGACCGACGCCGGGCAGCACGCCCACCAGCGTGCCGAACGTGACGCCGATGAAGCCCCACATCAGGTTGATCGGCCTGAGCGCAACGCCGAAGCCCGTCAGCAGCGCGTCGAAGGCCTCCATCAGAGTCCCGCGCCGCCGAGGAGCGGCGAGAGCCACCCCGCGGGGAGGTTGACGTTCAGGAGCTTGACGAAGAAGAAGAAGATGGCCAGCGAGAGCACGAGGCCGACCGCGGCGTCGCGCGCCGCGCGGCGGCTGCCGAAGCCGCGCGCGACGCCGGTGAAGAGCACGGCGCCGGCGAGAACGAAGCCGGCGAAGCCGATGAGCACCATGTGCGCGAAGAGCGCGCCGCTCACCCAGAGGAAGGCCGGCGCGTCAAAAGGCTCTTCGGGCGCGATTCGCCAGCGGCCGGTCCACGCCTCCCAGCCGAGCCACAGGCCGAGCACGATCAGCCCCGCGGCGATCACGCCCGGGATGAAGTTCGGCCCGATGCCCGCGTAGCCGCCCTCGCCCGGCAAGCCGGCCGTGACGATGGCGCCGCCCGCGCCGAGCGCCGCGACTCCGGCGGCGAGCGCGAGCTCGGCCGACTTGCGCACGCGCTACTTCTTGATGCCGAGCGAATCGATGATCTGCGTCGTGCGGCGGATGTCTTCGTCGAGGAACTTCCTGAAGTCCTCGCCGCCGAGGAACACCGGCGTCCAGCCGTACTTCTCCAGGCTCGCCTTCCACGCCGGCGTCTCGGTCGCGGACTGCACGAGCTTGACCAGCCCGTCGCGCTGCTGCGGCGAGAGCCCCGGCGCGCCGAACACGCCGCGCCAGTTGCCCAGCTCGACGTCGATGCCCTGCTCCTTGAGCGACGGGATGCCTTCGCTCTTCTGCGGCGAGGAGAGGGCGAGCGCGCGCATCTTGCCGGACTTGATGTGCTCGGCGAACTCGCCCAGGCCCGACACGCCGGCGGTCACGTGCCCGCCGAGGATCGACGCGCCCGCTTCGCCGCCGCCCTTGTACGGCACGTAGTTGATCTTCGCCGGGTCGACGCCGACCGATTTCGCGATCAGGCCGACGAGGATGTGGTCGGTGCCGCCGGCCGAGCCGCCGCCCCAGGAGACCTTGCCCGGGTTCTCCTTGAACGCCTTCACCAGGTCCGCCATCGTCTTGTGCGGCGACTGCGCCGGCACGACGATCACTTCCCATTCGCTCGTGAGGCGCGCGATCGGCGTGACCTGCGACAGGTTCACCGGCGACTTGCCGAGGATGATGCCGCCGACCATGACCAGGCCGCCCATCAGCACCGCGTTCGGGTCGCCCTTCGCCGAATTCACGAACTGCGCGAGGCCGATGGTGCCGGCCGCGCCGCCCTTGTTGTCGAACTGCACGCCCGAGACGAGCTTGCCGCTCTGCATCGCCGCCGCCAGCGCGCGCCCGGTCTGGTCCCATCCGCCGCCCGGGTTGGCGGGGATCATCATCTTGATCTGCGGCTGCGCCATCGCGGCGCTCGACAGAGCGACCGCGGCGAGCGTCGCCAGGATTCTGTTTTTCACGGAGCCTCCTCGTTGCGTGGGATCGCTATCCTACGGTTCTGGGCGATAATCGGCCCCCTTGAAGCTTCCTCCCGGCGGCCCCACGTTGGCGGTCGCACCGGGAAAGTCAGCACGAACCCCATGATTCGCATAGACAATCTGGTCAAGACGTTCGGCAACAAGCGCGCCGTCGACGGCGTGTCGTTCAGCGTGGAGCGCGGCGAAGTGCTGGGCTTCCTCGGGCCCAACGGCGCCGGCAAGTCGACCACGATGCGCATGATCACCGGCTTCATGCCGCCCACGTCCGGGCGCGTGTCGGTCGGCGGGCACGACGTCGCCGTCGCGCCGCTCGAGGCGAAGCGCCTCATCGGCTACCTGCCGGAGAACGCCGCCTCCTATCCCGACATGACGGTGCAGGGCTTCCTCGCCTTCGCCGCCGAGATCCGCGGCCTGCGCGGCGACGCGAAGAAGCGCGCGGTGCGCCGCGTGGTGGAGCGCTGCTTCCTCGAGACGGTGCTGCACCAGTCGATCGACACGCTGTCGAAGGGCTACAAGCACCGCACCTGCCTCGCGCAGGCGCTGATCCATGACCCCGAGGTGCTGATCATGGACGAGCCCACCGACGGCCTGGATCCGAACCAGAAGCACGAGGTGCGCAACCTGATCCGCGAGCTGGGAAAGACGAAGGCGATCATCTTCTCGACCCACATCCTCGAGGAGGTGGACGCCGCCTGCTCGCGCGCCATCATCATCGACCGCGGCCGCATCGTCGCGAACGGCACGCCCGAGGAGCTGCGCGGCATGTCGGAGCTCGCCGGCGCGGTGACGCTGCAGGCGCAGGGCGCGACGCGCGAGGACCTGGAGGCGCTCGGCCGCGTCGAGCCGGTGGGCACTGCCTTCCGCATCTACCCGCGCGAGAAGGCGCGCGCGGGCGACCTCGCCCAGTCGGTGATCGACCTCGTCAGCCGGCGCAGCTGGAAGGTCGAGGGCATGTACAGCGAGCGCGGCGAGCTCGACGAGGTCTTCCGCCGCATCACCCTGCCGGACACCAAATGAGCCCCGTCCCCACCCTCATCAAGCGCGAGCTCGGCGCGTACTTCACCTCCCCGGTGGCGTACGTGTTCCTCGTCATCTTCCTGCTCCTCGCGGGCTTCTTCACCTTCACCGCGGGCAGCTTCTTCGAGCGCGGCGAGGCGAGCCTCGCCGCCTTCTTCGGCTGGCATCCGTGGCTGTACCTCGCGGTTGTGCCGGCGATCGGCATGCGCCTGTGGGCCGAGGAGCGCCGCTCCGGCACGCTGGAGCTGCTCTTCACCCTGCCGATCGCGACCTGGCACGCGATCCTCGCCAAGTTCCTCGCCTCCTGGCTGTTCATCGGCGTCGCGCTCGTGCTCACGTTCCCGACCGTCCTCACGGTCAACGTGCTCGGCGACCCGGACAACGGCGCGATCTTCGCCGGCTACCTCGGCAGCTTCTTCCTCGCCGGCAGCTACCTCGCCATCACCTGCATGACCTCGGCGATGACGCGCAACCAGGTGATCGCCTTCATCCTGGCCGTGGTGGTCTGCCTTTTCCTGATCCTCGCCGGCTTCAACCCGGTGACCGACCTGCTGGTGCGCTGGGCGAGCCCGGCGCTCGTCGACACGGTCGCGGCGTTCTCGGTCGTGACGCACTTCGACGGCTTCCAGCGCGGCGTGATCGACACGCGCGACCTCTTCTTCTTCCTGTCGGTGATCGGGTTCGCGCTGTTCGCCACCGGCGTGATCCTCCGCGGCCATCGCGCGGGCTGAGCCATGAAGAAATACGAGCACATCCTCTATTCGGTCGTCGGGCTCGCGGCGCTGTTCCTGGTCCTCGTCGCCCTCAACTTCCTCCTCGCCCGCGCCCCGGCGCGCATCGACCTCACCGAGGGCGACCTCTACACGCTCTCGCCGGGGACGAAGAAGATCCTCTCCAGCCTCGAGACGCCGGTGCGCCTCAAGCTCTACATGACGCAGGGCGAGGCGGTGCCGGTGCCGCTGCGCGGGTTCGCACGGCGCGTCGAGGACCTGGTGGGCGAGTTCAAGCAGGCCGCGGGCAGCAAGCTCGTGGTGGAGAAGCTCGACCCGCGGCCCGATTCCGAGATCGAGGACGCGGCGCAGCTCGACGGCGTCGAGCCGCAGCAGCTCGCCACCGGCGAGTCGTTCTACCTCGGCGTCGCGGTGACGCAGCTCGATCGCAAGCAGACGCTGCCGGCCATCGTGCCGCAGCGCGAGCGCCAGCTCGAGTACGACCTGCTGCGCGCCATCGCGCGCGTCGGCACCACCGGGCGGCCGAAGATCGGCCTGATGGCGGGTCTCCCGGTGCTCGGCGAGAAGTTCAATCCGTTCACGCGCCAGGCGACGGAGCCCTGGGTGCTCGCGAACGAGCTGCGGCGCGACTACGAGGTGCAGGCCGTGCCGCTCACCGCGAAGGAGATCGACAAGGACCTCCAGACGCTGCTCGTCATCCATCCGCGCGACCTGCAGAAGGAGACGGAGCAGGCGCTCGACCAGTTCGTGATGCGCGGCGGCAAGCTGGTGGTGTTCGTCGACCCGTACGCGTACTTCGACCAGGCGACGCAGATGCCGGGCATGCCGCCGGCGCCCTCCTCGTCCACGCTGCCCACGCTGTTCAAGGCCTGGGGCGTGCAGATGGACCCGGGCAAGGTGATCTCGGACGTCGTGTTCGGCTCCGGCGCCGGGCAGCGCTACACGCCCACGGTGCTCTCGCTCAACCGCACCGCCTTCAACCGCGACGACGTGGTCGCGGGCAGCATCGAGACGATGCTCTACGCGTTCGGCGGCGCGTTCGACGTCAAGGCGCCGGAGGGCCTGTCGGTCACGACCCTCGTGCGCAGCTCGCCGGACTCGATGCTCGTCGACAACGCCGACGCCACCAAGTCGGGCGACGAGGCGACCCGGCGCTTCCAGCCCTCCGGCAAGCCGATGCCGCTCGCGCTGCGCCTGTCCGGCAAGTTCCGCAGCGCGTTCCCCGAGGCGCCGCTCAAGGAGACGACGAAGGACAATTCGGTCGTGCTGGTGGCCGACGTCGACCTGCTCGCCGACGGCGCGGCAGTGGACGTGCAGGAGGTCTTCGGCCGGCGCATCGTCGTGCCCTCCAACGGCAACCTCGCCTTCGCCGTGGGCCTGTTGGAGCAGCTCGCCGCCGGCGACGACCTCACTTCGCTGCGCAGCCGCGCCACGGCGTTCCGTCCGCTCACCGTGGTGCGCGAGCTCGAGGCCGAGGCGCAGAAGCAGTACTTCGGCCGCATCCAGTCGCTCG
Organism: Burkholderiales bacterium; assembly: GCA_035549805.1. GTDB lineage: Bacteria > Pseudomonadota > Gammaproteobacteria > Burkholderiales > SG8-39 > SCGC-AG-212-J23. The sequence continues at coordinate 8,261 of DASZQH010000101.1, forward strand.
AAGAGGAGCTGCAGAAGACCACCGCGAAGATGCAGGAGCTGCAGAAGTCGCAAGGACCGGCCGGCAAGTCCTCGCAGCTCATGAGCCCCGAGCAGCAGGCGGAGCTCGAGCGCTTCCGCAAGACGGTGGCGGAGACGCGCCTCGCGCTCAAGGAAGTGCGCAAGAACCTGCGCCAGGACGCCGAAGGCCTGGTGTTCTGGACCAAGGTGGCCAACATCGCCGTCGTCCCGATCCTCGTCGCCCTCGCCGGCCTGCTGGTGGCGTGGATGCGCCGGCGGCGCACCGCATGAACGCCCGCGTCGCCGCGATCCTCGTCCTGCTGCTCGCGGTCTTGGGCGGCGCGGCGCTGCTCTCGCAGCGCCAGGACGCCGCGCGGCAGCCGGACGCGGGGGCGCTCGGCCAGCCGCTGCTCAAGGGCCTGAAGGCGGCCGACGTGGCGGCCATCCGCATCGTCGAGCCCGGCGCGACGCTGACCCTGAAGCGCAAGGACGACGGCTGGACGATCGCCGAGCGGGGCGAGTTCCCCGCGAGCCTCGCCACGGTCCGCGACTTCGTCCTGAAGGCGATCGAGCTCAAGGCCGGCCAGAGCGAGGCGCTCGGCGAAAAGGACCGCGCGCGGCTGCAGCTCGACGCCTCCGCGACGCAGGTCGAGTTCCAGGGCGCCGACGGCAAGCCGCTCGCGCGCATGCTGGTCGGCAAGAAGTACTTCAAGCGCGATCCGGACGATCCCGCCAAGGCGCCGGCCGACGGGCGCTTCGTGCTGCTCCCGGAGGCGCCCGAGCGCGTCTTCATCGTGGCCGATCCGCTCGCGCAGGCCGCCGCGCAGAGCCGGCTGTGGATCGACCGCACGGCCTTCAAGATCGAGAAGGTGGGCACGCTCGAGCTGCGACACCCCGACGGCAGCGGCTGGCGCATCGAGCGCAGCGGCGACAACGCCGACTGGAAGCTCGCCGGCGGCGCGCCGGCCGGAATGAAGCTCGACACGTCGCGCGCCAACGCCGCCTCCTACATGCTGAGCCAGCTCGAGCTCGCCGATGTCGCCGCGCCGGGCGCGAAGGACACCGGCCTCGACGCCCCGACGCTGATCCGCGCCACCACGCTGGGCGGCGCGCGCTACGAGATCAAGGTCGGCAAGCTCGCGGGCGACGACTACTTCGTGTCATTCACCTCCTCCGCGGACGATGCCAAGGAGAAGGCGCTCGCGCAGCACGTGCTTCTCGTGCCGAAGTCCAAGCTCGAGGACACGCTGAGGAAGCGCGACGAGATGCTCGAGAAGGTGCAGCCCGCCGGGAAGTAGCCGCGATAGTAGACTTCGGCGCGTGCCGCTCGACCTTCACGCGCCCGAGATCGCCGGCGTCATCCAGCTCGCCATCGCGCCGGTGTTCCTGCTCACCGCGCTGGCGGGGATCATCGGCGCGCTGAACATCCGCCTCGGCCGCGCGGTCGACCGCCGCCGCGACCTGGAGCTGCGCCTGCCCGCCATGGGCACCGAGGAGAAGCCCTCCGCCCGCGCGGAGCTCGCCGTGATCGAGCGCCGCATCCGCTTCGTCTACCTCTCGATCCTGTTCGCGGTGATCGCGAGCCTGTTCATCTGCCTGCTCATCGTGGGCGCGTTCCTGGCGGCCTTCGTCGCGGTCGACGTCTCGCGCACCATCGCCGCGATGTTCGCCTGCGCCATGCTGGCCCTGATCGTCTGCCTGCTGTTGTTTCTTCGGGAGATTTTCCTCGCGGTCTCCACGCCGCGGCACGTGCCGCGCTAGCGGTTGATTCTCCGTCCTGGGAAGCGGAACATGGACCGCCCCGGCTCAACTGCTCGAGGAGGCGGCCCCGTGGCACATTCCCCTCATTCCCTTCGGCGCATCAGGACCCTCGCGCTCGTCGGCCAGGCTGGCAGCGGCAAGACCAGCCTCGCCGAGGCGCTGCTGGCCAGGGCGGGCGCCGCGCCCGCCGGCGGCAGCGTCGAGCGCGGCAGCACCGTGTGCGACTACACGGCGCAGGAGAAGCAACTGCAGCACTCCCTCCAGCTCGCGGTCGCGAGCTTCGAGTTCCAGGACACGCTGATCCACCTTCTCGACACGCCGGGCTATCCGGATTTCCTCGGGCACTCGCTGCCCGCGCTCGCCGCGGTCGAGACCGCCGGGATCGTGATCAACGCGCAGAACGGCCTGGAGATGATGAGCGGCCGCTTCATGCAATGGGCGGCGAAGCGCGGCCTCGACCGGCTCGTGATCGTCAACCGCATCGACGCCGACAACGTCGACCTCGAGGGATTGCTCGCCGAGATCCAGGCGACGTTCGGCAGGGAATGCCTGCCGCTCAACCTGCCCGCCGGCAATCGCACGCGCGTCAACGACTGCTTCTTCGCTCCCGCGGGCGAGGCGGACTTTTCGTCGGTGGCGGACGTGCATCGGCGGCTGATCGACCAGATCGTGGAGATGGACGAGAAGCTCACCGAGACCTACCTCGAGAAGGGCGACATCGACGCCGAGGCGCTGCACGAGCCGCTCGAGCGCGCGTTGCGCGAAGGCCACCTCATTCCGGTGGTCTTCACCTCGGCGCGGACCGGCGCCGGCGTCGCCGAGCTGCTGCAGGTGATCGTCCGGCTGCTCCCCGACCCGACCGAAGGCAACCCGCCGGCGTACGTGAGCCTTCCCGCCGAGGGCGGCGAGCCCGCGGAGCTGCAGCCGATTCCCGACCCCGGCCGCCATGCGCTCGCCCACGTCTTCAAGGTGGAGATCGACCCGTACGTCGGCCGCCTCGCGGTCGCGCGCGTGCACCAGGGACGGCTGACCCCTGGCACGCAGCTCTACATCGGCGAAGGACGCAAGCCGATCCGGCCCGGCCATCTCTACCGCCTGAAAGGCAAGCAGCAGACCGAGGTGCACGAGGCCCTTCCCGGCGACATCGTCGCGATCGCCAAGATCGACGACATCCGCTTCGACCATATCCTGCACGACTCGCCGTCGGATGCGCACGTGCATGCCCGCCCGCTCGAGCTGCCGACGCCGGTGTTCGGCCTCGCGGTGCAGGCGAAGAAGCGCGGCGACGAGCAGAAGCTCTCCGACGTGCTGCACCGCCTGCTCGCCGAGGACCCGTGCCTGCGCATGGAGCACAACGCCCAGGCCAACGAGACCGTGCTGCGCGGCCTGGGCGAGATGCATTTGCGCACGGTGCTCGAGCGCATGTCGGCGCACTACAAGCTCGACCTCGCCACGCGCCCGCCGGCGATCCCGTTCCGGGAGACGATCGCCGCGCGCGCCGACGGCCATAACCGCCACAAGAAGCAGACCGGCGGCGCCGGCCAGTTCGGCGAGGTGTTCCTCAAGGTGGAGCCGCTCGCCCGCGGCAAGGGCTTCGAGTTCGTCGACTCGGTCAAGGGCGGCGCGATCCCGAACCAGTTCATCCCCTCGGTGGAGAAGGGGGTGCGCAGCGTCCTCGACGCGGGCTACGTCGCGGGGTTTCCGATCCAGGACGTGCGCGTCACCGTCTACGACGGCAAGAGCCACCCGGTCGACTCGAAGGACGTCGCGTTCATGTCGGCCGGGCGCAAGGCCTTCCTCGATGCGCTCGCGAAAGCGCGCCCCCTGGTGCTCGAGCCCATCGTGAACGTCCGCATCACGGCGCCGGAGGAGAAGATGGGCGATATCGCGGGCGAGCTCTCCGGCCATCGCGCCCACATCAAGGGCTCCCGCGTTATTGGAACCGGCGGGCCGCGTCCCGGCCTGGTGCAGATCACCGCGCAGGCGCCGCTTTCGGAGATGGAGCAGTTCCCGGCGCGCCTGAAGTCCCTCACGGCGGGCCACGGCTCGTACAACCTCGAGTTCAGCCACTACGAGCCCGCGCCCGCGCACCTGCAGCAGAAGCTCGCGGCCGCGCACCGACCAGCGACGGAGGACTAGCCCCCGCGTACGCGGGGGTGACCTAGGCGGCGCGCTCCACGCGCGCGCCGAGCGCGGCGAGCTTCTTCTCGAGCCCCTCGTAGCCGCGGTCGAGGTGGTAGATGCGCTGGATCTCGGTCTGGCCCTCGGCCACGAGGCCCGCGATCACCAGGCTCGCCGAGGCGCGCAGGTCGGTCGCCATGACGGTCGCGCCCTGCAGGCGCTCGACGCCGCGCACCACCGCCGTGTTGCCGTGGATCGAGATGTCGGCGCCGAGGCGCTGCAGCTCGAGCGCGTGCATGAAACGGTTTTCGAAGATCGTCTCGGTGATCGTCGCCGTCCCGTCGGCCACCGCCGCGAGCGCCATGAACTGCGCCTGCATGTCGGTCGGAAACCCCGGGTGCGGCGCGGTGCGGATGTTGACCGAGCGAGGGCGCGCCGCGGCTTCGGCATGGATCTCGCCGCCGGCCACGCGCAGGGCCACACCGGCCTCGCGCAGCTTCTCGAGGGTCGAGTCGAGCGTTTCCGGCGCCGCGCCGCGCAGCGTGATCCGGCCGCCGGTCGCCGCGAGCGCGGCGAGGTAGGTGCCGGTCTCGATGCGGTCGGGCATCACGCGATACTCGGCGCCGCCGAGCGAGCGCACGCCCTCGATGCGGATCACGTCGGTGCCCGCACCCTCGATCCGCGCGCCCATGGCGGCGAGACAGCGCGCGAGATCCACCACTTCGGGCTCGCGCGCCGCGTTCTCGAGGATCGTGGTGCCCTCGGCGAGCACCGCGGCCATCATGAGGTTCTCCGTCCCGGTGACCGTCACCAGGTCCATGGCGATGCGCGCGCCGCGCAGCCGCGACGCACTTGCCTCCATGTAGCCGTGCTCTATCGCGATCTCCGCGCCCATCGCCTGCAGGCCCTTCACGTGCTGGTCGACCGGCCGCGCGCCGATCGCGCAGCCGCCCGGCAGCGAGACCTTCGCCCGCCCGCAGCGCGCGAGCAGCGGCCCGAGGACGAGCACGGAGGCGCGCATCGTCTTCACCAGGTCGTACGGGGCGGTCGGGTCGGAGATCGTGCGCGAGTCGAGGATCATCTCGCCGCCGGGACGCCGCTCGACCTGCACGCCCATGCGGCCGAGCAGCTTCGCCATGGTCGCGATGTCCATCAGCGTCGGCACGTTCGACACCCGCAGCGGCCGGTCGCTGAGCAGGGTCGCGCACAGGATGGGCAACGCGGCGTTCTTGGCGCCGGAGACGGTGATCGCACCTTCGAGCGCGCGCCCGCCGGTGATGCGCAGCTTATCCACCCTGGCTCGCCTCTTCCGGCGTGAGGGTACGCATCGACAACGCGTGAATCTCCTCGCGCATGCGGTCGCCGAGGGCCGCGTAGACCATCTGGTGGCGCTGCACGCGGCTCTTGCCCGCGAACGCGGCGCAAACGATCAGCGCCTGGAAATGCTGCCCGTCGCCTACGACTTCCACCCGCTCGCACGGAAGGGCGGCGGCAATGCCTTGCTGGATGCTTTCGGGAGTCACCATGATCAATGTCGAAGTTTGTAGCCGGCCCTCAGCATGCCGAGCGCGCCGGCCGATACCACGGCCAAGCTTACCGCGAGGACCAGGAAGCTCGTCACCGGCGAGACGTCGGAAACGCCGAAGAAGCCGTATCTGAATCCGTCGATGAGGTAGAAGAAGGGATTGAGGTGCGACAAAGCCTGCCAGACCGCGGGCAAAGAATGAATCGAGTAGAAGACGCCGGACAGGAACGTGAGCGGCACGATGACGAAGTTCTGGAACGCGGCGAGCTGGTCGATCTTCTCCGACAGGATCCCCGCCACTAGGCCCAGCGCGCCGAGCAGGCCGGCGCCGAGCACGGCAAAGGCGAGGGCCCAGAAGGGCGCGGCGATGCCGAGCGGCACGAAGAGGGCCGCCGCGACCGCGACGCCGGCCCCCACCGCGACGCCGCGCACCACCGCCGCCGCGACGTAGGCGGCGAAGAACTCCAGGTGCGAAATCGGCGGCAGCAGGATGAACACGATGTTGCCCGTCATCTTCGACTGGATCAGGCTCGACGAGCTGTTCGCGAACGCGTTCTGCAGCACGCTCATCATCACCAGCCCAGGGACCAGGAACTGCGTGTAGCTCACGCCCTCGTAGACGCGCACGCGCCCCTCGAGCGCGTGGGCGAACACCAGCAGGTAGAGCAACGCGGTCAGCACCGGGGCCGCCACCGTCTGGACGAACACCTTCCAGAAGCGCAGCGTCTCCTTGTAGAAGAGCGTCGCGAACGCCGTCACGGCTGGCGCCCGGTGAGCTGCAGGAACACGTCCTCGAGGTCCGGGCGGTCGAGCTCCAGGTCGGCGATCTCGACCCCCGCGGCGCGCAGCCGCGCGAGCTGCGCCTCGAGCTCGCCGAACCCCGCCAGCTCGAGCACGTGGCGCGTGCCGTCGCGGGCCAGCACGCGCGCCGCGACGCGCGAGCCGGAAAACCCGGCGAGCAGGTTGGCCGTGGAGTCGAGCGCGACGATCCGCCCCGCCTTCAGCATCGCGATGCGGGTGCAGTAGAGCTCGGCCTCCTCGAGGTAGTGCGTGGTGAGGACGACAGTGTGGCCCTCGCGGTTGAGGCGGCGCACGAACTGCCACAGCCCCTGGCGCAGCTCGACGTCCACGCCGGCGGTGGGCTCGTCGAGCACGATCACCGGCGGCTTGTGCACGAGCGCCTGCGCGACCAGCACGCGCCGCTTCATGCCGCCGGAGAGCGCGCGCATGTTGGTGTCGGCTTTCGGCGTGAGGTCGAGGTGGTGCATCACTTCGTCGATCCAGGCGTCGTTGCGCCGGATGCCGAAGTAGCCGGACTGGATGCGCAGGGTCTCGCGCACGGTGAAGAACGGGTCGAACACGAGCTCCTGCGGCACCACGCCCAGCATGCGGCGCGCGCGCCGGTAGTCCGCCGCCACGTCGGCCCCCATGATCGAGACCCGACCGGCATCCGCGCGCGCCAGGCCCGCGAGGACGCTGATCAGCGTGGTCTTGCCCGCCCCGTTGGGGCCGAGCAGGCCGAAGAACTCGCCCGCCTGCACGCTGAGCGACACGCCGCCGAGCGCCTGCAGCGCGCCGTAGCTCTTGCGCACGCCTTCGACTTCGATGGCGTTGTTCAGTGGGGCAGCAGGGTATCCACGCCGTACAGGCGCGCGATCGTGCGCAGCGATTCCGGCAGGTTGACGAACGCGATCTCGATCTCCCGCTTGCGCGCGTGGCGCAACCAGGCGAACAGCGCCGCGAGCAGCGATGAATCGAGCTCGCTCACCTCGGACAGGTCCACGGTGCGCACGCCCTCGTCGATCTGGCGCTCGCCGTCCTCGACCACGCGCCGCACGTTCGCGAGCGTGACCGGCCCGCCGACGACCATGCGCGCGCCGTCGCGCCGGATCACTTCTGCTCCGCGACCGGCGCGAGCGTGCGGTTCTTGCTCTGCAGGTTCTTGATCAACCCGTCGACGCCGGCCTCGCGCACGACGTTGTTGAACTCGGTGCGGTAGTTGGCGACCAGGCTGACGCCCCCGACCATGACGTCGTACACCTTCCAGCCCGCGGCCGTCTTTTCCATCGCGTAGTCGATCGCCACCGGCTGCGCGCCGGGCTGCAGGACGCGCACGTTGACCGTCACGTCCGTGTCGGTCGCCTTGGCGCGCAGCGGCCGGAAGTCGAGCTTCTGCTCGCTGAACGCGGCGAGGGCGCTGGCGTAGGTGCGCACGAGCAGGGTGCGGAACTCCTCGATCAGGCGCTTCTTCTGCTCGCCGCTCGCCTTGTTCCAGCTCTGGCCCATGGCGAGGCCGGTCATGGCTGCGAAGTTGAAATGCGGCAGGACCTTGGCCTCGATGACCTCGATCAGCCGGTTCTTGTTGCCCGACTTGATCTCCTTGTCCTTGGAGATGAGATCGACCACCTCCAGGGTGACGGTGCGCACCAGGACGTCGGGCGCGCCCGGATCCTGCGCGAGCGCCGCGGGCGCGAAGGCCGGCGCGGCGACGAGGACGAAGAGGAAGCTAAGGAGTTTTCGCATGGGACGCTCCGGCGGCGAGAACCGCCTCATAGTTGGCCGGCACGCGCGGCAGATAGGTGTTCTTGTCCCCTCCATCATAAACGCTCGAGGGCTTGGGCGCGTTGACCGGCTCCCGGGCCGGCTCCTCCTCTTCCAGGCGCTCGCGCGGCGGGCTGCCGTCGTGCACCAGGCTGCGCCGCCGTTGCAGGTAGGCGTCGCGCTGGAACGTGTAACGGTCGAGCGCCGCTTCCTCGAGGAGGCGGCTCGCGTCGAGGAGGTCGGCGCGCACGCCGACGAGCCGGGTGACGACCATGCTGTTTCGCAGGCGCACCGAGTCCACGTCGCCCACCGGATCGGTGTACATGTCGAGCGCGGTCCCGACGCCGTCGCGCACCGTGCTCGAGCCCAGGATCGGCAGCACGAGGTAAGGCCCCGGCCCCGCGCCCCACCAGCCGAACGTCTGGCCGAAGTCCTCGTTGTGCTTCTCGATGCCCATCTCGGAAGCCCAGTCGTTGATGCCGAGCGGTCCCATGACGGTGTTCACCACGACTCGGAACCAGTCGAGCAGGCCGTCCGACACCTTGCCCTGCAGCAGGTTGTTCGCGCCGATGAAGACGTCGGCGATGTTGCCGAAGAAGTTGCGCACGTAGCCACGCACCGGCGCCGGCACCACGTCGCGGTACGCGGTGGCGACCGGCTTCGCCACCGCCTCGTCGACGGCGTCGTTGAACCGGTAGACCGCCCGGTTCATCGGCTCGAGCGGATCGCGCGGATCGCCCTCGCCCGTCGTCGCGCAACCGGCCTGGAGCGCCGCGGCGAGCGCGGCCAGCACTGCGAGAAGCGTGTGGCGCATGCCTTGCCTTACTTGCCGCCTTCCCTGGCCGGCTCCTTGTTCTCGGCCGCCTTGTTGAACAGGAACTGGCTGATGAGGTTCTCGAGCACCACGGCCGACTGGGTGAGGCGCAGGCGGTCGCCGCTCTTCAGCATGACGCCGTCGCCGCCCGCCTCGAGGCCGATGTACTGCTCGCCGAGGATCCCCGAGGTGAGGATCTTCGCGGTGGTATCGCGCGGGAACTGGTAGCCCGCGTCGAGGTTCATCGCCACGATCGCCTCGTAGCTCTCGTTGTCGAAACGGATGTCCTGCACCCGGCCGACCACCACGCCGGCGCTCTTGATCGGCGCGCGCACCTTGAGGCCGCCGATGTTCGCGAACTTGGCGTGCACCTGGTAGGTCTGGTTGTTGGAGAACGTGGCGAGGTTGCCGACCTTCAGCGCGAGGAACAGCAGCGCGCCGACGCCGGCG
>DASZQH010000102.1:0-4183 GCA_035549805.1 Burkholderiales bacterium
TGCGACGCGGCGAAGGCGGAAGCGCTCACAGCCGCGAACGACGCGGCGACGATCACGGACAGCAGCTTGTTCATTTCCTTCTCCTTTTTGTGTTCGAACACGGGTTGACGCATTTCTTGCGCTACCCGGCGCGAATAACGCACCGCCTCTCTATTGGTTGACGGGCGTCCCGCACCTCCCTGTGGCACAAGCCCGCGCATTCTAGAGAAAACCCCGTGGATCCCCGACGGGCTGTGGTAACCTGTTGTTTTTAAACAATATGCCATCCCTCAGACGTTTCGTGCTCCTCGCTGTCGTCGCGATGCCGGGCATCGCCCCCGGCGCGCCGCGTCTTCCGGCGAGCGACCACGAGGTGCTGGAGCAGCTGGCCGGGCGTCCCGGGGACAGCTCCGAGTTGCGCCGGCAACGGGCCGCCCTGGCCGCGACTCCCCGCGATGCGGCGCTCGCAAGCCAGGTCGCACGCGAGCTGTTTCGCCGCGCCAACGCCGAGGGCGACCCCCGGTACGTGGGCTATGCGCAGGCGGCGCTGGCGCCGTGGCAGACGGGGGAGGCCCCACCCGAGATCCTGTTCGCGCGCGCTCTGGTACGCCAATACCGTCACGACTTCGCCGGCGCGCTGGCGGATCTCCAGCGCGTGGTCGACCGGATCCCGGGACACGAGGGCGCGCACGCGTGGCGCGCGGCGATCTTCATGGTGCGCGCGGAGTACCCCGCTGCCGCCCGTGAATGCGCGGCCCTTCCGCCGGGTGACCTGTATACGCTCGCCTGCGCCGCGTACGTCGAGGCGACGACCGGACACACCGGGGCGGCGTACGCGCGCCTGGCACGCGCGGCCGTCGAGCTGCCGTCGGCGGACGAGACCCGCCTCTGGGTTCTCACCCGCCTTGCCGAAATGGCATGGCGGCTCGGCGACGCCGTGGCGGCGGAGAAGCACTTCAGGGACGCGCTCGCACTGGGCCTCGAAGACAACTTTCTGCTGGCCGCGTATGCGGATTTCCTCCTCGAGCGCGGCCGTCCCGCGGAGGTCCTCGCGCTACTGCGCGATCGCACGCGCTCGGACACGCTCCTCCTGCGCGTGGCAATCGCGGCGCGCGCGCTTCGGCGTCCCGAGGCGGCCGCGCATGAGCGTGTCCTTGGCGAGCGGTTCGCCGCTTCGGCGTTGCGCGGCGAACGCCTGCACCTCGCCGAGGAATCCCGCTACCTGCTCGAGCTCAGAGAGGACGCGGCCGGTGCCCTGGCGGCGGCGCTGGAAAACTGGCAGGACCAGCGCGAGCCGCGCGACGCGCTCGCCGTCCTCGAAGCGGCCGTGGCAGCCCGCCAGCCGCAGGCCGCGGCACCGGTCCTGCGCTGGCTGGAGCAGACGCGCTTCGAGAGCGCGCGCCTCGAGCGCCTCGCTGCAGCCCTTCGCGCATCGCTCCGATGAGGGCGCTCCTTTTCCTCCTGCTGCTGCCGGGGCTCGCGCACGCGCACAAGCCCAGCGACAGCTATCTGACGCTGGAGCCGCAAGCCGCGGTGACGCGCGGCCAGTGGGACGTCGCGTTGCGCGACCTGGAGTACGCCATCGGCCTGGACGCAAACGGCGACGGCGCCATCACGTGGGGCGAGCTGCGCGCGAAGCGCGCGGCCATCGAGGCCTACGCTTACTCGCGGCTGTCGCTGCGCGCGAACGGCGAGGCGTGCGCGATCGAGCCCGGCGACCTCCTGTTCGACGAGCACAGCGACGGCGGCTACGCGGTGCTCAGGTTCTCCGCGCCGTGCACCGCCACGGAAGTGGACTACCGCCTGTTCTTCGACCTCGATCCGACGCATCGGGGCTTGCTCCGGCTGGGCGGGACGACGTCGGTACTCTCCCCCGAGCAGCCGCGCCTCGCGCTGGAGGCGCGCGCCCCGTGGCGGCAGTTCGTCGACTACGCGCGCGAAGGGGTCTGGCACATCTGGATCGGCTTCGACCACGTGCTGTTCCTGCTGTCCCTGCTCCTGCCGGCGGTCACCTACGCGGCGCGCTTCAAGCCGGTCCTCTGGGACGTCTTCAAGGTCGTGACCGCGTTCACGGTGGCGCACTCGATCACGCTCGCCCTCGCTGCGCTCGCCGTCGTGCAGCTTCCATCCCGGCTCGTCGAGTCGGCGATCGCGCTCTCGGTGGTGCTCGCCGCGCTGAACAATCTGCGCCCCGTCGTCACCGGCCGGCGCTGGATCGTCGCGTTCGCGTTCGGCCTGATCCACGGCTTCGGCTTCGCCAGCGTGCTCGCGGATCTCGGCCTGCCGCAGGATGCGCTGCTCCTCGCCCTCGTCGGCTTCAACCTCGGCGTCGAGGCGGGCCAGCTCGCGATCGTGGCGACATTCCTGCCGCTCGCCTTCGCCCTGCGCGGCACCTGGGCGTACCGCCGCGTCGTGCTGGTCGGCGGCTCGGCCGCGATCGCGGCCGTCGCGGCGATCTGGCTGGTGGAACGGGCCTTCGACCTCGAGCTGGGGCTTATATAATCAGCCCCCTTTTCACATCCGTGGTTTCACAACCCCAAGGCGTGTCATGACCCTCGATCTCCTCAAGATCGCCCAGGAAGAGCAGGCCGGCGATCTCTTCAAGCTCCTCGACAGCATCTACAAGCGCTCGAAGATCCAGCCGCGCGGCCTCACCGACGCGATCATCTGGGAAGGCGGCAACCCCGCCGGGGGCGTGAAGCCGGTCGCGCACGCGTTCACCGACATGTTCGCGCTGAACGGCACGCTGATGGCGCTCGACGTCCTCGGCCTGCCTTTCCTCGGCGTGCCGATGATGGCGCAGTTCCGCCACGACACGAAGCTGAAGTCGCTCGACTGGTTCGGCAAGCTCGAGTACACGGCCCTCAAGTGGTCCACCGCCGGCGACTTCCTCGTCAACGAGAACGGCAGGAAGGTCGTGGTGAACGGCAAGTCGGCGAACGCGCCGCTGCGCACCGCCGCAGGCGTGTACTGCAACGTCCGCCCCTACGGCTCGATCACGAACGTGCGCTTCATGCCGGGCCTGCCGTATTCGCAGGACAAGAAGAAGTTCAGCGTCGACCGGGCGACCGGCAACATCCACTCGGAGATGAACACCCCCGGAGTGCGCATGGCCTACGCCGCGCGCCTGTTTCTCCGGATGGTGCACGAGACGGGCAGCGTCGGCCGCATCGCGACCAAGCCGACGCAGGCGCAGGAAGACGCGGTCAACGCCGGCGTGCTGCGCTGGCTCATGCAGGGCACGAAGTTCCAGCTGAAGCGCCGCTACTCGGTCGACGCCTACGAGGAGCACAAGGACAACGTCGACGCCATCGCCGCGCTGCTGCCGAAGGATTTCAAGGCCGGGATGGAGGGCTGGGGCGGGGACATCTACGAGCACATCTCGGACACCAACTTCGGCATTCTGCTGCACGACATGGCGCAGCAGAAGCCGACCATCGTCTACGCCACCGACCTCGACGGCGACCGCCTCACCGACCTGATGGCCGACGCGCCCGACTTCCTGCGCGCGTGGGGCCAGATGGTGCTCGACAAGGCGAAGCCCGGCACGGACATGAACAAGCTGTGGGGCGAGATGGGCTTCACGATGAAGAACGGCAAGGACATGACCAGCGTCATGTACCGCATGCAGGGCGAGCCGATCTTCGAGCAGACGCTCGGCTCGGCGGACGCCATGCTGCTGCGCCTGCTGAAGGGCGACGAGACCGAAGGCGGCACCAAGCAGCCGTACGACCCGCGCATCCACTTCGTCCTGATCAACGAGGCCTACAAGGCCGCCAACCCGGGCAACGCGGAGCTCGCGCGCTGGCTGGACGCGCAGCTCGCGACGTTCGACCGCGTCTACGGCGGCAAGCGCCCCCGCTACCTGGACGGCTACCGCCTGCTGAAGGAGGCGATCAAGCCTTGGGGCACGAAGTAGCCTCCCGCCCGGGACGCAGGCAATAAAAAAGGCCGCCCGCGGGCGGCCTTTTCAGTTCAGGACGGGACTGCTCAGCCGCTCTTCTGGATGTTCGAGGCCTGCTTCCCCTTCGGCCCCTGCACCACGTCGAAGCTGACCTTCTGCCCTTCCTTGAGGGTCTTGAAGCCCGACATGTTGATGGCGGAGAAATGCGCGAAAAGGTCCTCGGAGCCGTCGTCCGGCGTGATGAACCCGTAGCCCTTCGCGTCGTTGAACCACTTCACGGTGCCTGTTGCCATGTGCTGC
>DASZQH010000103.1:0-3842 GCA_035549805.1 Burkholderiales bacterium
GCGCCCGGCCGGCCGAATGGCCGAGCGCCGCGTCGAGCATCGCCTCGCGCGTGCCACGGGCGCGAGGCGATTCCGCCGCGCTGGGTCCTGCCGGTGCTCGCCTGCCGCCCGCTCGACGAGGCCGGCGCGCTGCGCCCGCGCCCGATGGCGTACTGGCCCGACGACGTGCTCGAGATCGCGGAGGCGCTGCTCCGGTAGATGAGAATCCCGCTCCTGGCGCTCCTGCTCGTCAGCCTTTCCTGCGCGGCCGCCGGGCGCGTCACCGACTTCCACAGCGACATCCGCATCGCGCGCTCGGGCGAGCTCGCCGTCACCGAGCGCTTTACGCTGGAGGCGCAGGGCACGCAGGTGAAGCGGGAGTTTCCGTTGCACGCGCCGCTCAGGATCGAGCGGGTGACGCGCAACGGCGCCCCCGAGCCTTACGCCGTGGAGCGCCTGGGCGACGCCACGCGCGTGCGCATCGGCAGCGCCGACGCGACGCTGCCGCCCGGCCCGCACACCTACGAGATCGCGTACCGCGCCGGCCGGCAGCTCGGCTTCTTCGACGAGCACGACGAGCTCTACTGGCCCGTGAACGGGTACGGCTGGGCGCTCGCCTTCGACCGCATCACCGCCGAGGTGCACCTGCCGCAGCAGATCGCGGCGTCGCTCGTGCGTGCGGAGGCCTATACCGGGATGCAGGGGGCGCGCGGGCGCAGCTACGCCGTCTTCGTGCGCGATGGCGGCGCGGCATTCCGCTCCACGCGGGTGTTCCAGCCGCGCGAGGGGATGACGGTCCTCGTCGCGTTCCCGAAGGGCCTGGTCGACGAGCCGGGACGCACGCAACGGGTGCTCTGGTTCCTGGGCGACCACCGCGCCGTCGCCGTCGGCATGGCCGGCGCGGTGCTGCTCTTCTGCTTCCTCTACTGGTGCTGGTCCACGGGGCGCAAGGCCGCGGGCTCGATCCTCGCCGGCCTTGCCGCGGCCATCGGGATCCTTTTCGCCATGCACCGGCTCGGCGCGCCGGCGGCGGTGTCGATCGCCGTGGGAGGCGTGATGGCGCTCACGCTCCTCCTCTTCATGCGCTGGATGCTGCGGCGTTCCAGCGAGTCAGTGGCCGGCGAGCGTGTTGCGGGCCCAGTCGAGGACACCGGCGAGGCGCGGCGGTAGCAGGTCCTCGGCTTCGTCGAAGGAGACCCAGCGGTACTCGTGATGCTCGGGCCTTCCGAGCGCGGTGTTCACCGGCAGCTCGATGGCGTGCTGCTCCGTCTCGGCGAGGTAGTAGCGCGCCACCTTGTTGCCGGCGTACGGCACCGTTTCCTTGTGCTCCTCGCCGAACGGGTAGTCGACGTCGGTGAGGCCCGTCTCCTCCCGCACTTCGCGCTTGGCCGCCGCGAGCATGTCCTCCGCGTTCTCGACCAGGCCCTTCGGGAAATCCCAGTTCCTGTACGCGCGCAGCACCAGCAGGCGGATGCCGCGCTCCGTCCGGCGGAACACGACCGCGCCTGCGGAGCGGACCGGCTTCTTCTTATCCAACCTTCAGCAATTCGACTTCGAAGATCAGGGTCGCGTTCGGCGGGATCACGCCGCCGGCGCCGCGCGCGCCGTAGCCCATCTCGGGCGGGATCGTGAGCTCGCGCGTGCCGCCGACCTTCATCCCCTGCACGCCCAGGTCCCAGCCCTTGATGACGTGGCCGGCGCCGAGCGGGAACACGAACGGGTCGCCGCGATCCTTGCTCGAGTCGAACTTCTTTCCGCGCTTGCCGCCGTCGGAGAGCCAGCCGGTGTAGTGCACGGTGACGCTCTGGCCGGCCCTGGCCTCGGCGCCGCTGCCGACGGTGGTGTCTTTCATTTCGAGCATGGGAGTCCTCCGGAGAAGGCCGGGATTCTACTAAGAT
This sequence comes from Burkholderiales bacterium, assembly GCA_035549805.1. Lineage (GTDB taxonomy): Bacteria > Pseudomonadota > Gammaproteobacteria > Burkholderiales > SG8-39 > SCGC-AG-212-J23. Next base: position 1,878 of record DASZQH010000103.1, read on the forward strand.
GGCCCCCTTTCGACCGGAGGGCACGATGGTTCACGTCATCGCAGTGATCACCGCGAAGCCGGGCAAGCGCGACGCCATCCTCAAGGAATTCCGCGCCAACATCCCGAACGTGCTCGCCGAGAAGGGCTGCCTCGAGTACGCCCCGGCCGTCGACGCCGAGCCCGCACCCGCCTTCCAGACGAAGCTCGGCGGCGACGCCTTCATGGTGGTCGAGAAATGGGAAAGCATGGAGCACCTCAAGGCGCACGCCGCGGCGCCCCACATGGCCGCCTACGGCGCGAAGGTCAAGGACCTCGTCGCCTCGCGCGTCATCCACATCCTCAGCCCGACCTGAGATCGGGGACAGCTACCGAATTCGGTAGCGGAGCGTTGGGAATTCGGTAGCTGTCCCCGAATTCGACCCTATTTCCCCCACGCCTTCTTGCAGCGCGCGATCTCGTCGTCGGTCATGACGGGCTTCACCTCGCAGTTGGGCTTGGTGCTGCGGGTGATCTCGATCACGCGCTTGGGCTCGGCGGGCGCCTCCGCGGCCTTGTCCGAGGCCTGGGTGGCCGCCGGCGCCGGGCGGGGCGCGTCCTTGTCCTGCGCGTGAGAATTGGCGGCGAGCGAGAAGCCCACCACGCTCGCCGCCAGCACTGCCCACCTGAAGAGCGTCATGCTCCTAGGAGGCGGTTTCGCCCTCCCGAGTTTCCGGCCGGGCGGACTACCTCGTGTCTTGCCCCCGTAAAGTCGAACGCGACTTCCGGCTCGCGCCCCGCGACAAGGTCGGCGAGCGCGGCGCCCGAGCCGCACGCGTGCGTCCACCCCAAGGTCCCGTGGCCGGTATTGAGGTACAGGTTTCTTACCGGAGACGCTCCGACGTAGGGCAGGTTGGAGGGGGTGGCCGGCCGCAGCCCGGCCCAGAACTGCGCGCGCGACGTGTCGGCCGCGCCGGGGAAGAGCGCCTCGACGCGGTCGACGATCGCCTGGCAGCGCACCGGGTTCAGCGAGCGGTCGTAGCCGTTCAGCTCCGCGGTCCCCGCGATGCGCAGCCGATCGCCCAGGCGCGAGAACACCAGCTTGTATTCGTCATCCGTCAGCGAGACCGAGAAGGATTTTTCGGAATCGAGGACCGGGAGCGTCACGGAATAGCCCTTGGCGGGATACACGTTGAGCCGGATGCCGAGCGGCGCGGCGAGGAGCGGGCTGAAGCTGCCGAGCGCGAGCACGTAGGCATCGGCCTTCAGCCGCACGAAGCGGCCCTCCGCGTCGGTCGCTTCCACGAAGGCCACCTCGCCGCCGCTCCTGCGGATCGCCTTGACGTCGTGGCTCATCAGGAATTTCACGCCCAGGTCGGAGCAGATCTTCGAAAGGGAAACGGTAAAGAGGCGAGCATCGCCCGATTCGTCGGCCGCGGTGTACGTCGCCCCGGCGAGCGGCACGTTGGCGAGCGCGGGCTCGATGCGCTTCGCCTCCTTCGCGGAGATGACGCGCCGCTCGCATCCGAGCTCGCACATCTGCTGCGCCGGCGCGAGCGCCGCCTCGAACTCGCGCGCGTCGGTGTAGAAGTGCAGGATGCCGCGCTCGAGGTGGTCGTAGTGCAGCTCCGTGTCCCGGCGCAGCGCCTGCAGCTTCTCGCGGCTGTAGGTGCCCAGGCGCACGATCTGCTCGATGTTGTGGCGCGTGCGCGCCGGCGTGCACTCGCGCAGGAACGCGAGGCCCCACAGCCACTGGCGCAGGTCGGGGCGCAGGCGAAAGAGCAGCGGCGCGTCTTCCCTCGCCAGCCACTTCAGCACCTTGAGCGGCGCGCCGGGATTCGCCCACGGCTCGGCGTGGCTCACCGAGACCTGCCCGCCGTTGGCGAAGCTCGTCTCGGCCGCGGGCGCGGCCTGGCGGTCGACGACGGTGACGTCGAAGCCGAGGCGGTTCAGGTAATAGGCGCTCGTCGTCCCGATGACGCCGGCGCCCAGCACGATCACTTTCATT
>DASZQH010000104.1:0-5473 GCA_035549805.1 Burkholderiales bacterium
CGCGAACCCGGTCATCGTGGTGGACGAGATCGACAAGGCGGGCGGCGACGGCCAGTACGACCCGCTCGGCCCCCTCTACGAGCTGCTCGAGATCGACACCGCCACGCGCTTCGTCGACGAGTTCGTCGAGCTGCCGATCGACGCGTCGGGCACCGTCTGGATCGCGACGGCGAACGACGGCGCGCGCATTCCCGAGCCGCTGCTCAGCCGCCTGACGGTCTACGAGATCGACGCGCCCGATGCGGAAGGCGCCGCCCGCATCGCGCGCAACATCTACGCCGAGATCCGGGACGCGCACGAGTGGGGCAAGCAGTTCCCCGAGGAGCTCTGCCAGGCATCCCTCGAGCGCGTCGCGTCGCTGCCGCCGCGCGAGATGCGCCGCGCGCTGCAATCCGCCTTCGGCCGCGCCAAGATCGCCGGCCGCCGGGAAGTCGGCCCGGACGACATCCAGGACGCCCGCCAGAAGAAAAGCCGGATCGGCTTCTAGCTAGGTGTAGGCGAGCAATCGCCCGCAGGCGATCACCGAGATCCACAGCAGGAGCGACACCGCGCCGGCCACCTTCGCGGCCGCGGGCGTGGATGCGTCCGCGTCCCAGGTGCCCGCGGTGCGGAATGCCCCCGCATGGAACACCGCCGCGTTGATGCCCGCGGCGAGGATCAGGCCGATCTTGAGCGCGAAGACGGGGTTGCCGATGAAATCCATCGCGTGGGCGGTGAACATGGCGAGGCCGCTCGGCACGATGAGGACGAAGCTCGCCGCGGTCCAGGGCAGGACGTGGCCCGCGAGGCTCTTCACGGAAATGCGCCTGCCGAAGCCGAGCAGCCGCAGGTCGAGGACGACGATCGAGCCGAAGAGGAGCGCGAGGCCGAGGAGGTGGACGATCTCGACGATCGGGTAGAGCCAGAGCGATTGGCGCATCGCCTGGCCCAGGCCGGAGGCCTCGATCGCGCCGATCGGGCCCGCGGCGGGCGTCACCGCAGCTCGACCGTCTTCCCGTCGACGATGATGCGCTCGGCGCGCAGCTCTTCCGGCTTGCTGCGGTTCGCGTAGCCCTCCACCGTCGCCGCGCCCCCCTTGGCGATGCGTTCGCGCGGCAGGCCGCGCGCTTCCATGCGCGAGGGCGGCGCGAGCACGACGTGCCAGGTCTTGCCCGGCGTCTCCAGGCGCACGAAGCCGTGCGGATGCTCATAGCCGGACTCGACGATCTTGCCGGTGAGCTTGAGCGGCTTCGTGCTGTCGTATTCGCTCCAGCCGTGGTGAGCGAGGGCCGCGACGGGCGCGGCGAGAAGGACTGCGAGGAATCGTTTCATAGCCTTTGCTCCACCCAGGGTCGGACGGATTGCAGCGCGCCGGGAAGCTTGGCCGCATCGGTCCCGCCGGCCTGCGCCATGTCGGGGCGGCCGCCGCCCTTGCCGCCCACCTGCTGCGCCACGTAGTTGACGAGCTCGCCGGCCTTGACCTTGCCGGTGAGGTCGTCGGTCACTCCCGCGATGAGGGAGACCTTGCCGTCGTTCACCGCGCCGAGCACGATCGCCGCGGACTTGAGCTTTCCCTTCAGGCCGTCGAGCGCCTCGCGCAGCGCCTTCGCGTCCGCGCCGTCGACCGTCACGGCGAGCACCTTCGCTCCCTTGACGTCGACCGCCTGCGCGCTGAGGTCCGCGCCCTGCCCGCTCAGCAGCTTCGAGCGGACGCGGGAGAGCTCCTTCTCCAGCGCCTTCTTTTCCTCGACGAGCTGCAGCACGGCCTTCTCGACCGAGCCCGCGCCGGGCTGGGCACGCAGCAATCTCGAGACGTCCTGGAATTCCCGCAGCTGGTTGTTCATCATCGCGAGCGCGGTTCCGCCGGTGGTCGCCTCGATCCTGCGCACGCCGGCCGCCACGCCGCCTTCGGAGTAGATCTTGAACACGCCGATGTCGCCGGTGCGCGCGACGTGGGTGCCGCCGCAGAACTCGCGCGAGGAGCCGATGTCGAGCACCCGCACCTCGTCGCCGTACTTCTCGCCGAACAGCATGACCGCGCCGGAAGTCTTGGCCTGCTCGATGCCCATCACCTGGGCGCGCGTCGGCGTGTTCTGCAGGATCTCCGCGTTGACCTTCGCCTCCACCTGGCGGATCTCGTCGTCGGTCAGCGGCTTGTTGTGCGCGAAGTCGAAGCGCGTCTTGTCCGCGTCGACCAGCGATCCCTTCTGCTGCACGTGCTGGCCGAGCACCTCGCGCAGCGCCTTGTGCATGAGGTGCGTCACCGAGTGGTTGCGCATGGTGCGCTCGCGCAGCGTCGTGTCGACGCGCGCGTCCACCGTGTCGCCGAGGCGCAGCACGCCGGACTTCACGCTGCCGTGGTGGCCGTAGACGTCGGCCTGGATCTTCTGCGTGTCGTCCACCGCGAAGGTGCCCGTCGCCGCGACGAGCTCGCCGCGGTCGCCCACCTGGCCGCCCGACTCGGCGTAGAACGGCGTCTCGTCGAGCACCACGGTCCCGGTCTCGCCGCTCTTCAGGGCGTCGACCTTCGCGCCCTCGCGATAGAGCGCCACGACCTTCGCCTGCTCGTGCGCCATCTTGTCGTAGCCGTGGAAGCGGGTCTTGTTCCCCGAGTATTCGAGGCCCGCCGCCATCGAGAACTTGGAGGCCGCGCGCGCGCGCTCGCGCTGCTGGCCCATCGCCGCCTCGAAGCCGGCCATGTCCAGCATCACGCCGCGCTCGCGGCAGATGTCGGCCGTCAGGTCGACGGGGAAGCCGAACGTGTCGTAGAGGCGGAACGCGGTCTCGCCGTCGAGCAGCTTCTCGCCCGAGGCGAGCGCGGACTCGAGCACGCCCATGCCGTTCTCCAGCGTCTCGGCGAAGCGCTCTTCCTCCTGCCGCAGTACGTCGGAAACGTTCTGCCTGGACGAACGAAGCTCGGGATAGGCATCCCCCATCGCCTTGTCGAGATCGGCGACGATGCGATGGAAGAACGGCTTCTTCTGCTCGAGCTTGTAGCCATGCCGGATCGCCCGGCGGATGATGCGGCGCAGGACGTAGCCGCGGCCTTCATTCCCCGGAATCACCCCGTCGACGATCAGGAACGCGCAGGCGCGGATGTGGTCCGCGATGACGTTGAGCGACGGGTTCTTCAGGTCCTTCTGCCCGGTCTCCCGCGCCGCCGCCCGGATGAGATCCTGGAAAAGGTCGATCTCGTAGTTCGAGTGCTTGCCCTGCATCACCGCGGCGATGCGCTCGAGGCCCATGCCGGTGTCGACCGAGGGCTTCGGCAGCGGGTGCAGCACGCCCTTGTCGTCCCGGTTGAACTGCATGAAGACGAGGTTCCAGATCTCGATGTAGCGGTCGCCGTCCGCGTCCGGCGATCCGGGCGGTCCGCCTTCGATTCCCGAGCCGTGGTCGAAGAAGATCTCGCTGCACGGCCCGCAGGGGCCGGTGTCGGCCATCTGCCAGAAGTTGTCCGACTGGTACTTCTGCCCCTTGTCGCCGATGCGCACGACGCGCTCCTTCGGCACGCCGATCGTCTTCGTCCAGAGCTCGTACGCCTCGTCGTCGGTGTGGTAGACGGTGGCCCAGAGCTTCTCGGGCGGCAGCCCGTAGACCTTGGTCAGCAGCTCCCAGGCGAACTGGATCGCGTCCTTCTTGAAGTAGTCGCCGAACGAGAAGTTGCCGAGCATCTCGAAGAACGTATGGTGGCGCGCGGTGTAGCCGACGTTCTCCAGGTCGTTGTGCTTGCCGCCGGCGCGCAGCGAGCGCTGCGACGAGGTGGCGCGGACGTAGGCGCGCTTGTCCTGCCCGAGGAACACGTCCTTGAACTGCACCATCCCCGAGTTGGTGAAGAGCAGCGTCGGGTCGTTCGCGGGCACCAGCGGGCTGGAGGGCACGATCGTGTGCCCCTTGGACTTGAAATACTCGAGGAAGCTCGAGCGGATCTCGCTTGATTTCATTGCGAGAATTCTACTGCACCGCGGCAAAAAACCCCGGGCGCGCCGGCCGGCCGCCCCGGGTAACCCCGCTATGCGTCGATGCTGCCGCTACGCGTTGATCCGGCCATACTTGAGCAGCCGGGCGCGGACGGCGCCCATCGTGCGCTCGTGCGCCGACGCCAGCTCCTGCAGCGCGCGGCCCGCGTCGAAGGCCGCGAGGAGCTTGCGGTCCTCGTCCTCGGTCCACGGCTCGCCGGTCTTCGGCGGCATCTGCGCGCGGCGCCGGTCGAAGCGCTCGATGCGCTCCAGCGCCGTCGCCGCTTCGTACAGCGCCCGCACGACCTGCGGACGCTGGTAGGCGCTCTCCGCCGGAAACACTTCGCCGCTCTCCGGGTCGACGCCGTTCGCGAGCGATCTCACGACCGCCAATGCTTGTGCCTGATCCATCTTTTCACCCCCTCTCTACGCAAATGCGTAGGAGAAGAACGTGCGATTCGAGCAGGGCGTTTACTTCCGTGGTTGTCGAGCAGTCCGAAGTTGCGACTACTCGATGTCCTTCAGCGCGCTCCTGATCACTTCATACGAAAAGCCGCGGCTCTGGAGGAAGCGCGCGCGCTTGGCTGTTTCCTCCCGTCCCGTGCAAGGCGACCGGTACTTGCGCGCGAGGATGGCCCGCGCGCGATCGAGCTCGCCTTCGTCCGATACGCGCGAGACAAGCTCGTCGCTCACGCCATGCTCCTTCAGGTCCTGGCGGATCCTGGCGGCGCCGAACTTGCGGGACAGCACGCGCGCGCGCTCCGAGGCGAAGCGCTCGTCGGACTGCTGCTTCTTCTGGAGCAGGAGATCGAGGACCGCTTCGATGGCGGCGGGCGACTCGGCGTGCGGAGCCAGCTTGCGGGCCAGCTCCGCGCGCGAATGTTCCCTGCGAACGAGGTATCTGAGCGCCCGCGCTTTCAGCTGCGCGGGCGTATCCGGCTCGCTATCCACGCTTCCGGGTCGGGAGCTTCTCGACCTTGCCGTCGTCCTCGAGCGGCTCCTCGGCTTCGGCCTGCGCGGTCACCACGCCGGCCTTCTCGCGGATCTTCGCTTCGATCTCCTTCGCGAGCGCGGGGTTCTCCTTGAGGAAGTCGCGGCAGTTGTCCTTGCCCTGGCCGAGCCGGTCGCCGTTGTGCAGGTACCAGGCGCCCGACTTCTCCAGCACGCCCAGGTTGACGCCGATCTCGAGGATCTCGCCTTCGCGCGAGATGCCCTCGCCGTAGAGGATGTCGAACTCGGCCTGGCGGAACGGCGGCGCGACCTTGTTCTTCACCACCTTGACGCGCGTCTCGGAGCCGATCACCTCGTCGCCCTTCTTGATCGAGCCGATGCGGCGGATGTCCATGCGCACGGAGGCGTAGAACTTGAGCGCGTTGCCGCCGGTGGTCGTCTCGGGGTTGCCGAACATGACGCCGATCTTCATGCGGATCTGGTTGATGAAGATCACCAGCGTGTTGGTGCGCTTGATGTTGCCGGTGAGCTTGCGCAGCGCCTGGCTCATGAGGCGCGCCTGCAGGCCCATCTGCGGCTCGCCC
>DASZQH010000105.1:0-7458 GCA_035549805.1 Burkholderiales bacterium
CCCGGTCAGCGTCTTCTCCTCGAACGGCAGCGTCATGGTGCGCACGCTCGTGGAATCGGTCGCCTTGGCGACGCCGACCACCACCGCGAGGCCGCCGCGGCGGATCGCGCGGTACGCGACCGCGGCGAGCTCGCCGCTGCCCACGCACTCGAAGGCGTAGTCGACGCCGCCTCCGGTCTGCTTCTTGATCTGCTTCGAAACGTCTTCCCCCGGCTTGCCGACGACGAGCTCCGTCGCGCCGAACTTCCTCGCCATCTCGAGCTTGGCCTCGTTGGCGTCGACGGCGATGATGCGCTGCGCCCCCGCGATGCGGGCGCCCTGGATGACGTTCAGGCCGACGCCGCCGCACCCCAGCACCGCCACCGTCGAGCCCGGCGCCACCTTCGCGGTGTTGAACACCGCGCCGACGCCGGTGGTCACCGCGCAGCCGACTAGCGCGGCGCGGTCGTACGGGATCTTCGGATCGATCTTCACCAGGTTGTCGACCGACAGCGTGGCGTACTCGGCCATGACGCCGCAGCCGGAGAAGATGCTGAGCGGCTGCCCCTTCGCGTCGCGCGTGCGCAGCGTGCCGTCGGGCAGCGTGGTGATCGCCTTGCCCTGCTCGATGCACAGCACCGGCCGGCCGCCCGAGCAGAAGCGGCACTTGCCGCACATGTAGATGAAGGAAGAAACGACGTGGTCGCCCACGGCGAAGCCGCTCACACCCTCGCCCACCTCGACCACCTCGCCCGCGGCCTCGTGGCCGAGGATCAGCGGCGGCGGCATCGCGATCGTGCCGTTGGTGGCCGACAGGTCGGAGTGGCACACGCCGCAGGCGTGGAGCCTGACGCTCACCTCGCCGCGCCTGGGCGGATCGACCTCGATCGTCTCGACGACCACGGGCTGGTTCAGTTCGCGGCAGACCACCGCTTTGGCGCTGCGGGCCATGCTAATCTCCACGGGTTCCGTTCTTTTCGCCCCGCAGTATAAGGACTTCCCCCCATGCAGACACGTGACAGGCTCTTCATCGGCGGGCGCTGGGTCGCGCCGTCCTCGACGCAGACGATCGACGTGCACAACGCCGGCACCGGCGAGGTGATGGGCCGCATCCCGGCGGCCGCGGAGAAGGACGTCGATGCGGCAGTCGCCGCGGCGCGCGCCGCGCTCGACGGCTGGAGCAGCACGCCGGCGGAGAAGCGCGCCGAGTACCTCGAGAAGATCTCGGCCGGCCTCAAGGCCCGCGCCGACGAGCTGGCGAGGACCATCGCGCAGGAAGTCGGCATGCCGCTCAAGATGGCCGGCCGCATCCAGGCCGGCCTGCCGATCGCGAACTTCGCCAACTACGCCCGGCTCCTGAAGGAGTTTTCCTTCGAGCAGAAGGTCGGGAACTCCCTGGTGGTGCGCGACCCCGTCGGCGTCGTCGGCTGCATCACCCCGTGGAACTACCCGCTGCACCAGATCGCGCTCAAGGTCGCGCCCGCGCTCGCGGCGGGCTGCACCGTCGTGCTCAAGCCTTCCGAGGTCGCGCCGTTCAACGCGTTCCTGCTGGCCGAAGTGATCGAGGCCGCGGGCCTGCCCGCGGGCGTGTTCAACCTGGTGACCGGGTTCGGCGTCCCCGCGGGCGAGGCGCTGGTGAAGCACGCGGGCGTCGACATGATCTCCTTCACCGGCTCGACGCGCGCCGGCAAGCGCATCTCCGAGCTCGCGGCGCAGGGCGTGAAGCGCGTCGCCCTCGAGCTCGGCGGCAAGAGCGCTTCGGTGATCCTCGACGACGCGGACCTCGCCGCTGCGGTGAAAGGCACCGTCAACGGTTGCTACCTCAACTCGGGCCAGACCTGCACCGCCCTCACGCGCATGCTCGTCCCGGAGTCGAAGTACGAAGAAGCGGCGAAGCTCGCGGCGGAAGCGGCGAAAGGCTTCACCGTCGGCGACCCGCTCGCCGAGACATCCAAGCTCGGGCCGCTGACCTCGCAGGCGCAGCTCGAGCGGGTGCGCGGCTTCATCAGGAAGGGCATCGAGGAAGGCGCCGAGCTCCTCGCCGGCGGGCCGGAGGCGCCGGAAGGCACGCCGAAAGGCGGCTACTACGTGAAGCCGACGGTGTTCGGCAGGGTGCGCAACGACATGACCATCGCGCAGGAGGAGATCTTCGGCCCGGTGCTCTCCATCATCCCGTACGAGGACGAGGAGGACGCGGTGCGCATCGCGAACGACACGATCTACGGCCTCGCGGGCGCGGTGTGGTCCGGGGACGAGGCGCGCGCGCAGAAGGTGGCGCGGCGCATCCGCGCCGGCCAGATCGACGTCAACGGCGGCGCCTTCAACATGAACGCGCCGTTCGGCGGCTTCAAGCAGTCCGGGCACGGCCGCGAGGCCGGCGTGTTCGGGCTGGAGGAATTCCTCGAGTACAAATCTCTCCAGCTGAAGGGTTGACCATGAAGGTCCTCGATCTCCTGAACCTGAAGGGCAAGGTCGCGGTCGTGACCGGCGGCTCGCGCGGCCTCGGCCTGCAGATGGCCGAGGCGCTGGGCGAGATGGGCGCGAAGGTGGCCATCACGGCGCGCAAGAAGGATGAGCTGGATGCTGCAACCTCTCATCTCAAATCTCTTGGCATCGATGCGCGCGCCTATGTCTGCGACCTCGGCAAGCGCGAGCAGGTCGCGCCGCTCGCCGACGCGCTGATGAAGGACTTCGGCCGCATCGACATCCTCGTCAACAACGCCGGCGCCACCTGGGGCTCACCGGCCGAGGATCACCCGATCGAGGCCTGGGACAAGCTCGTGAACCTGAACCTGACGGGCGCGTTCCTGCTTTCGCAGCAGGCCGCCAAGCGCTGGATGATCCCGAACAAGTGGGGGCGCATCATCAACACGGCGTCGGTCGCCGGCCTGACCGCGAGCGACCCGCGCGTGGTGAAGACGGTCGCCTACAACGCCACGAAGCACGGCCTCATCGGCCTGACGCGCCAGTGCGCGGCCGAATGGGGCGAGCACGGCATCACGGTGAACGCGATCTGCCCCGGCTTCTTCCCGTCCAAGATGACCAAGGCGACGCTCGACACCGCCGGCAAGGCGGTGCTGGAGGTCACGCCGACGCGGCGCCTGGGTAACGACGAGGACCTGAAGGGCCTCGCGGTGCTGCTCGCCTCCGAGGCCTCGCGCCACATCACCGGCCAGGCGATCGCGGTCGACGGCGGCGCGACGATCCTGTGATGGAAGTGGAGTTCGCGCGGGAGTACCAGAAGAAGATCCCGTTCGTCGCCCACCTGAAGATCCTTACCGAGGCGCTCGGCGAGGGCACGGCGAAGCTCTCGATGCCGGTCGAGCCGCACATGAAGAACAGTCTCGGCACCGCGCACGGCGGCGTCATCATGTCCCTCCTCGATGTGGCGCTCTGCACCGCCGCGCGCACCCTGCATCCGGAGTCCGTCGGCGTGGTGACGATCGACCTCAGCACCTCCTTCATCGGCGGCGCCACCGGGGCGAAGCTGCTCGCCGAAGCGCGCGTGCTGAAGGACAGCCGCAGCATGACCTTCGTCGAAGCCGAGGCGAAGAACGACGACGGCTCGCTGGTGGCGAAGGCGATCGCGACGGTACGCGTCCGGCTCAAGGAACGATAGCGGACCACGGAGTACACTACCGCGGTCGTTCCCCATAAGAACAAGGGAGGAGCAATGGCCACGGATCCGTACGCCGCGCCGCGCGCGCATCTCGCAGATGCCGCGCTTGCGGCCAGCCCCGACGGCACCTTCACCCGCGCGGGCAGGGCCGTGGCGACCGGCCGGGGCTGGAGCTGGATCGCCGAGGGCTGGCGCCTGTTCAAGCGCCAGCCCGGAGTATGGATAGGCACCGTGGTGGTCGCCTTCCTCCTCCTCATGCTCCTCGGGCTGGTGCCCTTCGTCGGCAACGTCGTGGGCACCGTACTGGGCCCCGTGATCGCCGCGGGCCTCATGACCGGCTGCCGCGCCCTCGACAGCGGCGGCCGCATGCGCTTCGCCGACCTGTTCGCCGGTTTCCAGCGCCGCTTCGGCGCGCTCGCCCTGACCGGCCTCATCTACCTCGGCGCGCTCATCGCCATCGTGGTCATCGCCGCGCTGCTCGCCGGCGTGGGCGCCGGCACCATGCTCCAGGCCTGGGGCGGCGGCGAGGTCGAGCAGGGCATGTCCGGCGCGCGGCTCGCGCTGTTCGGCCTGCTCGTGATGGCGCTGGTGCTCCCGGTGGCCATGGCGATATGGTTCGTCTCGCCGCTCCTCGTTTTCCACGAGGAGCTCGGCCCGCTCGAGGCGATGAAGGCGAGCTTCTTCGGCTGCGTCAAGAACGTCCTGCCGTTCCTGCTCTACGGCGTGGTGGGTATGGGCCTCGCCATCGTGGCGACGATTCCGGTCGCGCTGGGCTGGCTGCTGTTCGGCCCCACGCTCGCGGCTTCCATCTACACGGCGTACCGGGACATCTTCTTCGTCCCCTGAGGCGCCGCGCCGGATGCTCGACACCGGTCGCCGCGTCGCCACGCCCGAAGGAATCGAGCTCTCGCTCTCGATCGCCGGGCCGGTGCCGCGCGCGCTCGCGTGGGTCATCGACCTGCTGGTCCGCCTCGCGATCCTCGGGGCCGCCGCGATGCTCCTCGGCCTCTTCGGCGGGCTCGGCTGGGGCATCGTGCTCCTGCTCGCGTTCTTCCTCGAATGGCTTTTCCCCGCGTGGTGCGAGGTGCGCTGGGGCGGCGCGACGCCGGGAAAGAAGGCCTTCGACCTGGTGGTGCTGAACGACGACGGCACGCCGGTCCGCTGGCCGGCGGCGATGGCGCGCAACCTGCTGCGCGCCATCGACTTCCTCCCCGTCGGCTACGGCATCGGCCTCGCGGCGATGCTGACGAGCCGCGACTTCAAGCGCCTCGGGGACCTCGCGGCCGGCACCGTGGTCGTGTATCGCGAGCCGCGGCGGGGCGGCTACGCCGTGCCAGCGGCCGCCCCCCTGGCGCCGCCGATCCCGCTCACGCTGGCGGAGCAGCGCGCCGTGCTCGACTTCGCCGAGCGCTCGCCCAGCCTGACGAAGGAGCGCGCCGGGGAGCTCGCGGCGCTTGCGCCGGCCCTCACCGGCGCGGCCGACGGCGACACCGCCGCCGAGCGCCTGATGCGCGTCGCCAACCACCTTCTCGGCCGGTTCTAGGCGGCGGTGCGCCAGGCCGACTTCGAAAGCCGCTACTCGGAGGACTGGCGCGCGCTCGAGGCCTGGCTCGAGGCGCGCGAGAAGCTCGCGCGGCGCCGCGGCGAGGCGGCTCCGAACGCAGGCCTGAGCGACGCCGCGTTCCCCGAGGCCTATCGCCGTGCCTGCCAGCACCTCGCGCTCGCGCGCGATCGCCAGTACAGCCCCGACCTCGTCGATCGCCTCAACGATCTCGCGCTGCGCGGACATCACGTGCTCTATGGCGCCAGCGCGCCGCGCGGCTGGGCGCGCTCGGCGGCGTTCCTTCTCGCCGGCTTCCCGGAGCTCGTGCGGCGCGAGCGCGTGCTCGTCGCCGCCGCGGCGCTCCTTTTCTTCGCCCCCCTCGCCACGCTGACGGCGGTGCTCCAGTGGTTCCCGGACTTCGTGCACTTCGTGCTCGACGGAAGAACGCTCGCCCAGTTCCAGGAGATGTACGGCGCCGGCAACGCCCGCCTCGGCATGCGGGAGGCCGACGACAACGTCGCGATGTTCGGCTTCTACATCTGGAACAACGTGAAGATCGGCTTCCAGACTTTCGCCACAGGGCTCGCTTTCGGGCTCGGCGCCCTGTTCTTCCTCCTTTATAACGGCGTGCTGATCGGCGCGACGGCGGGCTACCTGACGCAGATCGGGCTGGCCGCGCCGTTCTGGTCCTTCGTCGCGGGGCACAGCGCCCTCGAGCTCATGGCGATCGTCGTCTCCGGCGCGGCCGGCCTGCGGCTCGGCGCGGCGCTGATCGCGCCGGGCAACCGCTCGCGCCGCGCGGCGCTCGTCGCGGCGGCCCATCCTGCCGTACGCCTGATGTATGGCGCGGCGTGCATGTTCGTGCTTGCGGCGTTCGTCGAGGCGTTCTGGTCTCCGCTCACCGTCGTGCCCGCGCCGGTCAAGTACGCGGTCGGCGGCGCGCTATGGCTGCTCGTCACCGGCTGGCTCGCCTTCGGGGGACGACGTGGAGCTTGAGCGCTTGAGCGTGCACCTGCGCCCCCGCGGCGGCTGGCAGGCGATGGACCTCGGCTTCCGCATGGCGCGCACCTGGTGGCGGCCGGCTTGGGGCGCCTGGCTCGCCGCCTACCTGCCCGCAGCCGCGCTGTTGCATGCCGCTTTCCCCGATCGGCCGTGGCTCGCCGCCGCGCTGCTGTGGTGGCTGACGCCGGTCTTCGACCGGTTCGTGCTGCACATCATGAGCCGCGCGGTCTTCGGCGAGCCGCCCGGCGTCGGGGAGACGCTGGCGGCGTGGCGCGACATCCTGCGGCCGGGCCTCCTCGCTGGCCTGACGTTCTTGCGCCTGGACCCGTTGCGCTCCTACATGCTGCCGGTCTGGCAACTGGAGAAGCAGACCGGGCGGGACGCAAGGGCGCGGCGCCGCGTGCTCGGCAGCCGGCTGCGCGGCGCGGCCTTCTGGCTGACGGTGACCTGCCTGCATTTCCAGCTGGTGGTCCTTCTTTCCCTCGGCTTCGCGGCATGGCTGCTGATGCCGGCCGGGGCGGACGTGAGCTTCGGGTTCGCCGAGCTCATGGATCCCGACGACGGCACCTGGTGGAACTGGCTCGACAGCGCCTGCTACGTCGTCGCCGTCTCGGTGGTGCAGCCGTTCTACGTCGCGGCCGGGTTTTCCCTCTACCTCAACCGCCGCACGATCCTCGAGGGCTGGGACATCGAGCTGCAGCTGCGGCGCCTCGCCGGTCGCCTCGCCGGCGCCTCCTCTCTAGTCGTGCTCGCGGTCTTTGTCCTCGGCGCCGCGGGGTTCGCCCCCGGCACCGTCGCCGCGGAACGCTCGGCCCAGGCCGAGATCGTGGAGGTCATGAGCGCGCCCGACCTGCAGCCGTGGCGCGAGAAGGCCGTGTGGCGCTTCCGCGGAGATTTCAAGAAGGAGCGCGGCTCGTCGTTCGACTTCGAGAACATCGCCCTGCTCATCGCGGACATCGCCCAGGCCCTTGGCTGGGCGGTGCTCGTGGCAGGGATCCTCGCCCTGGTCGTCTTCGCGCGGCGGTTGTTCCGCAATCGCGTCGCCGAACCGCCCGCGCCCCCTCTGCCCGTGCCAGCGGCGGCGCCGGCGCACGGGCCGTTGCCCTCGGTGGAGACGCTTCCCGCCGATCCGGCCGGCGCCGCCGCGCTGATGGTGGAGCAGCGGCGGATCGTGGAGGCGCTGTCACTGCTGTATCGTGCCGCGCTCCAGGCGCTCGCGAGGGGAGCCGGCGCCATGGAAAGCGGCTACACCGAGAACGAGGCATTGCACGCCGCGCGCGCACGCCTGGCGGCGCCGGCCGTCGACTACTTCGAC
>DASZQH010000106.1:0-7991 GCA_035549805.1 Burkholderiales bacterium
TCGACGCGCTTGCCGAGCAGGTTCTGGCGGAAGCGGCCGCCCTTGCCCTTGATCATGTCGGCGAGCGACTTGAGCGGGCGCTTGTTCGCGCCGGTCATCGCCTTGCCGCGGCGGCCGTTGTCGAGCAGCGAGTCGACGGCCTCCTGCAGCATGCGCTTCTCGTTGCGCACGATGATCTCGGGCGCCTTCAGCTCGAGCAGGCGCTTCAGGCGGTTGTTCCTGTTGATGACCCTTCGGTAGAGGTCATTGAGGTCCGAGGTGGCGAAGCGGCCGCCGTCCAGCGGCACCAGCGGGCGCAGCTCCGGCGGCAGCACCGGCAGCACTTCCATGATCATCCAGTCCGGCTTGATGTTCGAGGCCTTGAAGCCCTCGAGCACCTTCAGGCGCTTGGCGTACTTCTTGATCTTGGCGTCGGAGGAGGTCGCCTCGAGCTCCTTGCGGAGGGTGTCGATCTCCTTGTTCATCTCTAGCGAGCGCAGCAGCGCGCGGATACCCTCGGCGCCCATCGCGGCCGAGAAGTCGTCGCCGAATTCCTCCACCTTCGCGAGGTAGTCGTCCTCGGTGAGCAGCTGGCAGCGCTTGAGCGGCGTGAGGCCCGGATCGGTCACGACATAGGCCTCGAAGTACAGCACGCGCTCGATGTCGCGCAGCGTCATGTCGAGCACGAGGCCCAGGCGCGACGGCAGCGACTTGAGGAACCAGATGTGCGCGGTCGGCGAGGCGAGCTCGATGTGCCCCATTCTTTCCCGGCGCACCTTGGCGAGCGTCACTTCGACGCCGCACTTCTCGCAGATGACGCCGCGGTGCTTGAGGCGCTTGTACTTGCCGCACACGCACTCGTAGTCCTTGATCGGGCCGAAGATGCGCGCGCAGAAGAGACCGTCGCGCTCCGGCTTGAAGGTCCGGTAGTTGATGGTCTCCGGCTTCTTCACCTCGCCGTAGGACCACGAGCGGATCTTCTCGGGTGACGCGAGGCCGATGCGGATCGCATCGAATTCCTCGGTCTGCTGGACCTGCTTGAAGAGCTCGAGCAGTGCTTTCATCTAGAACCTCTCCAGATCGATGTCGATGCCAAGGGAACGGATCTCCTTCACGAGCACGTTGAACGACTCGGGCATGCCCGCGTCGATCTTGTGGTCGCCCTTGACGATGTTCTCGTACACCTTCGTGCGGCCGGTGATGTCGTCGGACTTCACCGTCAGCATCTCCTGCAGGGTGTAGGCGGCGCCGTAGGCCTCCAGCGCCCAGACCTCCATCTCGCCGAAGCGCTGGCCGCCGAACTGCGCCTTGCCGCCGAGCGGCTGCTGCGTCACCAGGCTGTACGGCCCGGTCGAGCGCGCGTGCATCTTGTCGTCGACCAGGTGGTGCAGCTTCAGCACGTGCATGTACCCCACGGTGACCTCCCGGTCGAACGCCTCGCCGGTGCGGCCGTCGTACAGGCGCACCTGGCCGGAATTCGGCAGGCCGGCGAGCTCGAGCATGGCGTTGATCTCCGCTTCCGCCGCGCCGTCGAACACCGGAGTCGCGAACGGCACGCCTTCCTGCAGGTTCTTCGCGAGGTTCAGCACCTCCTCGTCGGTGAACTTGGAGACGTCCTCGTCCTTGTTGCTCGACGCGTAGATGCGCTCGATCAGCTTGCGCAGCTCGGCGATGCGGATCTCCTGCGCCTTGCGCACCAGCTCGCCGAGCTTGATGCCGAGGCCCTTCGCCGCCCAGCCGAGGTGCGTCTCGAGAATCTGGCCGACGTTCATCCGCGACGGCACGCCGAGCGGGTTCAGCACGATGTCCAGCGTCGTGCCGTTCGCCATGTGCGGCATGTCCTCCACCGGCACGATCTTCGAGATCACGCCCTTGTTGCCGTGCCGGCCGGCCATCTTGTCGCCCGGCTGCAGGCGGCGCTTCACCGCGACGTACACCTTCACCATCTTCAGCACGCCCGGCGGCAGCTCGTCGCCCTGCGTGAGCTTCTTGCGCTTGGCCTCGAACATGGCATCGAACTCGCGCCGCTTCTGCGCGATCGACTCCTTCAGCGCCTCGACCTGGGCCGCGGCTTCCTCGTTGGCGAGGCGGATGTCGAACCAGTCGAGCTTCTCGAGCGACGCCAGGTAGTCCTTGGTGATCTTGGTGCCCTTGGCGAGGCGCTTCGGGCCGCCGTTGGCGGTCTTGTTGGTGAGCAGGCGCTCGAGGCGCTCGAACGTGTCGCTCTCCACGATCCGCATCTGGTCGCCCAGGTCGGTCTTGTAGTGCTTCAGCTCGTCCTCGATGATCGACTGGCTGCGCTTGTCGCGCTCGATGCCCTCGCGGGTGAAGACCTGGACGTCGATCACCGTGCCGCTGATGCCCGAGGGCACGCGCAGCGAGGTGTCCTTCACGTCGGAGGCCTTCTCGCCGAAGATCGCGCGCAGCAGCTTCTCTTCCGGGGTGAGCTGGGTCTCGCCCTTCGGCGTGACCTTGCCGACGAGCACGTCGCCCGCCTCGACTTCCGCGCCGATGTAGACGATGCCCGACTCGTCGAGGCGCGCGAGCTGCGCCTCGGAGAGATTCGAGATGTCGCGCGTGATCTCCTCCGGCCCGAGCTTGGTGTCGCGCGCGACCACCGTCAGCTCCTCGATGTGGATCGAGGTGAAGCGGTCCTCCGCGACCACGCGCTCGGAGATGAGGATCGAGTCCTCGAAGTTGAAGCCGTTCCACGGCATGAACGCGACCATCATGTTCTGGCCGAGCGCGAGCTCGCCGAGGTCGGTGGAGGCGCCGTCGGCCACCACGTCGCCCTTGGCGATCTTCTCGCCCTGCTTCACGATCGGGCGCTGGTTGATGTTCGTGTTCTGGTTGGAGCGCGTGTACTTGGTGAGCTTGTAGATGTCCACGCCGACGTCGCCGGCCATCGTCTCGTCGTCGTTCACGCGCACCACCACGCGCTGCGCGTCGACGTAGTCGACCACGCCGCCGCGCAGGGCGATGACGCAGGTGCCCGAGTCAACCGCCGCGGTGCGCTCCACGCCGGTGCCGACGAGCGGCTTCTCCGGGCGCAGGCAGGGGACCGCCTGGCGCTGCATGTTGGAGCCCATCAGCGCGCGGTTCGCGTCGTCGTGCTCGAGGAACGGGATGAGCGAGGCGGCGACCGAGACGATCTGCGACGGCGCCACGTCCATGTACTGGACTTCCTCGGGCCCCTTCAGCTCGAACTCGTTCTTGAAGCGGCACGAGACCAGCGTGTCGACCAGCTTGCCGTTCTTGTCGATCGACGCGTTCGCCTGCGCGATCACGTAGTTGCCTTCCTCGATCGCCGACAGGTAGACGATCTCGTTCGTCACCTTGCTGTCCTTCACCTTGCGGTAGGGCGTCTCGAGGAAGCCGTACCGGTTGGTGCGGGCGTACAGCGCGAGCGAGTTGATCAGGCCGATGTTCGGACCTTCCGGCGTCTCGATCGGGCAGACGCGGCCGTAATGCGTCGGGTGCACGTCGCGCACCTCGAAGCCGGCGCGCTCGCGCGTCAGGCCGCCCGGTCCCAGGGCGGAGACGCGGCGCTTGTGCGTGATCTCCGAAAGGGGATTGGTCTGGTCCATGAACTGCGACAGCTGCGAGGAGCCGAAGAACTCCTTGATCGCGGCCGAGATCGGCTTGGCGTTGATCAGGTCGTGCGGCATCAGGTTCTCGGACTCGGCCTGCGACAGGCGCTCCTTGACCGCCCGCTCCACGCGCACGAGGCCGGCGCGGAACTGGTTCTCCGCGAGCTCGCCCACGGAGCGCACGCGCCGGTTGCCCAGGTGATCGATGTCGTCGATCTCGCCGCGGCCGTTGCGCAGCTCGACCAGGATGCGGATGACCTCGACGATGTCCTTCGGCGACAGCGTCATGCGGTTTTCCACCTTGACCTCGAGCTTCGACTTGTCGATGCCCTTGGCCTTCAGGTCCTGGAACATCTTCTCCACCGCGGCATGCGCCTGCTCCTCGGTGGAAATTCCCTCCAGGCTCACCTTGCCGAGCGAGAGCTCGGGCACGTGCTTCCAGTACGCGCGCAGGTCCGCCTCGGCTTCCTTCGGCAGCGTCAGGCTGCGGAAGCGCAGCTGCCAGCTGAACTCGGAGGGGGCGTTGATGCGCCGGTTGAACTTCATGCGGCCGACCGCGGAGAGGTCGTAGCGCTCCTCGGCGAAGAACAGGCCGTTGAACAGCGCCTCGACCGCGTCTTCCGTGGGCGGCTCGCCGGGCCGCATCATGCGGTAGATCGCCACGCGCGCCTGGTTCATGTCGACGGTTTCGTCGGCGCGCAGGGTCTGGGAAATGTACGGTCCCTGATCCAGGTCGTTGGTGAACAGCGTCTGGATCCTGTCGACGTCCGCCTCGCGCAGCTGCGCCAGGAGCGTCTCGGTGATCTCGTCGTTGGCGCTGGCGATGATCTCGCCCGTGTCCTTGTTGACCACGTTGTGCGCCAGCGTGCGGCCGATCAGGAAATCGTCCGGCGCCGTGATCTTCTTCAGGCCGGCGGACTCCATGTCGCGGATGTGCTTGACCGTGATGCGCTTGTCCTTCGCGACGATCGTCTTGCCCTGCTTGTCGTTGATGTCGAAGCGCGCCACCTCGCCGCGCAGGCGCTCGGGCACCACCTCGAACAGGACGTGGCTCTTCTCGATGTGGAAGGTGTCGAAGGCGAAGAACTCCTTCAGGATGCGCTCGGGGGTGTAGCCGAGGGCCTTGAGGAGGATCGTCACCGGCATCTTGCGGCGGCGGTCGACGCGGAAGAACACCACGTCCTTCGGGTCGAACTCGAAGTCGAGCCAGGAGCCGCGGTAGGGGATGACGCGCGCGGAGAACAGCAGCTTGCCGCTCGAGTGCGTCTTGCCGCGGTCGTGCTCGAAGAACACCCCCGGCGAGCGGTGCAGCTGCGAGACGATGACCCGCTCGGTGCCGTTGATGATGAACGAGCCGGTCGTGGTCATGAGCGGGATCTCGCCCATGTACACCTCCTGCTCCTTCACTTCCTTGGTGGTCGGCTTGGGCGCGTCCTTGTCCATGATGACGAGGCGGACTTTCGCGCGCAGCGGGCTCGCGTAGGTGAGGCCGCGCTGCTGGCACTCCTTGACGTCGAAGGGCGGCTCGCCGAGGAAGAAGCTCACGAACTCCAAGCGGGCGTTCCCGGAATGGCTCGTGATCGGGAAGATCGAGGTGAACGCCGCCTGCAGGCCCTGGTTCCTCCGCTGCTCGGGGGGCGTGTTGGCCTGGAGGAACTCGGTGTAGGACTCGAGCTGGGTCGCGATGAGGAACGGCACCTTCTGGACGATGGCGCGCTTCGCGAAGCTCTTGCGGATGCGTTTACGCTCGGTCAACGAATAGGTCATTGAGGCTGGCTCCTGGCCGCTGCGACTGGAAGAGGACAAAGGAAAAACCCCGCAACGGTGGGGTCTTTGCTTTGGCCTCGGTTCCCGGGGAGGGGTATGTGACCCCTCGCCGGGTTCCGAAGTTCCTTACTTGATCTCCGCCTTCGCGCCGGCGTCGATCAGCTTCTTCAGCACGGCATCGGCGTCGGCCTTCGAGACGCCTTCCTTGACGGGCTTCGGGGCGCCGTCGACGAGATCCTTGGCCTCCTTCAGGCCCAGGCTCGTCACCTCGCGCACCGCCTTGATGACGTTGACCTTGTTGTCGCCCGCGGCGGTGAGCATCACGGTGAACTCGGTCTTCTCCTCGGCCTTGCCGCCGGCGGCGGCGCCGCCCGCGGCCGGGGCCGCCACGGCGACCGCGGCCGCAGCCGAGACGCCGAACTTCTCTTCCATGTCCTTGATGAGCTGCGAAAGCTCGAGGACGGTCATCTTGCCGATTTCTTCCAGAATCTGAGCGCGTTCCATTTGCATTCCCTTCTGTCTAAATAGGTTCCTGATGTGATCCGACGTGAGCTAGGCGGCGGCCTTCTGCTTCGCGTCGCGGTATGCCGCGAGCGTGCGCACGAACTTGCCCGGCACCTCGTTCATGGTGCGGACGAGCTTGGCAACCGGTGCCTGCATGGTGCCGAGCAGCGTGGCGATGAGCTCTTCGCGGCTCGGCAGCTGCGCGAGCGCCTTGACGTCCTTGGCGGACATCACGGCGTTCGGCATCGCGCCGGCCTTGATGACGAAGAGCTCGTTCTCCTTCGCGAACTCGGAGAGCACCTTGGCGCCCGCGACCGGATCCTGCGAGATGCCGTACATCAGCGGCCCGACCATCTGCTCGGACAGCTTCTCGAACGGCGTTCCCTTCACGGCCCTGCGCGCCAGGGTGTTCTTGAGCACCCGCAGGTAAACCCCGGACTTGCGCGCCTTCGACCGCAGCTGCGTCACGCGCTCGACGTCCAGGCCGCGGTACTCCGCGACGATGACCGCCTGCGCGCCCGCGAGCTTGGCCGAGACTTCCGAGACCATCGCCTGCTTCTGCTCCAGACTGAGACCCAAGGTCTACCTCCTTCCGTACTTCGTGAAAACCGGCGACCTTGAATCAGGAACCTGCTGCATCCCTGCTTCCGTCCACCGTCTGCGTAGGGCGATGCGCCGATTAAGTTCGTGGCGTTGCCGCCACTCACCCCTACGGTCTTTGACAGCAACTGCCAAAGTTCCTACTGGGCCGAGAGGGATGACGGGTCGACCTTGACGCCGACCCCCATCGTGCTCGACACCGAAAGCTTCCTCAGGAAGATGCCCTTCACGCCCGCGGGCTTCGACTTGTTCAGCGCGTCGACCAGCGCGGCGAGGTTGTCGCGCAGCTGCTCGGGCGTGAACGAGGCGCGCCCGATGGTGCACTGGACGATGCCCGACTTGTCGGCGCGGAACTGGACCTGGCCGGCGCGCGCGTTCTTCACCGCACCCGCGACGTCCGGCGTGACCGTGCCGACCTTCGGGTTGGGCATCAGGCCGCGCGGGCCGAGGATCTGGCCGAGCGCACCGACGACGCGCATCGCTTCAGGCGCCGCGATCACCATGTCGAAGTCCATCTTGCCGGCCTTCACCTGCTCGGCGAGATCTTCCATGCCGACGATGTCCGCGCCGGCGGCCTTCGCCGCCGCCGCCTTGTCACCCGCCGCGAAGACCGCGACGCGCACCTTCTTACCGGTGCCCGCCGGCAGCACGACCGCGCCGCGCACCGTCTGCTCGCCCTTCTTGGCGTCGATGCCGAGGTTCACCGCCACGTCGACCGCCTCGTCGAACTTCGCCGTGGCGGTTTCCTTGACGAGCTTCATCGCGTCCATGGCCGCGTAGGCCTTGTTGCGGTCGACCTTGTTCTCGAAGGCCTTCCTGCGCTTTGAGATGTGCGGCATTTACATACCCTCCACGAGCACGCCCATCGAGCGCGCGCTTCCCGCGACGATCTTCATCGCCGCCTCGAGGTCCGACGCGTTCAGGTCGGGCATCTTCTGCTTCGCGATCTCCTCGACCTGCTTGCGCGTGATCTTGCCCACCTTGTCGGTGTGCGGCTTGGGGCTGCCGGATTCGATGCCCGCGGCCTTCTTGATGAGGACCGTGGTCGGCGGCGTCTTGATGATGAAGGTGAAGCTCTTGTCCGCGTACGCCGTGATCACCACGGGCAGCGGCAGGCCGGCCTCCACCTTCTGCGTCTGGGCGTTGAACGCCTTGCAGAACTCCATGATGTTGAGGCCGCGCTGACCCAGGGCGGGGCCGATGGGAGGGGAAGGGTTCGCCTTCCCCGCCGGAACCTGAAGCTTGATCAGGCCGACGATCTTCTTAGCCATGCTCTTCTCCTTGTGGGTGCAAGCGAGCATCCATGGATGCTCTCCCCGTTAAAAATCCGAACTACGCCTTCTCGACCTGACCGAACTCCAGCTCCACGGGGGTCGACCTGCCGAAGATCGTCACCGCGACGCGGAGACGGCTCTTCTCGTAATTGACGTCCTCGACGGTGCCCTGGAAATCGGTGAACGGGCCGTCCTTGACGCGCACCATCTCCCCGACCTCGAACAGCACCTTGGGCTTCGGCTTCTCCACGCCCTCGCGCATCTGCTGCATGATGGC
>DASZQH010000107.1:0-15497 GCA_035549805.1 Burkholderiales bacterium
GCACCGTCCCGTTCACCTCCAGGTCCAGCGTGCGCGAGAACTCCACGTAGGCGGCGAGGTCGCCGAGGGCGGCGACCTGCAGGGGCTTTATTCTCGTGGCGCCCTCGGAACCGATACGCCGATCATCGCGTCGCGCGTCACAAGGGAGGCGAGGCGCTCCTCGCTCCAGCCCTGCGTCCCCTCCGGCCGCATCGGCAGGACCAGGTAGCGCATGTCGGCCGTCGAGTCGTGCACGCGCACTTGCACTTTCTCGTCCAGCTTCAATCCGAATTCCTCCAGTACCAGGCGAGGCTCCCTGACCATGCGGGAACGGTAGGGGCGCGACTTGTACCAGTCCGGCGGCAGGCCGAGCAGCATGCGCGGGTAGCAGGAGCACAGGGTGCAGACGACCGCGTTGTGCACCTCGGGCGTGTTCTCGACCACGATGAGCTTCAGCGCCGGCACGTCGAGGCCGAACGCCTGGCACGCTGCCGTTCCATTTTCCAGCAGGCTCTTCTTGAAAGCGGGATCGACCCAGGCCCGCGCGACGACGAACGCACCGCGCGACGGATCGCGCGAGCGCATGTTCTCGACCTCCGCGTCGATCTGCTCGCCCGTCAGCACGCCCTTCTCGACCAGGAGCTCACGCAGGCTCACTTCCATGAGCTGGAAGTAGCTGAGCGGCCGGTAGGCGCCTTGGTCTTTCATGCCACTTCCAGCCAATGCTCGTAGAGCTCGACCTCGAGCACGTCCGCCGCCGGGCCGCGGTAGTCCGGCCAGACGTCCTGCTGCCGGAAGCGCACCCGATAGAGCGGCACGCGCGGCTCGCCGCTGCGCATCTGCGAAAGCTCCTCGGGGTTGGGGAACGCGCCGCAGAGGCGCTCCACCTCGCCCGCGCAGCCGCGGATGTAGTACGGCGTGCGCAGGTGGCCGACCGGGTAGGCCTTCATCACCTTGACGCGCTGGCCGACGCGGAACCGGGGGTCAGCCACGCGCCTGGACCTCCACCATCTTGCGCGCGAGCTCCGCGCTCGTGATGACACCGCGCTGCAGCAGGCATTGCGCAAGCGCCACGGACCATTTCTCGTAGTACGCCATCGCGTCGTAGGCCGCCGGGGGAAGGGACTCGATGGCGCGGCGATGCTCGTCGACCGTGAAGTACTTCCTGCCGCCCTTGAGGCCCCACAGGAGCACGCACATCGCATCGACGCGCCGCTCCCACTGAGCATAGTCGTGCTCGACGGGCTCGACCTTCCCGGCGGGAAGGCCGCCCATGTCGTGGTGGGAACGCTCGATCACGCCCCCAATCGTACACGCGGCTACACGGGGTCGATCAGGTCCTTGCGCACCATCGCGTGGATCCCCTTGATCCCGTCGACGAGCTGCGTGACGTGCAAGTCGCAGGCCAGGCTGCAGAACACGTACGCCTCCGCGGGCTTCCAGCCCTTCATTTCCACCAGCCAGGCGATCATGCCGCGCAGCGCCTGCTTGGCCGCGTCGTCCAGGTCCCAGTCCAGCCCGATCGTGATGTAGTGCGTCGGCGTGATGGCGCGCGGCATCTCCAGCCTGCGCTTGTGCACCACGAGCTCGAACGTGCCCTTCAGGCAGGTCTCGAGCGCCGTGAGGTCGACCTCGCCGTCGCCCTGCACCGCGTGGCCGTCGCCCGCCGACAGGTTCGCGCCCTTCACGAACACCGGGAGGAAGAGCGAGGTGCCGGCCACGAACTCCTTGCAGTCGACGTTGCCGCCGAACTCGCGCGGCTCGACGGTGGAGAGCCGGCCGTATTCGGGGCGCGGCGCGGTCGCGAGGATGCCGAAGAAGGGCTGCAGCGGGATCGTCGGCCCCCAGTCGAGCTTCGCGGTCATCGCCTGGCGGTCGATCGGGATCACGCGGCGCTGGAACTCGGGGAAGTCCTCCGGCAGCGTGCCGCGCAGCGGGCGCATGATGTTCCAGCCCCAGTCGGCCGTGAGCTCGATCGCCTTGATGCGCACCTCCAGCGTGTCGCCCGGCTCGGCGCCGCGCACCGCGACCGGGCCGGTGAGGATGTGCGGCCCCATGACCGGCTTCAGCGTGTCGATGATCTTCCGGTGCTCCGGGCGGTAGAGCTTCGCATCGGGAGCCACTTCCATCCAGCCCGAGACGGTGTCGATCACCACCGTGTCGCCGGACTCGACCTCGAGGCGCGGCGGGATCGTCGCGTCGAAGTAGCCCCAGTGGACGGTTTCCGGCGTCGGATCGAGGCGGTGCGTCTTCATGCCTGAATCGTATACCCGCCGTCGACGGGAATCGCCGCCCCGGTGATGAACTGCGAGCCCGGCCCCGCGAGGAGAACGGCGATGGCCTCGAAGTCCTTCGTGTCGCCCCAGCGCCCGGCGGGCGTGCGCGCGAGCACGCGCTCGTTGAGGCCCGCGACCTCCTTGCGCGCGCTCACCGTGAGGTCGGTGTCGATCCAGCCCGGCAGGATCGCGTTCACCTGGATGTTGTCCGCCGCCCAGGCCGTGGCGAGCGCCCGCGTCATCTGCACCAGGCCGCCCTTGCTGGCGGCGTACGCGACCGCGAAAGGCGCGCCCATGAGGGAAAGGATCGAGCCGATGCTGAGGATCTTGCCGCCGCCCGCTTTCTTCATGTGCGGATACGCCGCCTGCGAGCAGAGAAACGCGCTCGTCAGGTTGCTGTCCATCACCCGGTGCCATTCCTCGGCGCTGTAGGCCTGCGGCGGCTTGCGGATCGCGATGCCCGCGTTGTTCACCAGGATGTCGAGACGGCCGAAATGCTGCGCGGCGCGATCGACCAGCGCGCGGCAGTCGGACGCGACGAGCACGTCGCCCTGCAGCGCGACAGCACGCGCGCCGAGCGCCTCGAGCGCCTTCACCGCCGCGGCGTTCTTCTCCTCGTTGCGGCCCGCCACCGCCACGCTCGCGCCGGCCTTCGCCAGCCCGCGCGCCATGCCGAGGCCGATGCCGCCGTTGCCGCCGGTGACGATCGCCACCCGGCCCTTCAGGTCGAAATGCTCCATCAATGGGCTCCCACGCCGAGGTGCTGGTCCAGGACATCCTGCGACTGCTCGAGCTGCGCCGGGGTGCCTTCGAACACGAAGCGGCCGGCGGACACGACGTACACGTAGTCGGCGACGGCCATCGCGAGCGCGAAGTTCTGCTCGACGAGCAGCACCGCGTGCCCGTGCTCGCGCAGGCTGCGCATGATCTGCCCGACGTGCTGCACGAGCTTCGGCGAGAGGCCTTCGGAGGGCTCGTCCATGAGCACGAGGTCGGGGTTCGCCATCAGCGCGCGGCCGACCGCCAGCATCTGCTGCTCCCCGCCGGAGAGCGACCCGCCGCCATGGTCCATGCGCTCCGCGAGCTGCGGGAACTCCTTCAGCACGGCGTCGAGGCTCCAGCGGCCGGGGCGCGGGCGCGCCAGGCCGCTCGTCGGCAGGAGCAGGTTCTCGCGTACCGAGAGCGAGCGGAAGATGCGCCGGCCCTGCGGCACGAGGGCGATGCCGAGCTGCGCGATGGCATACGGCGGCCGGCCGCGCAGCGACTCGCCGCGGAAGCGCACCTCGCCGCGGCGCGGCGGCGTCAGCCCGGCGACCGAGCGGATGAGCGTCGTCTTGCCCATGCCGTTGCGACCGAGGATGGCGACGATGGTCCCCTCGCGCACGTCGAGGCTCGGCCCCTGCAGCACGTAGCTGTCGCCGTAGTAGGTGTGCAGCTCGCGCACGGAAAGAAGCGCGTCAGCCATGGCCGAAGTAGACGTCGCGGACCTGCGCGTTGGAACGCACCTCGTCCGGGCTGCCTTCCAGGATCACGCGGCCCATGTGGAGCACGGTGACGCGGTCGGCGAGGCCGAGCGCGACGTCCATGTCGTGCTCGATCATCACCACCGTGATGTCGCGCGGCAGGCCGGCGATCATCTTCGCGATGCGCGGGCGCTCGCTCGGCGAGAGGCCGGCGCACGGCTCGTCGAGGAAGAGGACCTTCGGGCGCGTGCCGAGGGCGAGCGCGAGCTCGAGCTGGCGCCGCTCGCCGTACGAGACGAGCCGGACCGGAAGCGCCGCGCGCCCCGTGAGGCCGACGGCCGCCAGCCCATCCTCCGCCTGGCGCTTCACGTCCGGGAAGGCGTCGACGCCGCGATGCAGGACCCACTTGCGGCGGTCCGCGCCGACGATGGCGAGGACCATGTTCTCGAGCAGCGTGAGGTCGCCGAACACGTTCGTGATCTGGAAGGTGCGCCCCATGCCGAGGCCCGTGCGGCGGTGCTCCGGGTCGCGCGTCACGTCGCGGCCGAACAGCGACACCGTACCGCGCGTGGGGCTGAGCGTGCCGGTGATGCAATGGAAGAGCGTCGTCTTGCCCGCGCCGTTCGGCCCGATGAGCACGCGCCGCTCCCCGGCCGCGACCTCCAGGGACACGTCGTCCACCGCGGCCAGGCCGCCGAAGACCTTCGCGAGTGAATGGACGTGGATGGCGGGGGTGCTCATTCCAATGGATTCTTCTTGAAAAGCCGGGCCCGCAGCCGCCCCGCCAGACCCACCAGCCCGTCGGGCGCCCACAGGACCGTGGCGATGAACACCGCGCCCATGATGGCGTGGTGCATCTCGAAGAAGCTGGAGACCCAGTTGCGCAGGCCGAGCACCACGCCCGCGCCGATGAACGGCCCGACGATCGTGCCAGTGCCGCCGACGATCGCCATCAGCGCCGCCTCGACGGAGATGGGGAACGACGAGGCGACCGGGTTCACGAAGCGGTTGTAATAGACGTACAGCACGCCGGCGAGGCTGGCGATGGCCGCGGACAGCACGAACGCGGCATACAGGTGCAGCCCGGTCTTGTAGCCGAGGCTCTTCATCCGCGTCTCGCTGCCCTTGATGCCGCGCAGGGCCAGGCCGAATGGCGAGCGCGCAAGCACCCGGTACAGGATGCCGCACGCCACGATCACGGCGAGGACGAGGTAGTAGTACTGCGTGTGCGAGGTGATCCCGACGCCGCCGATCGACGGGAACGGCACGTTGGTCACGCCGTTGTCGCCGCCGGTGAAGCCGGACCAGCGCACCGCCACGCCCCAGACCACGTAGCCCATCGCGATGGTGATGAGGATGAAGTAGACGCCGCGCGTGCGCACCGACAGCCCGAACAGGGCGCCGAGGAGCGTCCCGGCCAGGATGCCCGCCGGCGCCGCGAGGGCCGCAGGCACGCCATAGCGCACCTGCAGGATAGCGACGGTGTAGGCCGACACGGCGAAGAACGAGGCGTGCGTGAGCGAGAAGAGCCCCGCATGGCCGAGGAGCAGGTCGACCGACAGCGCGAGCAGGCCGAAGATGAGCATCTGCGTGAGCAGCCCGGTCCAGAACTGGCCGGCGAAGAACGGCACGGCCAGCGCGACCGCGAGCGCGACGAGGGCGAAGGCGATCCGCGCCGGCGTCATCAGTGCTCCCGCCCGAAGAGGCCGCGCGGCCGGAAGAGCATCAGCACCGCGATCGGGCCGAACAGGACGAAATAGGAGAACTCCGGCAGCAGCCAGCGCCCGTACGCGTCGAGAAGGCCGACGATGAGCGCGCCGATCATCGCGCCCTCGAGGCTCCCCAGGCCCCCGACGATCACCACCACCAGCGCGTAGACCAGGATTTCCCACTCCGCGCCGGGATACAGGGTGAGGAAGGCGCCGCCCACCACGCCCGCCATCCCGGCGAGGAACGACGCGAGCGCGGACACCATGACGAAGAGCCGGTCGACGTTGATGCCGGTCGCGTTCACCTGCTCCCGGTCGTCCACGCCGGCGCGCACCACCGCACCGAGCTGCGTCTTCTTGTAGAGCAGCCAGAGGACCAGACCGGCGACGATGCCGAACACGATCAGCGCGAACCGGTACGAGGGGTAGAAGAGGCCGCCGGGCAGCTCGACCGGCCCGCGCAGGAACATCGGCACCGGCACCTTGAGGTTGTCGCCGCCCCAGATCTTCAGCGCCACGTCGCCCAGGACGAAGGCGATGCCGACGGTGAGCAGCACCTGCGCGAGGTGGTTCTCGCCCGTGCGCCGGATCAGGAAGCGGTCGATGAAGAACCCGACCAGCGCGATCGCCGCGCCGCCCGCCACGATGGCGAGCGCGAAGCTGCCGGTCTTCTGCGCGACGCTCAGGCCGACGTAGCCCCCGAGCAGGTAGTAGGCGCCGTGCGCCATGTTGACCACGCGCATCAGGCCGAAGCTGAGCGTGAAGCCGCTCGCGAGCAGGAACAACAGCGCCGCGAGCGACACGCCGTTGATCGCCTGGAGGATGACGTTGCTCATGGTGCCCTGGCGAAAAAAAGGGCGGGCACCGCGCCCGCCCCTCTATCGCGCGACGACGCCTAGCGCTTGTAGGGTCCCTGCTTCAGGAACTCCTCGGGCTTCCACTTCCAGAACTGCGACACGCCCTCGTAGGTCTTCACCGGGACGTTGATGAGGACATCGCCGAGCACCGGGTGCTTCACCTTCTCGATCCTCGACACGTAGACGTTCTGGATCGGGTTGTCGTAGGCGTCGAGCTTGAGCGGCCCGCGCGGCGCCTTGACGCTCACGTTGCGCATCGCCTTCAGGAACGCGGCGCGGTCCTCGACGTTGCCCTGGATGGAGTCGATCGCGGCCTTGGTCCAGAGCCCCGCGGTGTACGCCGACTCGCCGAACCAGGACGGCAGGCGCTTGTAGGCCTTGGCGAAGGCGTTGACGAAGGCCTCGTTCTCCGGCGTCTTGATGCCCGCGGCGTAGTTGAGCGAATTGCCGATCATGCCGACCGCGCGGTCGTCGAACTGGGGCAGCGCGTCCTCCTGCATCCAGTAGCCGCCGTAGATCTTCTTCTTCTTGTCCATGCCGAAGTTGAACCACGCCTCGAAGAGGCGCACGCGGTCCGCGCCCACCACCACCGCCGAAACGCCGTCCGTGTCGGCCGGGATGGTCGAGATCGTCGGGCCGTAGTCCTTGGTGCCGATCGGGTTCCAGATGATCTTGGCGACCTTGCCGCCGAGCTCGGTGAACGAGCGCACCGCGCCCAGCGTCACCTCGTGGCCGAAGGTGTAGTCCTGGCCGATGAAGGTCACGTTGCGCAGGCCGAGGTCCTTGTACAGGTACTCGCCCCACGGGTGGCCGATCTGGCTCGCGGAGAGCGCGGTGCGCACCACGGTCGGGGTGCGGTCCCACTTGGTCACGCTGTCGGCGCCGGCGGCGTCCATGACGAGCGGCACGCCGGTCTCCTTGCTCACCTGCGCGACCGCGGGCCCTTCGTGGCCGCACAGCGGTCCGACGAGGAAGTGCACCTTCTCCTGGTGCACCAGGCGGCGCGCCTGCGTCAGCGCCTGGTCCGGGTTGCAGGTCGTGTCGGCGACGACGTACTCGACCTTGCGGCCGCCGGCCGTGTGCTTGTTCTGCTCCCAGAAGAGCTTCCAGCCCTCGACCATGTCCTTGCCGGGCGTGGCGAGCGGGCCGGTGACGGGCGCGAGCACGCCGATGCGGATCGGGCCCTTCTGCTGGGCGTGCGCGGTGGTGACGGTGGCGAGCGCGGCGGCGAGCGCCGCGACGGTCAGGGTGAGCTTCATGTCTCCTCCTCGGGGAAAAGCGAAAATCCGGCGAAATCTGATTTGTGATCACATTATACTGACGGCCTTTCGTCCGCTGTCAATCCGCAGATGCGAACAGGCGCCGCCGCGCTGAAGGTCGTTCCGGGATCGCTCTCCGCCCTCGCGCCGGTGGAAAGCGCGACGCTGGGCCTGCGCATCTACCGCGGCCTGCGCGACTACCTCATGGCGGGACAGCTGCACCCGGGGCAGAAGCTCACCCTGCGCGAGCTCGCGGCGGCCCTGAACGTGAGCCCGATGCCGGTGCGCGAGGCGGTGCGCCGCCTCGCCACGGAAGGCGCGCTCGAGACCCTGCCGAACCGCCGCATCCGCGTGCCGGTGATGACGAAGGCGCGCTTCCGCGAGCTGCTGCGGATCCGCCTCGCGCTCGAGGGCATCGCGGCCGAGGAAGCCGCGCGGCGCATCCGCAGCGGGGACATCGACAGGATCGAGGCGCTGAACTCCGAGTTCACGCGCGAAATGGGGCGCCGCCAGGCCGACGGGGCACGCCTCTTCCGCATCAACAAGGACCTGCACTTCATCCTGTACGAGGCCGCCGCCATGCCGCTGCTGCTCGCCACCATCGAGGGACTGTGGCTGCAGATCGGGCCGCTCCTGCATCTCAGCCTGCGCACGCGCGCGAACTCGAAGGGCCGCAACCCCTCGCCCGACTGGCACAAGCGCCTCGTGCGCGGCCTGCGCCGGCGCGATGCCGCCGCCGCGCGGCGCGCGCTGGAAGGCGACCTGCGCAGCGCCGGCGACCAGATCCTCGCCGAAGGAGACCTGCCCGAATGAGCGAGCGCTACGGCAGCAGCCGCGGCCTCGCGCGCAGCGAGGACGATCCGCTCCTCTCGGGCCGCGCGCGCTTCACCGACGACCTGCGCGTCGAAGGCGAGGCGCACGCCGCGTTCGTCCGCTCGCCGCACGGTCACGCGGCGATCCGCGGCATCGATGCCTCGGCCGCGGCGAAGATGCCCGGCGTGCTGTGCGTGCTGACGGCGCAGGACGTCGCGGCCGCGGGCCTTGGCGCCATCCCGCCCGCGGTGCTCCTGCCGGGCCGCGACGGCAAGCCGATGTTCGGGCCGGCGCTGCCGGTGCTCGCTGCGGGCCGCGCGCGCTACGTCGGCGAGCCGGTGGCGATCGTCGTCGCCGGGACGCTGCCGCAGGCGATCGATGCCGCGGATGCCGTCGAAGTCGACTACGAGGCGCTGCCCGCAGCCGCGACCGTGGAGGCCGCGGCCGCACCGGGCGCGCCGCAGCTCTGGCCCGAGGCGCCGGGCAACGTCTGCCTCGACTGGGAGCACGGCGATGCCGCCGCGGTCGCCCGGGCATTCGCGGAAGCCGGGCACGTGGTGAAAGTCAGGCTGGCCGACACGCGTGTTGCACCCTCCGCGCTCGAGCCGCGCGCCGCCATCGGCAGCTGGGACGGGAAGGCGGGTCGCTATACGCTCGTCGCCGGCACGCAGGGCGTGTCCGTGGTGCGCAAGTTCCTCGCCGAATCCGTGTTCAAGGTCCCGCCGGAGAAGATCCGCGTGGTGACGCACGACGTCGGCGGCGGCTTCGGCATGAAGGTCCAGCCCTACGCCGAGTACGCCGCCCTCCTCCTCGCGGCGAAGCGCTGCGGCCGTCCGGTGCGCTGGCGCGCCACGCGCCTCGAGAGCTTCCTCGCCGACACGCACGGCCGCGACGGCCTCCTCGAAGGCGAGCTCGCGCTCGACGGCGAAGGCCGCTTCCTCGCGTTCCGCGCGCGCACCCGGGTCGGCATCGGCGCCTACGCGTCGACGTACTCGGCGATCATCGCGACGAACAACACGAAGAACTGCCTCTCCAGCGTGTACCGCATCCCGGCGATCCACATCGGCGTCAACATGGTGCTCACCAACGCCGCCCCGCTCGGGCCGTATCGGGGCGCCGGCCGCCCGGAGGCGATCTACCTGCTCGAGTCGCTGATCGAGAAGGCGGCACGCGAGACCGGCATCGACCGGATCGCGCTGCGCCGGCGCAACCTGATTCCCCCTTCCGCGATGCCCTACAAGGCGCCGAGCGGGCAGGCCTACGACAGCGGCGAGTTCGAGGCCGTCATGGACAAGGCGCTGGCGCTCGCCGACTGGGCGGGCTTCGCGGAGCGGCGGAAGAGCTCGGAGCGCGCGGGCAGGCTGCGCGGCATCGGCCTGGGCTGCTTCCTGGAGGTCGCGGGCGGCAGCCCGCTCTCCGAGGTCGCCGACCTGCGCTTCGGCGAGGACGGCTCGGTGGTGCTTCGCACCGGAGCCCAGGCGATGGGCCAGGGCCAGCTCACGACGCTCCCGTTGATGCTTTCAAGAGTCCTTGAAATAGATTCAACGAGGGTGAAGGTGGTCCAGGGCGACAGCGACGAAGTTCCCGCCGGGCTGCCGACCGTCGCCTCGCGCTCCACCATGATGGCCGGCGGCGCCATGCACCGCGCGGTGGAGGAGATGATCGCCAAGGGCCGCCCCCTCGCCGCGGAGAAGCTCGAGGCGGCAGCGGCGGACATCGAGTACGCGCACGGCGAGTTTCGCGTCGCCGGCACCGACCGCCGCGTGAAGCTGGAGGCGCTCGCAGGCGGCGGGCGCCTCGACGCCACCGCGACCTTCACGGCGCCGGAGATGAGCTTCCCCAACGGCTGCCATGTCTGCGAAGTCGAGGTCGACCCCGAGACCGGCGAGGTCGCCGTGGTGCGCTACTCCGCCGTCGACGACGTGGGCAACCTCATCCACCCCGGCATCGTCGAAGGCCAGATCCACGGCGGCGTGGCGCAGGGCCTGGGCCAGGTGCTCGGCGAGCACGTCGTTTATGGCGAAGACGGCCAGCTCCTCACCGCCTCCTTCATGGACTACCGCATGCCGCGCGCCGACGACCTGCCGATGCTGCGCCTCGACCACCACGTCGCCCCCTGCACGACCAACCCGGTCGGCGCCAAGGGCGCGGGCGAATCCGGCGTCGCCGGCTAGCTGCCGGCCGCGGTCAACGCGATCCTGGACGCGCTCGCGAGCCGCGGCGTGCGCGAGCTCGACCTGCCCTTCTCCCCGATTCGCATCTGGAAAGCGCTCCAGGAGGCAAAACGATGAGAGTCCTTGTCACCGCCGGCGCCGCCGGCATCGGCCGCGCCATCGCCGAGACTTTCCTCAACCACGGCGCGAAGGTCCATGTCTGCGACGTGGACGATTCGGCCCTTCGGAAAACCAACCCTTCGATCTCCAGATCGAAAGCCGACGTCGCGAGCATCGCCGACGTCGACCGGCTGTTCGACGACGTGCAGCGCCACCTCGGCGGGCTCGACGTGCTCGTCAACAACGCCGGCATCGCGGGGCCGACGGCGAAGGTCGAGGACATCCGTCCCGAGGACTGGGACCGCTGCATCTCGGTGGACCTGAACGGCATGTTCTACTGCACGCGCAAGGCGATGCCGATGATCAAGGCCGCCGGCGGCGGCTCGATCATCAACCTGTCCTCGATCGCCGGGCGCCTCGGCTTCCCGCTGCGCACGCCGTATGCGGCGGCCAAGTGGGCGGTGGTCGGGTTCACGCAGAGCCTCGCCGCCGAGGCGGGCCCCGACCACGTGAGCGTGAACTGCATCCAGCCCGGCGTCGTGGAAGGCGAGCGCGTCGAGCGCGTCATCGACGCCAAGGCGAAGGGGCTCGGCATCAGCAACGACGAGATGCGCGCCCGGCTGCTCGGCAGCGTGAGCCTCGGCGTCATGGTGAGCGCGCAGGACGTGGCCGAGACGGCCCTCTTCCTCGCGACGAAGGGCCGGCACATCTCCGGGCAGGCGATTTCCGTCTGCGGCGGCGTCCGATACATGGTCTAGAGGAGAAGCACATGGCAGCGGCACAAGGAAAAGTCATCATCACCTGCGCGGTCACCGGGGCGATCCACACGCCGACGATGTCGCCGCACCTGCCGGTCACGCCGGAGGAGATCGCCGAGGCGGCGATCGGCGCCGCCGAAGCCGGCGCGGCGATCGTCCACCTGCATGCGCGCGAGCCGAAGGACGGCCGTCCGACGCAGGACCCGGCGATGTTCATGCGCTTCCTGCCGAAGATCAAGGCGGCGTCGAACGTGGTGCTCAACCTCACCACCGGCGGCGCGCCGACGATGACGGTCGCCGAGCGCCTGCGCCCGGCGGCCGAGCTCAAGCCCGAGGTGGCCTCGCTCAACATGGGCTCGATGAACTTCGGCCTGTACGAGATGCTCGGCCGCTACAAGGAGTTCAAGTACGACTGGGAGAAGCCCTACCTCGCCGGGTCGGACGACCGCATCTTCAAGAACACCTTCAAGGACATCGCGACGATCCTCGAGACCTGCCGCGAGAACGACACGCGCTTCGAGATCGAGTGCTACGACATCGGCCACCTCTATACCGCGGCGCACTTCCTCGACCGCGGCCTGGTGAAGCCGCCGCTGCTCATCCAGTCGGTGTTCGGCATCCGCGGCGGCATCGGCCCGCACCCCGAGGACGTGATGCACATGAAGCGCACCGCCGATCGGCTGTTCGGCGACGCCTACTACTGGTCGGTGCTCGGCGCCGGGCGCAACCAGATGTTCGTCGCCGCCATGTCCGCGGTGATGGGCGGCAACGTGCGCGTCGGCCTGGAGGACAGCCTGTGGCTCGGCCGCGGCCAGCTCGCGAAGACCAACGCCGAGCAGGTGGCGAAGGTGCGGCGCATAATCGAGGAAGTCGGGCTGTCCGTGGCGACGCCCGACGACGCGCGCCAGATGCTCAAGCTCAAGGGGGCGCGTAACGTCGCCTTCTAGGAGCTTCATGATCCCCAGGACCTTGTTTTCCCCGGAACACGAAACCTTCCGGGACAGCGTGCGGCGATTCATGGAGCAGGAGGTCGTGCCGCACGACGAGAAATGGCAGGAGCAGGGCTACGCCGACAAGTCGGTGTGGCGCAAGGCGGGCGACAACGGCTTCCTCTGCCCGACCATGCCGCCGGAGTACGGCGGCGCCGGCGCCGACAAGCTCTACAGCGTGGTGCTGATGGAGGAGCAGGCCCGTGCCAACAACTCCTCGCTCGGCTTCGGGCTGCATTCCGAGATCGTGGCGCCCTATCTGCTCGCCTACGGCAGCGAGGCGCTGAAGAAGAAGTACCTGCCGAAGATGGCCTCCGGCGAGATGATCGGCGCCATCGCCATGAGCGAGCCTGGCGCGGGCTCCGACCTGCAGGCCGTGAAGACGACTGCCTTGAAACAGAAGGATTCCTATCTGCTGAACGGGTCGAAGACCTTCATTACCAACGGCTGGAACTGCGACCTCGTCATCGTCGTCGCGAAGACCGACCCCGCGAAAGGCGCCAAGGGCACGAGCCTGCTCGTGGTCGATACCTCCATGAAGGGCTTCGCCAAGGGCAAGCGCCTGAAGAAGATGGGCCTCAAGGGGCAGGACACCGCCGAGCTCTTCTTCGACAACGTCGAGGTCCCGGCAGAGAACCTGATCGGGCAGGAGAACAACGGCTTCATCTACCTCATGCAGGAGCTGCCGTGGGAGCGCATGCAGATCGCGATCGGCGCGATCGCGAAATGCGAGGCGGCGCTCGAGTGGACGAAGGCCTACGTGCAGGAGCGCAAGGCCTTCGGCAAGCCGATCGCCGGCTTCCAGACCACGCGCTTCAAGCTCGCGGAGCTCGCCACCGAGATCCAGATCGGGAGGGTCTTCGTCGACCGCTGCATCGAGCTGCTGCTGGTGAAGCAACTGACCCCCGAGCACGCGGCCATGTGCAAGTACTGGGTGACCGACCTCGAGGGCAAGGTGATGGACGAGTGCGTGCAGCTGCACGGGGGCTACGGCTTCATGTGGGAATTCCCGATCGCCCGCGCCTACGTGGATGCGCGCGTGCAGCGAATCTACGGCGGCACCAACGAGATCATGAAGGAAGTGATCAGCAGGTCGCTCGGCCTCGGGGAGAAGTAGTGGTTTCCGACCATCAGAGACCGGAGCCGGGAAACCTGGTCCTCGACCACGTCGCGCATTTCGTTCCCGACCTGCACGAGGCGGGGGCGCTGCTCGAGCGCCTGGGCTTCGTGCCCTCGCCCGTCTCCCACCACCAGGCGAACGGCAAGCCGGCGGGCACGTCGAACCGCTGCCTCATGTTCGAGCGCGGCTACGTCGAGATCCTGGCGCCGATGCTGGACACCCCGAACGCGCAGCGCGTGCGCAACCACATGGCCCGCTATCCAGGCGTGCACCTCGTGTGCTTCGGCAGCGCCGATTCCGAAGGCGAGCACGCCCGCCTCGCCGCCGCGGGCTTTGAGCCCGAGCCGTTCGTCCGCCTGCAGCGCCAGGTCGAGGACGGGCGCACGGTGAAGTTCGGCGTCGTCTACGTCCCGCCGGCGAAGATGCCGGAAGCACGCGTGCAGTTCTGCGAGCATTTCACCCCCGAGGTCATCTGGGAGCCGCGCTTCGTCGCGCATCCCAACGGCGTCGTCGGGCTGGGCGATGCCTATGTGGTCGCCGACGACCCGGCGCAGGCCGCCGCGCGCTGGGGGCGCTTCGCCGGCCTCCTCCCCGCCCGCGACGGCGACCTCGTGCGCCTCGACACCTCGCGGGGCCGTGTCTTCATCGGCACGCAGCGCGTGCTTTCCGGGTTCATCGACGACGTGCCGGCGGCGCCTTCGGTCGCCGGGTTCTCACTGCTCGTCAAAGATGCTTCTTCTTTTGCAAAGCGCCTGGAAAAGCAGGGACTGAAGGTCAAGAGCACGACAAGAGGGAGAAGCGTGAAGCTGCCGCCGGCGCTCGGCGGGTCCTGGCTCTTCTAGCCGACGACGGCGTCGGAGCGCAGCAGCAGGTCGGGCGGGATGGCGAGGCCGAGGGCGCGCATGGTGCGGCGGTTGACGACGAACTCGAACTTGGCCGGCTGCTCCATGGGCAGCTCCGCGGCCTTGGCGCCCCTCAGGATCTTCTCGACGAAGGCCACGGTACGGCCGAAGTTGTACGGCAGGTTGATGCCGTACGAGGCCATGCCGCCCGCGTCGGCGAAGCCGCGCTGCGCGTAGATCGCGGGAAACCCGTGGCGCGCGACTTCCTGGAGGAGCGCGTCGCGGTCGGCCTCGCCGAGCGGCCCGACGCGCACCACGAGCGCCTCGGCGTCGCGCGTCCTGGCGGCGGCCACGGCGCGAGCGAAGTCCTGCGCGCGCCGCACGTCGATGAGGTCGGGCATCAGGCCCAGGTCGACCGCGGCCGCTTGCAGCGCCTTCCAGGAGGACGCCAGCGCCGGATTGCCCATGTTCACGAGCATCGCGAAGCGCTTGCGCCCGGGCGCGAGCGCGCGCAGCAGCTCGATGCGCCGCTTCTCGAGCTCGGGCGTCAGGACCGCGAGCCCGGTCACGTTGCCGCCCGGCTTGTCGAGGCTCGCCACCAGCCCGGTCTCGACCGGGTCGAGCGCGAGCGCGGCGACGATCGGGATGGTGCGCGTGGCGGCCTTGGCGGCGAGCGCCGCCGGCGTGCCGTTCGCCACGATGCAGTCGACCCGCAGCCGGACCAGCTCCGCGGCGAGCGCCGCGTAGCGCTGGCTCAGGCCGTCGGCGGAGCGATACTCGATCCTCAGGTTGCGGCCGTCGCGATAGCCCGAGTCGTCGAGCTCCTCGCGCAGCTCGGCCATCGCGGCGCGGTTCGCGCTCTCGGCGACCGTGTCGATCACGCCGACGCGGAAGACGCGCGGGGCCTTCTCCTGCGCGCCCAGGGGTGCGGCCGCGAGGGCGGCGGCGGCGGCGAGGAAGTCGCGGCGATCCGGCATGCGCGGACTTTACAGCCTCTGCGCGAGTTCCGTCCCGGAGAAAATCCTTATTCCGTTCTCGGCAGCGAAGGTGGCGGCGACCGGCGAAAGCTCCCCGGCGACGACATAGATGCAATCCGCCTGGCGGGCGCGCGCGGCCGCCCTGAGCTGGCGCAGCGGCTCCATCGCCCGGTTCACCACCG
>DASZQH010000108.1:0-7657 GCA_035549805.1 Burkholderiales bacterium
CTTCATCAAGCAGTTCGTCGCCGGCGGCCTGTCGAAGGACATGCAGCTCATCACGCCCGGGTTCAGCTCCGACCAGGACATCATCCGCCCGGTCGGCGACGCGCTGCTCGGCACGTTCGACACCGCGCACTGGGCGCTCGACCTGGACAACGCCGCGAACCGGAAGTTCGTCGCCGCCTTCGAGAAGGAGTACCGGCGCCTGCCGTCGCTCTTCGCCTCGCAGGGCTACGACACCGCGCTCCTCATCGACGCCGCGGTGCGCGACGTGAAGGGCAGGATCGAGGACACCGAAGCGGTGAGGAAGGCGCTGCGCGCGGCGAAGTTCGAGTCGGTGCGCGGCGCGTTCAAGTTCAACCGCAACCAGTACCCGATCCAGAACTACTACCTGCGGGTGGTCGGCAAGGACAACCAGGGGCGCATCGTCAACAAGACGATGGGCACCATCTTCAAGGACCACGGCGACGCGTACGTGCAGGAATGCACGATGAAGTAGCGGCTTGTCCGCGATCCTGATCCTCGAGCAGGGGCTGAACGGGCTGCAGTTCGGCCTGATGCTCTTCCTGCTCGCCGCGGGGCTGACGCTCGTGTTCGGCATCATGGACATGATCAACCTCGCGCACGGCTCGCTGTACATGCTCGGCGCGTTCGTCGCCGCGGCGCTCGTCCAGGCGACCGGCTCCTTCGCGCTCGGGGTGCTGCTCGCCGTTCCGGTCACCGCCCTGGCCGGAATGGTGCTGGAAGTCCTCCTGTTGAGAAAGCTCTATCAGAGGGATCACCTCTCGCAGGTCCTCGCCACCTTCGCGCTGATCCTGATCTTCAACGAGGGCGTGCGCCTGGTCTGGGGCTCGGACGCGGCGCTGCCGATGCCGCAGGCGCTCTCCGGGCCGGTCGAGCTGCTGCCGGGCCTCTACTACCCGGCGTACCGGCTGCTGATCATCGCGGTGGGCCTCCTCGTCGCGATCTTTCTTTTCCTTCTCATCAACAAGACCCGGGTAGGGATGCTGGTGCGTGCCGGCGCCTCGAACCGCGAGATGGCGCTCGCCATGGGCGTGAACATCAAGGCGCTGTTCACCCTCGTGTTCGGCGTGGGCGCCGGGCTGTGCGCGGTGGCCGGGGCGATGCTCGCGCCGCTGCTCGCGGTGCAGGTGGGCATGGGCGAGAACATCCTGATCCTCGCCTTCGTGGTGATCGTGATCGGCGGCATCGGCTCGGTGCGCGGCGCCCTCATCGGCGCGCTACTGGTCGGCATCGTCGACACCATCGGCCGCGCGTTCCTGCCGATCGCCTTCGGCGCGTTCCTGCCGCCGCAGTTCGCGAGCGCCGCCGGCCCCGCGATCGCGTCGGTGGCGATCTACCTCCTCATGGCGGTGGTGCTCTTCTTCAAGCCGCAAGGCCTGTTCCCGGCGCGCGGATGATTCGACTCGTTTTTCTCGCGATCGCTGCGCTGGCCTTTCCGTGGCTCGCCGAGTTTTCGGGTTATTCGTTCTACATCAGCTTCGCGAGCCGGGTGCTCATCTTCGCCATCGCCGCGACGAGCCTCAACCTCGTGCTCGGCTACGGCGGGATGGTGTCCTTCGGCCACGCGGCGTTCGTGGGCACCGGCGCGTATGTCGCGAGCATCGCGATGGTCGAGGGCGCGAGCAGCGCGTTCGTCGCCTGGCCGCTCGCGGTCGCCGCGGCCGCCGCGGCGGCCTGGCTGATCGGCGCGGCGTCGCTGCGCACGCGCGGCGTGTACTTCATCATGATCACCCTCGCGTTCGCGCAGATGGTGTTCTACCTGGTGAACTCGATGAAGGCCTACGGCGGCGACGAGGGGCTGACCCTGCCGGCGCGGCCGAGCCTCGGCTTCGACCTCGGCAACGAGACCGCGTTCTACTACGTCGTGCTCTCCTGCCTTGCGCTCACGCTCTTCTTCCTCCATCGCCTCGTCCATTCCAGGTTCGGCCGCGTCGTGCAGGCGGCGCGCGAGAACGCGGTGCGCGCCGAAGCGATCGGCTTCCCGGTGTTCCGCTACCAGCTCGCCTGTTTCGTCATTGCGGGCGCGGTGGGCGGCCTCGCCGGCGCGCTGCTCGCCGCGCACGGCAAGTACGTCAACCCGGGCGTGCTGCACTGGACGCAGTCCGGCACGCTGATGGTGATGGTGATCCTGGGCGGCGTGGGCCGGCTCTGGGGCGGCGTGCTCGGCGCCGCGGTGCTCCTCACGCTCGAGCACGTCGTCGCCGACTACCGCATCGGCTGGCTCGCCGCTCTCGCGCCGAACTACCAGCAGCACTCCGCGCTCGCGGTCGGCCTGGTGCTGCTCGGCATCGTGCTCTTCGCGCCGCAGGGGATCGCCGGGATGCTGGCGAGGAAGCACCGTGCTTGAGCTGAAGGAGGTGTCGAAGCGCTTCGGCGGCGTGGTCGCCACCGATCGCGTCTCGCTGCAGGTGAAAGCCGGCGAGGTCCACGCCCTCATCGGCCCGAACGGCGCCGGCAAGACGACGCTCGTGAACCTCATCTCCGGGGGCCTATCCATCGATTCCGGAGAAATGCTTTTTGAAGAAAAATCCCTGAAGAACATGAAGCAGAGCCAGCGGGTGCTGGGTGGCCTGGCGCGCAGCTACCAGATCACCAGCATCTTCCGCGGCATGAGCGTGCTCGACAACCTCGCCCTCGCCGTGCAGGCGCGCAGCGGCTCGAGCTTTTCCTTCTTCCGTCCCGCTGCCGGGGAGAAGCCCCTTTTCGACGAAGCCGCATCGGTCGCCGAGGAGGTCGGGTTGAAGGACCGGCTGAATGCCCTCGCCTCCACGCTCGCGCACGGCGAGCAGCGCGCGCTGGAGGTCGGGCTCGCGCTCGCGACGAAACCGCGCCTTGTCCTGCTCGACGAGCCGATGGCGGGGATGGGGCCGGAGGAGTCGAACGGCATGGTCGCGCTCATCGAGCGCGTCCGCATGCACGCCACGGTGCTCCTGGTGGAGCACGACATGGACGCGGTGTTCCGCCTCGCCGACCGGATCTCGGTGCTGGTCAGCGGTCGGGTCATCGCCAGCGGCGCCCCCGGTGCGATCCGCGCCGATCCCGAAGTGCGCCGGGCCTACCTGGGGGACGCATAGTGCTCGCGGTCGAGGCGCTGGAGGCCGCGTACGGGGAGAGCCAGGTGCTCTTCGGTCTCTCATTCGAGGTGCGCGAAGGCGAGGTCGCCACGCTCCTCGGCCGCAACGGCATGGGCAAGACCACCACGGTGCGCGCGATCCTCGGCCTGACGCGCGCGCTGCGCGGCACGATCTCGTTCCGCGGCCGGCGCATCGAGCGCGATGCGCCGGACCGCATCGCGCGCGCCGGCATCGCCGTCGTGCCCGAAGGCCGGCAGATCTTCCCCAACCTGAGCGTCGAGGAGCACCTGGTCGCATTCCAGCGCAAGGGAAGCTGGGATGCCGCGAAGATCTTCGGGATGTTTCCCAACCTGGAAGAGCGAAGAGACCATTTCGGCAACCAGCTCTCGGGCGGGGAACAGCAGATGCTCGCCATCGGCCGAGCGCTGGTCACCAATCCGAGCCTGCTGATCCTGGACGAGGCGACCGAGGGCCTCGCGCCGCTCGTGCGGGAGGAGATCTGGGCCTGCCTCGGCCGCCTGCGCGCGGCGGGGCAGACGATCCTCGTCATCGACAAGTACGTCGAGCGCCTCGTCGCCCTCGCCGACCGCCACACCATCGTGGAGCGCGGCCGCGTCGCCTGGCGCGGCACCTCGGCCGAGCTCGCCGCCGACCGGGAGCTCTGGCACCGCTACCTCGGCGTCTGAGATCGGTGAGATCGGGGACAGCTACCGATCTCTGGCAACGGCAGTGCGGCGCGCAGCGCCCGAGAGATCGGTAGCTGTCCCCGATCTCATCCCGCGGCGCGCCGTACCCCTTCGGCGAGCTCCAGCACCTTCTCGGCGTCGACGTCGCGTGCATCCGCGGCGCGCTTGAGCGCGTCGTCCGACAGCGTCGCGCGGATCGGCGACAGGTCGCGCGCCGCCGCGGCCGGAACCCAGCCCGCCTCGCGGCGCACCAGCAGCTTGAGGACGTCGGGCCGGGCATAGTGGCCCATCGTGTCGACGATCGCCTTGGTCGCCTTGATCATCCAGGCCTCCAGCTCGGCGTACACCATCGCCTCGCCGTAGGTGGGACCGGCGAGCGCGATGCCCAGAGGCGCGATCACCTCGCTGCCGCCGTTCGCGTAGCCGATGTTCATCTTGCCCTTGTGGGGGAAGTCGGCCGCGACGTCGGCATCGTTCAGCACCGCGCAGCCGGAGACCACGAACGCGCCCGCCTCGAAGGCGTGCGCGCGCACCTCGAAGTGGCCCCAGAAGCAGCCGAACTTCTCCGGCTCCTCGAGCTGCGGGCCGGTGTGCAGCTCGAAGGCGCCGGGAAAGACCGCGACGTGGATGTCTTCGCCCTGCGCGATCATCGCCGCGCGCGCGAGCGTCATCAGGTGCTCGCCGCAGATCAGCCCGCCGAGGCGGCCGATCTCGGTGTCGAACACGACCAGGTCGTCGGCGTCGCCCTGGCCCCAGAACATGCGCTCGGTGAAGGTCGGCATCAGCTTGCGATGTCGCCCCAGGATCGAGCCGTCCGGCGC
The DNA here is from genome assembly GCA_035549805.1 of Burkholderiales bacterium. Taxonomy (GTDB): domain Bacteria; phylum Pseudomonadota; class Gammaproteobacteria; order Burkholderiales; family SG8-39; genus SCGC-AG-212-J23. The sequence goes on from DASZQH010000108.1 coordinate 4,600, forward strand.
GAAGAAGACGAGGCTGTTGTAGATGGTGCTCACGCCGGGCCGGGGATCCATCTCGTTGCAGCCCAGCGCGACATAGGCGCCCGCCTTGCGGGCGGCGCCGGCGATGCGCTCCGCGTCCTCCCCAGGCACGACCAGAGCGTTGTCGCGGAACAGGATGCGGCCGCCGGCCCATTGCGGCAGCGTCGAGTCCCAGCCTTCGGTCCAGTACGGGTAGCCCGACAGCCAGGCCTCGGGAAAGACCACCAGCCGGGCGCCGTTGCGCCCGGCTTCCTCGATGAGCGCGCAGGCGCGCGCCACGCTTGCCTCCCGGTTCATGAAGACCGGCGACTTCTGCGCGATCGCCACCTTCACCTTGTCGTGGCCTCCGAGTACTTTCTTCCCGTGTGCGCTCATGACGCCTCCTTTGAATGGAGCTACTCTAGGAGCGAACGGACAGGCTGGGTTTGCAGGGCGCGACAGCGCCTTGTGCGCGGCGCGCCACGGAGGAAACCATGCAGCTGAGCTTCGATACCGCGAAAGTCGGCCCCGCCGAGCGCGCCGGGTTCTGGCGCGAAGTGGTGTGCTCCGTCTACGTGCCCATGAACGCGGAGCCGCTCGTGCGCCAGGCCTTCCACGGCCGCATGGAGGCGCGCGCCGCGCACGGCCGGATCTACTCGCAGGTCGACGCCGGGCCGCAGCGCGTGGCGCGCGACGAGCGCCAGATCGCCGCGGCGGACGCGCGCAACATCTTCACCTTCGTCCACCAGCACGAGGGGAGCTGCGCCGTGGAGCAGGCCGGGCGCAGCGCGCTGCTCCTGCCCGGCGACATGCTGGTCTTCCACAACTCGCGGCCCTACCGGCTGCTTTTCGCCAACCGGTTCCGCCAGACGGTGATTCAGGCGCCGCGCGAAGCGCTCGGGCGCCAGGCCGAGACCCTCGACCGCCACCTCGGCCTGCGGCTCGCCGGCGGCAACGGCTTCGGGCGCGTGCTCTCCGGCTACGCGCGAACGCTCGCGGAAAGCCTCGGCGAGATCGACGACGCCGAGCTCGGCCTGCTGGTGGACGAGCTGTTCCGCCTGCTCGCCGCGCACGCGGAGGCCGAGGACGCGAGCGCCGGGCGCGGCGCCGAGCGCGCGCGGCGCGCCCTCGTGCTGCGCGCGCAGCACGCGGCCCGCTCGCTCGTCTCCCGCGCCGACCTGGACGTGGCGGCACTATCGCGCGCCCAGCGCATCTCGGCGCGCACGCTGCAGCGCGCGTTCGCCACCCAGGGCACCAGCGTCATGCGCTGGCTGCGCGAGGAGCGGCTCGCGCTCTGCGCCCAGGCCCTGCGCGACCCGGGGCGGGACGCGCAGACGGTGGGCGCGATCGCCGCGGCGCACGGCTTCCGCGATGCCGCCGCCTTCAGCCGCAGCTTCAAGGCGCGCTACGGCGCCAGCCCGGGGGCGTGGCGGCGAGCCCGCCGCGAATAGTTGCAAACGCACCTAATTCCGGCGTAGGCTGTCCGGCATGAAGTTCGCGCTCGACCGGCATCCCTTCTTCTGGCTCACCCAGGTCATCGCCGCGCGCGACCGCGAGCTGGCGCAGGGCCTGCGCGACTACGGGCTGCGCGTGCCGGAGTGGCGCACGCTTGCCGCGCTGTACTCGAAGAAGCGCTGCACCATGTCCGAGCTGGCGGACTTCGCCACCATCGACCGCACCACCCTCACCCGGACCGTCGACCGAATGCAGGACGCCGGGTGGATCGCCCGTCTCGCCGACGAGGCGGACGCGCGCATCACGCGCCTCGCGCTGACGACCGCGGGGCGGCGCATGTTCGAGCGCATCTGGCCGGAGGTGCAGCGCCTCAACAACCTCGCGCTGGCGGGCCTGTCGAGCGCGCAGATCGAGTCGCTGAGGAGGATCCTCGCCCGGATGCGCGCCAACCTTGAAGACTACGTAGGAGGAGAAACCCATGCTTGACGTGACCAGGATCGTCGAACCCGACCGGGTGCGGCGCGAGGCCTATACCGACCCCGCGATCTTCGAGCGCGAGATGCAGCGCATCCACGAGACGGTGTGGATCTACTGCGGCCACGAGAGCCAGATCCCGAAGCCCGGTGACTACTACCAGGTGCAGATCGGGCGGCAGCCGATGCTCATGGTGCGCGGCAAGGACAGGAAGGTGCACGTCCTCTACAACCGCTGCCCGCACCGCGGCAACATGATGTGCGGCGACCGCCACGGCAACACCGGGGAGCAGTTCCGCTGCTCCTACCACGCGTGGACCTTCCACCACGACGGCCGGCTGAAGAACATCCCGATGATGGAGTCGGGCTACGCCGGCACACGCCTGACCAAAGAGAGTCCGGAGCTCAGCATGAAGCGCGCCGCTCGCGTGGAGAGCTACCGGGGCTTCGTCTTCGCCAGCCTTTCTCCTTCCGGGCCGGGACTGAAGGAGTTCCTCGGCAAGTCCATCGTGGCCTTCGACGACATGTGCGATCGCGCGCCGGAGGGCGAGGTCGAGGTGGTGCCGAACTGCTTCCGCGTCATCCAGCATTCGAACTGGAAGCTATTCATGGAGAACCAGATCGACGCGCTGCACCCGTCGGTCACGCACCAGTCGACCGGGCGCGCCGCGCACGAGGTGGAGAAGCAGATCGCGAAGAAGGCGAAGGCGGGCGAGGCGCTCTCGTATCACATGCTCTCCGCGTTCGCGACGGTCACGATCGACAAGTGGGACAACTTCCAGACCATCAACTACCCGCACGGCCACTGCATCCTCACCGGGTACATGGGGCTGCGGCCGCAGGATCCGGACACGAAGGCATACGACAAGATCATGATCAAGAAGTACGGGCAGAAGCGCTTCGAGGAGATCGTCGGCGTCAACATCCACCACGTCCTCGTGTACCCGGGTCTTTCCGTGCAGTCGCCGCTGCAGCAGCTCCGCGCGGTGCGCCCGCTCGGCGTGGACCGCACGCTCACCGAGATCTGGCACTTCCGCCTCAAGGGCGCGCCGGAGGCGATCTACCGCCGCTCGCTCGCGTACTACAACCTCGTCAACTCGCCCGCCACGCTGATCAACGCCGACGACCTGGAG
>DASZQH010000109.1:0-4775 GCA_035549805.1 Burkholderiales bacterium
GGCCGACGAAGGTGAGCGCGACCAGCGCAGCTCCCCGGACATGATGAGCCCGTGCGCGCCGATGCCGGCGAGCACCAGCACCGCGACCGCGGCGCTGCCCTGGAGGACGCTGAGCGGCCGCGCGAAATAGAGGAGCAAGGCGACGATCGGGACGAACCACGCGAGCGGCGAGAGCTCGAGCCAGCTCGCGAGGCCGAACGCGGCGATGCCGCTCAGGCTGCCGAGGACGTCGGTGGTGTACGCCGCGACGCGGTCCGGGATCGCCTCGAAGGCGCGGCCCATCACCTGACCCAGGCCGACGAACGTCAGCGCGATCAGCGCGAAGAACACGCCGCCGATGGCCCAGATCGGCACCACCCATTGCGTCGCGTCCGCGGGGCGGTACTCGGTGCCGAAGTAGACGAGGCGCGGCGATGCCTCCGCGGCCCCCACCGCGACGGTGAGCGCCTCCCAGCGCTCGTAGACGATCAGCGTGACGAGCGCGAGCCCGACCGCGACCACCGCGAGCGGCAGCGTGCTGCGCACCAGACGCTGCGCGCGCCCGGCGGCGAGCAGGCCGACGCTCATGCCGAGGAAGCACGCGAGCAGCACCACGTTGGTGAAGAACGTCAGGAACACCACCGTCGCGCCGAACCACCGGATGGCGGCCAGCTCGAAGAAGAGGATGAGAAAGCTGACGAGGAAGAGGTCGGCGTGGGCCCGTCGCGCGCTAATCGGTGCCGCCCTCCACCGGGTAGCGCTGCGCGCGCCAGCGCAGCATGCCGCCCGCGAGGTTCGCCACCTTCGCGAAGCCCGCCTTGCCGAGGATCACCGTCGCCTGCGCCGAGCGCGCGCCGGACCGGCACACGGTGACGATGGGGATGTCCTTTTTCAATCCGGAAACTTCTTTAGTCAGATTTCCCAAAGGCAAAAGCACCGCTCCCTCGATATGCCCGAGCGGACCGACGAACTCGTCAGGCTCGCGCACATCCACGACCTGCACCTGCCTGGCGTGCTCCTCAAGCCAGCCCGGCTGCACCTCCCAGATCCCGGCGAAGGTGTACGTGAGCGGCGCCCAAAGGGGGTTTTCATTGATTTTCGAAGCGAACTGGGGTTTCCCGCAGTGCATGTTCGCGGGGACCGCCGCGTCCATCTGCTTCGGATGCGCGAGGCCGAGGTTATTCATGTAGCCGGTGAAGTCCGCCTCGCCGACGCTTTCGCCGAGGCGCGGGTTGTGACGCTTCTCCTCGCCGATGCTCGTCGCGGCGAGGCCGCGGTAGTCGTGCCCCGGATAAACGATGCACTCGTCGGGCAGCGTGAAGAGCTGCTCGCGCACCGAGCGGAACAGCGTGTGCGCATCGCCCTGCTGGAAGTCGGTGCGGCCGCAGCCACGGATGAGCAGCGCGTCGCCCGTGAACACCGCCAGCCGGTCGTCGAGCACGTAGCTCGTGCAGCCGCTCGTATGGCCCGGCGTCGGCAGCGCCTCGAGCATCCGCGTGCCGAACGCCAGCTTCTCGCCCGCCTCAAGGTAGCGATCCGCCCCCTCCGCCCCGCCCGCCCGCGGCACCGCGATGCGGCTGCCGAGCTTCTCCTTCAGCAGCCACGCCCCCGTCACGTGGTCCGCGTGCACGTGCGTCTCGATCGTCCACAGGAGCTTCAGCCCCAGCTCCTCCACCAGCGCCGCATCCCGCCGCGCCTGCTCGAACACCGGATCGATCAGCACCGCCTCCCCGCCGTCGGCGAGGAGGTAGGTGTACGTCGAGGATTGCTGGTCGAAGAGCTGGCGGAAGATCATCGCGGCCGTATTGTAGAATCCCGCCTGCAGTTTTCCCCAAGGCCGGGTCGTTAGCTCAGCGGTAGAGCACTGCTCTCACACAGCAGGGGCCACTGGTTCGATCCCAGTACGACCCACCATCCACGAATGACACGAGCGGCCGACGATCGGGTGGAGTTGGTGGCGCCGGATCCGTCCTGGGCGGCACGGTTCGAGGCTGAAGCAGCTGCGCTGCGGCGTGCGGTCAGGCCTGTCGACGGGCTTCGGATCGAGCACATCGGCAGCACCGCGCTCGCGAATCTTCGCGCGAAGCCGATCATCGACATCCTGCTCGTCCACCCTGAGCCGGCGCTCTGGCCGGGCCTCGTGGCTCCGATCACGTCGCTCGGCTATGTCTTCTGGTCCGACAACCCTCGCCGGGATCGGATGTTCTTCGTCAAAGGCATGCCGCCGTTCGGGACGGGGCGAACCCATCATGTGCACGTGCGCACGCCCGAGGATGCCGTTTCGGAGCTGGCATTTCGCGACCGGTTGCGCGAGAGCGGCGCCCTCGCGCTCGAGTATCAACGCCTGAAGGAGCGGCTGGCGCTGCGCTTTCCGGACGATCGGGAAGCCTATACCGAAGGCAAGACCCAATTCGTGGCAAGGGTCCTTGCCACGAAAGGTCGATAGGGTGGACCTGCGGCGCGACCTGCTGAGGCTCCTGCCGGGCGCGATTGCGTGGGCCGAGGCGCGCCAGAAGGTCGCATTGCACGACGGCGAGCGGCTCACGGGCGATGAGGAACGGATCGCACGAGCGGTTGGCGTGACGAGGCCGGAGCTGGTGAGGATCGAGATGGTGGGGGACCGGCTGCCGATGCCGGACGATCCGGTGCTGAAGGCGGCGGCGGTCGAGGCGGGGTTGCTGGGGCCCGGGATGGTGGGGCTGACGCTGGGGCACGCGATCTTCATATGCCGCGGGCACAGGACGGCGCGCCTCGTGGCGCACGAGCTGCGCCACGTCTACCAATACGAGCAATACGGCTCGATCGCGGCGTTCCTGCCGGCGTACCTCGCCCAGGTGCTCGAGGTCGGGTACGAGGACGCGCCGCTCGAGCAGGACGCGCGGGCGTTCGAGCGCGCTACTGGAGCGGGAGCGCCCTGACGAGGGGAACGTTGCAGCGGCAGGAGGGGTAGCTACAGGCGCCGGGGTCTGCGCAACAGCGCTTGGCCACGACGAGTGCGGGCGACGGGGTGGCGGGTGCAGCGGGAAGCGCCGGGGTCGTTGCCGGTCCCGACGCGCTTTCCGGCTCGAAAGCGGGTGCGGCCATGGCGGACACCTCCTCGAAGAATGCTGCGCCTCTCATATGACGCAGGCAATGGCCCGGGTGGTCCACCTTTCCTTGGCACGCGCATTGCAGCGACGGCGGGTGACCAACGAAAACCTGCGAGGGACCCGATGGCCCTGAAACCCAACGGAAATGTGTGCGAGATCCGCGAGCAGATCGTCGAAGACCCGGCGAGCGGATTGATTCTCCAGTTCGAATGCCTCGACGGGCGCGCCCGCGTCGTCATCGCCGGCGAGAGCCTGCCCTTCGGCAACCGCGAGATCCTCTTCGACCAGGACGGCCGCCAGGCCGGCGCCGGGACGCTGATCGGCGCGTACCGCCGGCCGAGCTGGCTGAAACCGCTCTAGGCGCAGTTAACCTTACGGAACCGGCTTAGTAATACTTTTCAGCCATGCCTGCGCATCGGAGGGCTGGCCGCCCGCGGGCAGGTTCATGCACCGGTCGCGCAGGTTGCGCAGCGTGAGCTCGACCATCCCGCCGCGGTGCTCCGGATCGAGGGTGTCGAGCGCGCGCCCGAAGGCGTGGGCGAAGTGGCGCTTGTCGACGATGCCCTGCTCGTGCAGCGTCTCGATCATCACGATGTTGGCCGCCGCGAGGCCGGCGATGGTCTCGAGGAGCGACTCGAAGTCGGCGTTCATCTCAGCTCTCCAGCTCGACGCGCGAGAGGTAGTCGGCGAGCTGCGCCTGGGCGTGCGCGATGCGCAGGGTGCTTTCCTCCTGCGCCGCCTGCTGCAGCTCCTCGCCGAGCGCGGTGAGCGCCTCGAAGCCGTACATGCGCGAGAAGCAGCGGATGTTGTGGCCGACGACGCGGATCGCCTCGAGGTTCCCGGAGTGCAGCGCGCGGGCGATCACCTCGATGTCCTTGCGCCGGTTGGCGAGGAAGCCCGGCAGCAGGGCGCGCAGCGACGGATCGACGGCGAGGCGGATCGGCTCCTGGGTGCGGGGCGTCACGCTGCCGTCCCCTGCGGCTGCAGGCAGCGCCACAGGGTGGCAAGGAGCACGTCCATGTTGACCGGCTTCGCGACGTAATCGGAAGCGCCGGCGTCGATGCACTTCTCGCGGTCGCCGAGCATCGCCTTCGCCGTGACCGCCACGATCGGCAGATCCCGGTAGCCCTCGAGGTGGCGGATGATGCGGATGGTGTCGATGCCGTCGAGGCCGGGCATCATCACGTCCATCAGCACGGCGTCGATCTCGCCGTCGGCGCGCTTGAGGAGGTCGATGCCCTCCTTGCCGCTCTCGGCGTGCATCACGTGCATGCCGTGGGCCTCGAGCGCGCTGGTGAGCGCGAAGACGTTGCGGATGTCGTCGTCGACCACCAGCACCTTGCGCCCGGCGAGCGCCGCCGCGGCGTGCGGGGCGATCTCGGCCGCGTCGCCGGAGTCGACCGACGCCGGCGCCGGCTCGGGAGTCGGCTCGAGCTCGGGCACGATCGGCGCGCGCTGCAGCGAAGCGGCGAGCGCGGGCGCGGTGTTGACCTCGCGCGCCGGCGGCACCGCGTCGTACGCCTGGTAGCGCAGCGGGACGTAGAGCGTGAAGATGCTCCCCTGCCCCGGCGTGCTCTCGAGCTGGATCTCGCCGCCGAGCAGGCGCGCGAGCTCGCGGCTGATGGATAGCCCCAGCCCGGTGCCGCCGTACTCGCGGCTGGTCGTGCCGTCGGCCTGCTGGAACGCCTCGAAGATCAGGCGCTGCTT